>JBDHAL010000185.1:0-6808 GCA_039588075.1 Gemmatimonadota bacterium | reverse complement strand
GCCGAGCTACTGCACTCCCAGCTAAGAAGCTGGGGCCGCGAGGGGAACTCCGGCGGCAACGTCGCGGCGAACATCCCGGCGGCCCTGCTGGGCGCGACCTGCATCTGGGACCCGGGTGCGGAGGGCTGGATAAACGACACGACTTTGACCGGGGCGCCGGCGAACGGCATCCGCTTCCTGCTCTACACCCTCGATTCGCAGACATTCCTGCCGGCCGTGCCGTTGGACGACATCGGCTACATCGATATCGTCGACCTGAGCTCGTTCCCGAACCTGGACGTCCAGATGGTCGCCGTCGTGGGGACGGACACGCTGGTGAGCTATGACATCATGGGAACGGTGGACGAGATCAACTTCGATCTCTCTATGGTGGGCTTCGTCGGCGACGGCACCGATCAGTTGGACTTCGACTTCTCCATCATGGGCGACGACGTGAGCTTCTCGACGTCGTTCACGATGACTTTCGCCCAGCTCGATTTCCTGTTCGAGATCAGCCTGGACGCCACCGGCTCCTCCGACACGCGCCTGGTTATGGCGAACTCGGCGACCAGCGACGTCGTGGAGTGCACCTTCGGGCTCGACTCTGGCGGGTTGGTTACCGATGGGAGCGGCGTAACGTTCAACGATGAACTCGTCGCGGTGATTGCCGGCAATATCAACAGCCTGTTCCTGCAGCGGCCGGACGGCAGCACTCTGAGCGACAGCGAGCTCGTAGCGCTCGGTGCTTTGTTCAACGGCTTCGAGGAAGTGTTCGTCGGGATGACCGTGCTGTTCGGGTTAGGACTCGAAATCGCGGGCGCCTCGGTCGCCTTCTAGCGCAGCCCGGGCTGCATGGCTTTCAGCGCGGGCGGTCGTCATCGACCGCCCGCGCTTTTTGTAACTCGCTTCTCGCTTCTCATTGTCGTTGTCGTTGTCGTTGACCTTGTCGGTGTCCTGGAGAAGCGAGAAGTGATGGGCAAGGAGGCGGGTGGGTTGGTGTATTGACGAGGCGGGGGTTAGGTCGGACGTTAAGGGGGGTGGTACGTGCATAATTACGCGAAGGATAGAGACTGATGCCGGATACGTTCGGGAGTCACGGGAAGCTCGAGTGCGGGGGTAACCTTTACCGGATTGCGCGGCTGGAAGCGCTAGAGAAGGCGGGGCTGCCGGTGGCGCGGCTGCCGTTCGCGCTGCGGGTTCTGCTCGAGAACCTGCTGCGCCACGAGG
Source organism: Gemmatimonadota bacterium (assembly GCA_039588075.1). Lineage (GTDB taxonomy): Bacteria > Gemmatimonadota > Gemmatimonadetes > Palauibacterales > KS3-K002 > JBDHAL01. The sequence continues at coordinate 5,602 of JBDHAL010000185.1, read as the reverse complement.
ATGGCTCGACGGTGCCGTCGGCGGATATCGAGGCGCTGGCTCGTTGGGATGCGGCGGCTGAGCCCGCGACGGAGATCGCCTACCGGCCCGCCCGGGTCCTGCTGCAGGACTTCACCGGGGTGCCGGCGGTGGTCGACCTGGCGGCGATGCGGGAGGCGATCCGGGCTCTGGGTGGGGAGCCGACCCGGATCAACCCGCTGCAGCCGGCGGAGCTGGTGATCGACCACTCGGTCCAGGTGGATGCCTACGGTAGCGCTGACGCCTTGCGGATCAACAGCGAGCGCGAGTTCGAGCGGAACCGGGAACGATACGGTTTCCTGCGCTGGGGGCAGGAAGCGTTCGAGAATTTCCGGGTCGTGCCGCCGGAAACGGGGATCGTTCACCAGGTGAACCTGGAGTACCTGGCGCGGGTGGTGATGGCCAACGAGACGGGCTGGGCCTATCCCGACACTCTGGTGGGGACCGACTCCCATACGACGATGATCAACGGGATCGGTGTCCTGGGCTGGGGCGTGGGAGGGATCGAAGCCGAGGCGGCGATGCTGGGGCAGCCGATCAGCATGCTCATCCCGCAGGTGATCGGCTTCAAGCTGACCGGGCGGTTGCCCGAGGGCGCGACGGCCACCGACCTGGTGCTGAGGGTGACCGAGATGCTGCGGGAAAAAGGCGTGGTGGGCAAGTTCGTGGAGTTTTACGGTAAGGGGCTAGCGAAGTTGCCGCTGGCCGACCGCGCCACGATCAGCAACATGTCGCCGGAGATGGGCTCGACCTGCGCGATCTTCCCGGTGGACGAGGAGTCGCTGCGCTACCTGCGGTTCAGCGGTCGCGGAGACGAACAGGTAGCCCTTGTCGAAGCCTACATGAAGGAGCAGGGCTTATTCCACACGGCGGACAGCCCGGAGGCGGAGTACACCGACACGCTGGATCTCGATCTGGGAACGGTGGAGCCGAGTCTCGCCGGGCCGAAACGACCGCAGGACCGTGTTTCGCTGGGCCGCGCCAAGACGGCGTTCGGCGCCGCCCTGGACTCGCTGGCGCCGGGTGCCGCCGGTCGTGACGCCCAAAAGCTGATCGAGGATAGCGCCGTGTCGGTCTCGCGGAACGGGACCACTTTCGAGTTGAGCCATGGCTCGGTAGTGATCGCGGCGATCACGAGCTGCACCAACACGTCGAACCCGTCGGTTTTGATCGCGGCGGGACTGGTGGCGAAGAAGGCGGTGGAGCGCGGCCTAGAGAGCAAGCCGTGGGTCAAGACCAGCCTGGCGCCGGGATCGAAGGTCGTTACGGAGTACCTGAAGAAGGCCGAGTTGCTCGAGCCCCTGGAGAAGCTCCGCTTCAACGTGGTCGGCTACGGTTGCACGACGTGTATCGGCAACAGCGGGCCGCTGGACAAGGAGATATCCAGCGGAATACAGCAGGGCGGGCTGGTGGCGGTCGCGGTGCTCTCCGGTAACCGCAACTTCGAAGGCCGAGTCCACGCCGAGGTCCGCGCCAACTACCTGGCCTCCCCGCCACTGGTGGTGGCGTACGCGCTGGCGGGCCGCATGGACATCGATCTCACGGAGGAGCCGCTGGGGATAGGCGCGGACGGCGAGCCGGTCTACCTGCGGGACGTGTGGCCGACGCAGCAGGAAGTGCAGGAGACGGTCCAGCACGCGCTGCAGTCCGAGATGTTCCGGACGACGTACGCCGAGGTGTTCGAGGGTAGCGAGCAGTGGAAGGCGATGCCGGTTCCCAGGGGCGATCTTTACGACTGGGAACCCGAATCCACCTACGTGAAGCACCCGCCGTTCTTCGAAGGTCTCACACTCGAGCCGCCGGCAGTGGAAGGGATCCGCGGCGCCAAGGTTCTGGTCTATCTCGGCGACTCCGTGACCACCGACCATATCTCGCCCGCCGGCGTGATCAAAGTGGACAGCCCGGCCGGTCGTTATCTGATCGAGAACGGTGTCGAGGCCCGCGACTTCAATTCCTATGGATCGCGACGCGGCAATCACGAAGTCATGATGCGCGGCACCTTCGCCAACGTCCGGCTCCGTAACAAGCTCGTGCCAGGCGTCGAGGGCGGCTACACGCGGTTGCTGCCCGGCGACGAGCAGATGGCGATCTACGATGCGGCGATGCGCTACCTGGAGCAGGGGACGCCGCTCGTCGTGCTCGCCGGAAAAGAGTACGGCTCCGGCTCATCCCGCGATTGGGCGGCAAAGGGCACGCTCCTGCTGGGGGTCCGGGCGGTGATCGCCGAGAGCTACGAGCGGATCCACCGCAGCAACCTGATCGGGATGGGCGTCCTGCCACTGGAGTTCCAGCCCGGCACGAGCGCCGAAACGCTGGGCCTGAGCGGTGAAGAGGTATTCGAGATTGAGAGCCCGGAAGACGTGAATGAGGTCAAGGTCTCCGCAACGAAGCCCGACGGCTCCGCCGTGGCGTTCACGGCCCTGGTCCGGATCGACACGCCGCAGGAGTTCGAGTACTACCGGAACGGCGGAATCCTGCAGTACGTACTGCGCCAGCTCGTCGCGGATAGGTAATCGGTAAGAAGTTACCGGTTACCGGTTACCGGTCACCGGTTACCATCTCCCCGGTCACCATCTCCCCGCTTCGCCCGTGGCCGCGATTCCCACCATTCGGTCCACCGATTCGTGCATCTCACCTCGGGTCGACTCCACGTGCTCGCTCGCCTTTTCGACCGCACTCACGTGCAGGCGGCGGACCAGGTTCAGGAAGTGATCGACCTCGGCCCGCAGCAGCATGAAGATCCTCCTGTCCGGAAGCAGCCGGCTGGCCAGGCCCCAGGTCCCCATCTGGTTGAGGAGCAGGCCGGCCAAGACGATGGCGACCTGTGCGCGCGTTTCGGCGATGTACAATATCTGGAGAAAAATGACCGCTACCCCAATGATGGCCAGCGTCCTGTTGAGCGTCGTACGGGAAATCCGGGTCGACTTCATGTCCTCTCCTCCGCCAGTTCCGGTATCCGAAGCAAGCTGTACTCAGGCCACAAGATAAGCGTCAGAGCCGCAGAGGAAAGCGGGGACGTTGGGCGGCTTCCAAAGTTGACTGACGGGCGGGTCAGCCGCATCCTGCTTCTTCGGCCGCCCGCCGTGCTTGCCGCTGCTGAACACCCGCGCCTATATATGTCGAGCTTTTCGAACTCGGACGCGACACGAAGATAGGACATGACAGTTTTCACCACCGCCTGTCCACGCAACTGCTACAGCACGTGCGCCATGAAGGTACACGTGGAGGACGGCCGCATCCGGCGGATCGAGCCCCACGGTGGCAACCGTGCCACGCCTGGCGGCGCCTGCTTGAAAGGTCTGAGCTACGTGGAACGGGTGTACGCGCCGGATCGAATTCTCCACCCACTGCGGCGCGTGCCGGGGACGGAGAGGTTCGAGCGCATCTCGTGGACGTACGCGCTCGATCTCATCGCGGAGAAGCTCACCGAGCTGAGAGATGAATGCGGGCCGCAGTCCGTCCTCTACTACAGCGCGAGCGGGACCAAGGGACTTCTGAACGATGTGGGGATGAAGTTCTGGCGGCTGTACGGCGGGTGCACGACGACCTACGGCGATCTGTGCTGGCCGGCCGGCCTGGAGGCAACGCGGTTGACGCTGGGCGAGAACAAGCACAGCGCGCCGTGGGACATCGCGGAAGCCAGGCTGATCGTACTGTGGGGGAAGAACTCCGCCGAGACCAACATCCACCAGATGGCGTTCATCGAGCGGGCGCTGAGCGAAGGCGCGAAGCTGGTGGTCATCGATCCGCGACGCACGGAGTCGGCCGAGCGAGCGGCGCTGCTCGTCCAGCCGCGGCCTGGCACCGACGGGGCGCTGGCGCTCGCCGTGGCGCACCTGCTGATCGAGTCGGAGCGGATCGATCGCGCCTTCATCGAGGCCAACGTTCACGGGTTTCCCGCCTTCGCGGCGTCGTTAAATGACTTCACGCCTGAGCGGGCATCCGAGATCAGCGACGTGCCGGTCGAGTACATCCATCGGCTGGCCGAGTACTTTGGAACGATCGCGCCGGTCACGATCAGCCCGGGCTACGGGATGCAACGCTACAGCAACAGCGGGCAGACGATGCGGGCACTGCTCGCCTTGCTCGCGATCACCGGCAACATCGGGAAGCCGGGCGCCGGCTGGGTGTACGCGAATCTGCAAAGCCACATCTTCGACGAAGTCCGCGATCCCTTCACGTTCTATCCGCCTGCGGAACCGGACGGCGTAGTGCGTGTTTCGATCTCGACGGCTCGGCTCGGCCCCGAGATGCTGGCGCAGGCGGACCCGCCGTTGCGCATGGCCTGGGTGGAGCGCGGCAACCCGGTCACCCAGAACCCGCAGACGAACGTGGTGCTCGAGGCGTTCCGGGCTCTCGATTTCAGGGTGGTGGTGGAACAGTTCCTCACCGACACGGCGCGGGAGGCCGACATCGTTCTGCCGGCCAAGACGATGTTCGAGCAGTCGGACGTGATCGGCGCCTATTGGCACGCGTACATGCAGCTCAAGCAGAAGGTGATCGATCCGCCGGGCGAGGTTAAGCCGGAGTCGGAGATCTACAGGCTGCTTGGGGAGCGGCTGGAGATTCCAGAGGCGGAAGACGCGAAGATCTTCCCGGTGACCGATGACGAAGTCGAGGCCTACCTGCGGCGGGCGCTTAAGCCGTTTGAGGGCCTGACCCTGGATCGCCTGCGTGAGGGGCCGGTATCGGCGCCCGGTGAACAGACGGTAGCGTTCTCCGATCGGGTCTTCCGGACAGCTTCCGGCAAAATCGAGCTGGAGTCGGCAGAGGCCACGGAGCGCTGGGGCGTCGGACGGCTGCCCACGTATGAAGAGCCGGAGGAATCGGTCCGGCGCAATTCCCCCGATCCCCGGGTCTACCCCCTGTACTTGTTGACGCCGAACACGAAGAACCGCATCCACTCGCAGTTCAACAACCTGCGGATGATAAGGCAGTTCGGCGAGAAGCCGCTGGTCTACGTTCATCCGGACGACGCAGCGAAGCGTGGCATTCGGGATGGTCAGCGGATTCGGGTGTTCAACGATCGGGGCGCCCTGAAGTTGGAGGCGCGATTGGATAACGGTCTCAAGGCCGGATGCGTGTGTGTAACGAACGGCTGGTGGATGTCGGAAGGCGGTGCGGTGAACGTTTGCTCGGCCGCGCGCGAGACCGACATGGGGTACGGTGCGGCGTTCCACGAGGTCAGGGTCGAGGTCGAGGTGGTGGGCGATGCCGAATAGCTTCGTCTTCGATGCGAACAAGTGCACCGGGTGCGGCGCCTGTCGCCTGGCGTGCAGCATCGAGAATCAGTTAGCGCCGGAGCAGAGCTGGCGTAGCATAGAGACCTTCAACCCTCGCAGGCATCAGGACGCGCCACTATACCACCTGTCGCTGGCCTGCAACCACTGCGACGAGCCCGTTTGCATGTACGCATGCCCGGCGCTGGCATACCGCCGCGATTCGGTGACCGGCGCGGTTCTGTTGGACGAGAACAAGTGCATCGGCTGCAGGTACTGCTCTTGGGCCTGCCCCTTCGACGCGCCTGTTTTCGACCGCGAGCGAGGGGTGATGAGCAAATGCACGTTCTGCAATCACCGGCTGC
>JBDHAL010000184.1:0-6809 GCA_039588075.1 Gemmatimonadota bacterium | reverse complement strand
CTCCAGCCCCCCAGGGACAGCTTCGCGGTGATTTCGGGCTCCAGGCCGAACCGATTCTCCTCGATCTCCAGGCTCTCCAACACGGAGCGCCGGAACATTTTGTAGCACGTCTCCATATCGGTGAGATTCAGGTCTGTCACCATGTTGGAGAGGAGCGTGAGCAGCTTGTTGCCCACGAAATGCCAGAAATAGAGGACGCGGTGGGCGCCCTGGCCGGCGAAGCGGGACCCGTAGACGGCGTCGGCCCTCCCCTGGCTGATGGGCTCGAGCAACCTGGAGTATTCGGCCGGATCGTACTCGAGGTCGGCGTCCTGGATGATGGCGGCCTCACCGGTGGCGCGAGCGACGCCGGCCCGGATCGCCGCGCCCTTGCCCTGGTTCTTTTGCTGAAGGACGAGGACGTCGATCTCACCCGCGTCGAGGAGCCGCTGCGCCACGTCGCGGGTGCCGTCGGTCGAGCAGTCATCTACGACGATGATCTCGATATCGAGTTGAATCGATCGCACCCGGCGGACGACCTCTTCGATCGTCTCAAGCTCGTTGAACGCGGGGATCAGGACGGACAGCTTCACCGGGATACCAGCTCGTCCTCGCGACGATCTTCGAGCGTGTTGCGGAAATAATCGATCGTCTTCACCAGGCCGCCCCTCAGCTCGACCTTCGGTTCCCAACCGAGCACTTCCCGAGCAATCGTGATGTCCGGCTGGCGCACCTTGGGATCATCCTCCGGCAGCGGCTTGTCCACACAGCCGGCCCGGCTGCCGGTCAGCTCCAAAACCAGGTCGGCTAGTTGCTTGATCGTGAACTCGCCGGGGTTGCCCACGTTGACCGGGTCGCTGTGCTCGAAGTGGAAGAGCCGATAGATGCCGTCGATCAGATCATCGACGTAACAAAACGAGCGGGTCTGCTGGCCGTCTCCGTATATGGTGAGCGGCTCGCCGCGCAGCGCCTGAACGATGAAGTTGGACACCACGCGCCCGTCATAGTGTCGCATGCGCGGCCCGTATGTGTTGAAGATACGAGCGATCCGCGTTTCGACGCCGTGGTACCTGTGGTAGGCCATGGTCATGGCCTCGGCGAAGCGTTTCGCCTCGTCGTAGACGCCCCTCGGCCCAACCGGGTTGACGTTGCCCCAGTACGACTCGGGCTGCGGGTGGATGGCCGGATCGCCGTAGACTTCGGAAGTCGACGCAAGCAGGAAGCGCGCGCCTTTCGCCTTGGCCAACCCGAGCGCCTTGTGCGTCCCGAGCGAACCGACCTTGAGGGTCTGGATGGGCAATTGAAGGTAATCGACCGGGCTCGCCGGCGATGCGAAGTGCAACACGCCGTCGAGGTCGCCCGCCACGTAGATGAACTCGGTCACATCGTACTGGTAGAACGAGAAACGTTCGTCTTCGAGGAGCTGGCTGATGTTGTCAGGCGAGCCGGTGACCAGATTGTCGAGACCGACCACTTCGTGCCGATCGGCGACGAAACGCTCGGCTAGATGCGAGCCCAAAAAGCCCGCCGCACCTGTGATCAGAACTCTCACGTTACAGCCTCCCGTCCCAGGGGGTAATAGGTGAACTGAAGTTCCCGCATCCTGGACGAGTCATAGAGATTCCGCGCGTCGAAAACGACGGGCGACTTCATCGCCTCCCTGATTCGCTTGAGGTTCGGCCTCCTGTACTCCAGCCAGTCCGTCATGACGACGAGTGCGTCGGCGCCCTCGGCGGCTTCGTAATCCCGATTGCAGAAAACGATACGGTCCCCGAAAATCCTTCGGGCGCTCTCCATGGCGGCCGGGTCATGGCCGCGAATGGTCGCACCGCGATCCAGTAGACCTTCGATCAGGACGATGGCGGGCGACTCCCGCATGTCGTCGGTCCCGGGCTTGAAGGCGAGGCCCCAGACGGCGATGCAGACGCCCGAGAGGTCCGACCCGAAGTGTTTCTCGACTTTCTCGAGATAGAGTCGCTTTTGCGCCTCGTTCACTTCCTCGGCGGCGCGAATGACCTTGAATTCGTAGCCGTACTCCTCGGCGGTGCGTGCCAGGGCCTTGACGTCTTTGGGAAAACAGGAGCCGCCGTATCCGGGTCCTGGGAATAGAAAAGTCGGGCCGATACGATGGTCCGAGCCGATGCCCTTCCTTACCAGCGATACGTCGGCGCCGGTGAGCTCGCACATTCGGGCCACCTCGTTCATGAAGCTTATGCGGGTGGCCAGCATCGCGTTGGCTACGTACTTGGTGAGCTCGGCGCTGGTGATGTCCATGAAAATGATCGGGTTGCCCGTGCGCACGAACGGCTCATAGAGCTCGGCCAACATTTCTCCGGCCTCGGTCGACTCGACGCCCAAGACGACGCGGTCGGGCCGCATGAAGTCATCGATCGCCGCACCCTCTTTGAGGAACTCCGGGTTCGAGCACACGTGGACCGTGTGCTTGGTGCGTTTGCGAATCGCCTCGCGGACCTTGGCGGCGGTGCCGACGGGCACAGTGCTCTTGGTAACGACGATCTTCCGGCCGTTCATGCTGTCGCCGATTACCGCGGCGACATCGAGAACGTGCCGGAGGTCGGCGGATCCGTCCTCATCGGGGGGAGTGCCGACCGCGATGAAGATGATTTCGGATTCCCTGGTAACCAATGGGATATCGGTGGTGAAGCTGAGGCGGCCATCGGCGACGTTGCGCTCGATGAGCTGCTCGAGGCCGGGCTCGAAGATGGGGATCTCGCCCTGGTTGAGAGCTTCGACCTTGGCGGCATCGACATCGCCGCACATCACATCGTTTCCGGCCTCGGCGAGGCAAGCGCCCGCCACGAGGCCGACGTATCCTGAACCTATGACTCCGACCTGCATAGATCTCTACCCGTAGGTTTGATTGTCATCTAAAGTTTAGCGGTAGCCGTCAAAGTAAATATAGAGCGGCAACGGGAGGGGCTACATATTATATCCGATACTCGCTTACGACCGCAACGGCGCGCCGCGGCCGCGGTAGCGCAACACTGTTCCCTTGAACCAGTGGAGGCCGCGCACCCCTCTCAGTAGCCTTCGCCCTTTCGCCGCCAGGCTCGCCGGCTCCCGCTCACCGTGCCCCAGCACCCATCGCGCGAAACCCAGCTTCCGCCGGAACCCGCGCCGCAGCAGCAGCTCCATGACCAGCGAACTGGGCAGGAAGCGCACGCCTGACCCGACGTATCCCATCCGCCAAGCCAGCGGCACCCCCAGGCGCCGCGGCAGGCTCCAGAACTCGCTCGCCACGTCGATTCCGAACAGATCGGCAGCGGTGGTAAGCGCGTGTCTCAGATGCCGGTCGCGGCCGCTAGCCCGGGCCAGACCGGCCACATCGCGCAGCGTCGCTTCGTCCGCCGTGCCGAGCAGCACGGCCAGGTCCAGATAGACGGAAGCGGTTCGGAAGCCATGGAGTACCGAGTGGGCGGCGGTCAAGTAGAGCTCGAAGACCGAGGGCAACACACCCCAGCGAACGCCGCCGATCCCGGCCCGCTCGATCACCTCCACCCTCTCTCCCACCCGAACGGCGCCGCCGTCGGAGGCGAGGGAGATCTCGTGCCAGGCGGGGTGAAGGTCCAGCGCGACTGTATCCTCACCGGCGTCGTCTCGGGCATAGCTCAATTGGTAGCGCGAAAAATCTCGGCCGCCGCCTGCCCACTGCTGAAACCCGATCTCGCGGAGGGCCTCCTGCAGGGCCGCTAGCTGCTCAGGCGCCACCAGCAGGTCGACGTCGGCCGCCTCACGCACATTCCCGTCGGGATAATGGCGTGCCAGGGCCAGCCCTTTGAACAGGACAGGTGCGATTCCGCGCGATTCGAGCAGCGGTCCCAGGTCAGCGAGCGCCCGGCGCTGGGCTGCGCTGCGCCGCTCGTTCTCCAGGCGTGCGGCGACCAGGGCCGCCCAGCACGGTTTGGGTAGGTCGACGCCGGAGGTCGCCGCCGCTTCGCCCAGCGCGGGTCCCAGCCGCTCGACCAGCGCGGCTCCCGTGGCCCGCGACCAGTCTGCGGCCGTCCAGCGAGCGCCGCCGGGCTCCACACCGAAGTACCTCTGTCTCAGAACCTCGAGCCCGGGCTCGAGCCAGCGGGGACCACCCACCGGCGACTTCGCCATGCTATCCGGCGCCCTGGAAAGCGAGCAGATCGGCCAGTGAGCGACGCATGTCGATCTCCGGCTCCCAGCCCGTGGCTTCGGCGAGCCGGGCGTAACTCCCAACCATCTCCGGAATGTCGACCTTTCGCTCCAGGTCGGGGTCTCTCTCGACCTCTACCTCCACGCCGGCCAGCTCAGCGAGCATGCCGAGCAGCTCGCCGACTCCAAACGAGCGGCCCGAACATACGTTATACACGCACCCAGGCTCTCCACGCTCCGTCAGCGCTATGTAGGCTCTGACCACGTCTCGAACATCGGTAAAGTCGCGCCGCGCCTCGGTGTTTCCCACCTTCACCGTTCCCCGCCGGCCGCCCTCCCGGATAGCGTGGATCCGTGCCGCAAGCTGCGCCGCGACAAACACCGGTCGCTGCCCGGGGCCCGTGTGGTTGAAGCTCCGGGTGACGACGACCGGCAAGTCGTGGGCTCGGTAAAACTGCAGCCCGAGCATCTCCTGAGCGGCCTTGGAGACGGCGTAGGGGCTGAGCGGCTCCAGAGGGTCGTCCTCGCCGAGGGGGACGTGGCGGGTCGCCGCCGAACCGTAGACCTGGCTGGAGCCGGAAATCAGGACGGCAGGCGCCGGCCGCTTTTCCGTGCGCAACCGGGCGAGCTCGTCGAGCAGGAAGAGGGTACCAACGACATTGATGCGCATGGGAGAAACCGCATCGTCGAGGGAATCGGCGACCGAAGAGAGACCGGCGAGATGGAAGATCCGATCGGCGCCCACATCGCGAACGACTTCGGAAACCGTCTCCTGTCGCTCGAGCTCGAGAGTGAGCCAACGAATGCGATCTGCCTCGTCCGGCGCCAGCGTCGTCAGCTGTGGCGGTTGAAAGCGCACGGCGCCGACCACGTCTTCGCCTCTTTTCAACAACTCCGACACCAGGTGCTGCCCGACGAAACCGTCGGCGCCGGTCACCAGGTTCAGCGTCACGAGCTCTCCCCGCCAGTCGGCCCGGAACTCAGAAGCTCCAGATCGGCATCCACCATCATGTTGACGAGAGCCTCGAAATCGACCGTGGGCGTCCAGCCCAGCTGATTCTCGGCCTTCGAGGCATCGGCCAAGAGCGTCTCGACCTCGGCCGGCCGCAGGAGCCGCTCGTCCTGGACCACGTAATCCTGCCAGTCCAGGCCCACCCGGCCAAACGCCAGCTCCACCAGGTCGCGAACGCTGTGTTGGGTTCCCGTACCGATGACGAAGTCCGAGGGCTCGTCCTGCTGCAACATCGCCCACATCGCCCGCACGTAATCACCTGCGTAGCCCCAATCCCGTTTCGCATCCAGGTTGCCGAGGCGCAGTTGCTCCGCCATCCCCAGTTTGATCCGCGCCACGGCGTCCGTGACTTTCCGCGTCACAAACTCGAGCCCGCGGCGCGGCGATTCGTGGTTGAACAGGATGCCGCTGACCGCGAACAGTCCGTAGCTCTCGCGATAGTTGACCGTGATCCAGTGTCCGTAGACCTTCGCCACTCCATACGGTGATCGCGGGTAAAAGGGCGTGCTTTCCGACTGGGGCGTCTGTAGGGCCTTCCCGAACATCTCGGAGCTCGATGCCTGATAGAAGCGTGTCCCGGGGCTCACGCGGCGCAGTGCCTCCAGCAATCGCATGACGCCGAGCGCCGTCGCCTCGCCGGTCAGCACCGGCTGGTTCCAAGACGTCGGCACGAACGACTGGGCCGCCAGATTGTAGACCTCCTGCGGCTGCACGTCCGCCATCGCCGTCAGCAGAGAGTTCTCGTCCAGCAGGTCACCGGGCACGATCGTGATCCGGTCTTCGATGTGCCGTACGCGCTCCAGGTTCACCGTGGACGTGCGGCGAACCAGACCGAATACCTCGTAGCCCTCATCAAGTAGGAAGTCGGCGAGGTAGGAACCATCCTGGCCGGTGATGCCAGTTATCAGCGCACGTTTAGCCATCTCTCGCCCTCAGTCGCCGGCTGTCGCGGGCTCGGCCTTCTTGGCCGCCTCGCTCGCCAGCACGTTTCGAGTGTCCACCACCGGACGGCCCGAGCGTCGAATCAGGTCGTAGTCTGTGCCGGTGTGGTCCGTCACGATCACAATCACGTCGGCGTCGGCCAGCAGGCTCTCGCTCAGCGGCTCCGACTCCAGGTCCTGGCCCTCGTGACGGAGCGAGGGGACGAGAGGGTCATGATAGTGCACGTCCGCGCCCTTCCCGGCCAGCAACTGAATGATATCGAGCGCCGGAGATTCGCGAGTGTCGTCGGTATCGCGCTTATAGGCGGCGCCAATGACGACGACCTTCGAGCCTTTCACCGGCTTCCCCTGTTCGTTGAGCAGGCCAGCCGCCTTGCCGGCCACATACGACGGCATCTCCGCGTTGATCTCGCTGGCCAGCTCGATCAGGCGTGTCTTGTAGTCCAGCGTCTTCATCTTCCAAGACAGGTAGTGCGGATCCACCGGAATGCAGTGACCGCCGAGGCCCGGGCCGGGCGTGAACTTCATAAACCCGAAGGGCTTGGACTCGGCCGCCCCGATGACTTCCCAGACGTCCGCTCCCAGCTTGTCGCAAACGATCGCCATCTCATTGGCCAGCGCGATGTTCACCGAGCGGAACGTGTTCTCCAGCAGCTTGGTTAGCTCAGCCGCCTCGGTGCTCGATACCATGATCACGTTCTCGATGATCGTCGAGTACATCGACCGGGCGACATCGG
>JBDHAL010000183.1:0-12332 GCA_039588075.1 Gemmatimonadota bacterium | reverse complement strand
GAACGAGCTTTCGATCCGCGAGCGACTGGAGCTGTTCGTTCCCGTGTGCCAGGCGGTCCAGCACGCCCATCAGAAGGGCGTCATCCATCGCGACCTCAAGCCGTCCAACATCTTGCTTACCGTCCAGGACGGGAAGCCCGTTCCCAAGATCATCGACTTCGGTATCGCCAAGGCGATCGACCAGCGGCTCACCGAGCAGACTCTGCAGACCGAGACCGGGTTGTTCGTGGGCACTCCGGCCTACATGAGCCCCGAGCAGGCCGAGACGTCGGGTCTCGACATCGATACGCGCACCGACATCTACTCGCTGGGCGTGGTCCTCTATGAGTTGCTGGCCGGCGAGCTGCCCTTCGATCAGCAGGAACTGCAGGGCGCCGCGGTCTTCTACACGCTGCTGCAAAAGGATCCGCCGACTCCCAGCACGCGCTTCAACAGTCTCGAGGGACGTCGCGATTCCATCGCGCGGGTAAGACAGACCGATCCCGGCTCGCTCTCCAAGAAACTCCGTGGCGATCTCGACTGGATCACGATGAAGGCGATGGAGAAGGATCGCTCGCGTCGCTACGAGACGGCGAACGCGCTCGCCTTCGAGGTTCTGCGCTACCTGAAGGACGAGCCGGTCCTCGCCCGCGCGCCCAGCGCCGCCTATCGCGCGCGGAAGTTTGTGAAGCGTCACACGGCGGCGGTGACGATAGGTGGCGCCGCGGTGTCGTTGCTAGTGGTGAGCTCGATCGTGGTGACGTACCTGGCGCTAGAGGCGACGCGAGCCCGGGACGAGGCCGATCAAAGGCGCCTGCAGGCCGAGGACCTGATCAGCTTCATGCTGGGAGATCTGCGCTCGAAGCTCGAGCCGGTGGGCCGGCTCGAGATCATGGACGACGTCGGCAACAAGGCGCTCGAGTACTTCGCGGCGGTCCCGCAAGAAGTCCTGAGCGATGACGAGCTGCTGCGCCGCTCCCAGGCATTGGCGCAGCTGGGTGAGGTGAGGGTGGCCCAGGGCAATTTGCCGGCAGCTCGGGAGGCGTTCGAGGAATCGCTCGGATTGGCTCTCGGTTTGGCCGAAAGAAGACCCGACAACGGCGAATGGCAGATGGGGCTCGCGGCCAGTCACTTCTGGGTCGGTTTCGTGCACTATCGAGAGGGCGACACGGACGGGGCGCTCGACCAATTCGAGCGTTACCTCGATGTCGCCGAACGCAACTCGAGCAAGGACCCATCGAACCTCGATTGGCGGCTCGAGGTAGGGTACGCGCACAGCAATATCGGTTCGGCCCTCGAAGCCAGAGGCGACCTCAACGGGGCGCTCCGCGAATTCCGCGCGACCATGGCGACCGAGAAAGAGCTGGTGGCGCTCGATCCCGGCAACACCGAGTGGGAGGCCAGCCTGGCGAACTCGCACAACACGGTTGGCAACGTGCTTAGGTCGCTTGGCGATCCCCGGGCTGCCATGGAGGAATTCCGACAGGAGCTGGCGATCAAGCAGGAGCTGAACGAGCAGCATCCCTCGAACGCGGGATTTCGACAAGAGCTTGCCAAGAGCTACAACTACATGGGCAGCGCGCTGGAGGATCTCGGTGAACTGAGCGATGCCCTGACTCACTTCCAAACGGCGGTCGAGCTACTCGACGATCTCGTGGTACGCGACCCCACGAACGTGCAGTGGCAGCGGGCGCTTGCCACCAACCGATCGAGAGTCGGACAGCTCGAGCAGAGGCAGGGTGACCTCGACGCGGCTCTCGGTGAGTTCCGTTACGTGGAGGTTTCGGCTGCAGAGCTGGCCGAGCGAGACCCGAGCGATCCTCGCTACCAACGGGACCTGGCACAAGCCCACGTTCGCCTCGGGGGAGCCCTGCTCGCCGCGGGGCAAGTGGACGAGGCAGCCAACAGGGGCGAGAGCTCGATCAACATCCTGGAGCGGCTACTCGAACGAACCCCCGATGACCGCCAGGCGCTCCGCCTCCTTGGTGAAGCTCACAACCTGGTCGGACTCGCCTGGATCGAGAAAGGGGATAGGGAGCTCGCACGAGCTTCCTGGCTCCGCTCCATCGAGCGGCTCGAACCCGTGGCGGCCGGTTCGAACGATCCCTATTTCCTCGAGCCATGGACACGAGCCCTGCTGTACCTCGATCGCACGGACGAAGCTAGGCGCATCGTCGAGCGGCTCGAGGAGATGGGCTACGTAAACCGGGAATTACGCATCCAACTTGACGACTACACCAGAGCGGCCGGGAGCCGCTGAATCCACTCCACATCGAGAAAGGAAGGCCCCGCATGGCGATCGACATTCCAGTTACCTGGGACGCGAGCAACAAGAAGCCGACAGCCCCAGACGTCGAGTACGACATCGCAGATGGCGAAACGCAAGTCCGATGGTACATCGGTGACAGCAACGTGGCGAGCTTCGAGATCAAGGATCTCGGGCACAAGGGCGAGTTCGAGAATCTCAGCGGAAACGCCGGCAACACAGAGTGGACCTGCACCAACAAGGCCACGAAGAAAGTAACGGCTCACTACAAGATCAAGGGAACCCACGCGAGCGGGGAGCAGGTTGTGCAGGATCCCAAGATCAGCAACATCGACAAACAAAAGTGAGGCCGACAGGGAACCAGGGCTGGCGCGCCGCAGCGGCCATCGGGGTACTCGTCGCTGGCGCCTCCGCTTGCTCCGCCGGCATATCGCCGTACAGCGCTGCCGCGTATCAGCAGGCCACATCACTGAGAGCGGAGGCCTTGTCAGTGATGGGCAAGGCGACAGAGCCCTATGCCGAGCATGAGCAGGAGGCGCAAGCGCTCCAGCTGGAGGTCGAGAAGGCCTACGAATTCGCCAGAGGTCGACCGAACAACGAGATCTCCACAAAACAGTGGGAGATCCTCATGGACCCGGGCCGCAATCTCTTGGGCGGATTTCTGAAGAGGTGGAAGGAAGAATCCACTCTGTCGGCGGCATTCATCGTTAGGGCGAAGGACTTAGTGGGCGACGCTTTTGACACGATTATCGGGCTGGAGAGCGGTAAGATCAAACCGAACGACGTGCAAGGATAATAAGATGTCAAAGTTCAAAACGTTCTTGAGTACACTCGAGGGTAACCTCAAGGATCTCGCCAAGAAGGACCTAAAAGACTACCAGGACCAGGCGGTTCTGGTCGGAGCCAACTTCGTCAGCAAGACCAAGGCCGATCTCGAGGAGTGGACGAACCAGTTGGAGAAAGGCGAGCTCTCGCGCGCCGACTTCAAGTGGCTGGTCAAAGGCAAGAAGGACCTGGCTGAAATGCAGGCGCTCGAGCAGGCCGGATTGGCACTGGTGGCCAGAGATCGCTTCGTTAACT
This sequence comes from Gemmatimonadota bacterium, assembly GCA_039588075.1. Lineage (GTDB taxonomy): Bacteria > Gemmatimonadota > Gemmatimonadetes > Palauibacterales > KS3-K002 > JBDHAL01. Next base: position 9,007 of record JBDHAL010000183.1, on the reverse strand, counting down.
CGCTCACTTCAGTGGTGGCTGATACGGCGTTCAGCGTGTTCCTGTAGGTGGCTGCGGCACGACGGGGCGGCATCGGCACTGACTAGATTATCGGAACTTCGCCTTTGTTCTCGAAGCTGACGGTATGCCCGCCCAGTGACGTCTGCACTTTGATCCTGGTCTCCAGCAGATAATCGACGGCCCCGCGATCGAGCAGGGCGCGGGCGCCGGCTCCGATGCCTTTCCAGGTGAAGGTCGCGGGGATCTTCACCGTCGTGTTTGAAGCGGCGGCGAGAGTAACGGACTCTTCCAAGACGGCCGTTCCGAAACGTGTACCCTCGAGGTGCAACGTTGACTCGACCCAGGTTGTCCGGATCTCGTAGTCGTTTGGGTTGTATATCTCGAGCCATAGTACGAGGGAGCCGCCCTCGAAGCTGACGCCGCTGATCTCGAGGGCGTCGAACTCGATGGTGGGTTTCTCGAACCGCAGATGCTTGAGCGTCGCGCAAGACATCATGCCGCCTGCCGCGAGCACGACGATCAGAGAGCAGGCTGCGAGCTGCGACCGAGCCTTCCTGTCAGGGAATCTGTTCATGCCATCGGCAACAGCGCTGCGGGCTGAGTGTCAGCCTACGAGGAGGGTCAGCGTGATGGTCACCGCTAGGACCAGGGCGGCCGTGAAAGTCCTCTCAGTTGTTGTGGCGAGAATGTAAGCAGCATGGGGACGGCCGGATAGAGCCAATCGAGCCGGGGGCCGGAGCGGGGCCAACCATGTGGGGCAGGAACGCGTCAAAAGATCAGGAAGCGGACCGATCCGCTATCCGGCCGATTGAGCAACGGCTTCACCCGCTTCAGCGAGGTCAAGATGCTCACGATTAGGCAGCTCAGCGCGGTGGTGTGGACATTCCTGGGGTTCATGATGGCGGCGGCGTTGGTCCTGAACCTCCGCTACAAGCCGATGGCAGACGATGCCGTGTTCCTCGATACGTGGACCGGCAGGCTGCGCTCGGTGAGCGCAGAGCAGGTGCCCGAGGCGCGGACCGTCGCGGCATCCGCGGTGGCGCGGCGTAGCGACGCAGTCGAGATCAGGATTGTCGAGAGGGTCGCAACGGGACGGGCTCGTCCCGTCTGCGCCAGCACACGATTCGCCTTCCCAGCACCGAATTCGCCCTAGCGGCTCTGCCTCCGAGCGGAGTTAGTTCTGATCGTCTCCGCTCGGTACTGCGGTGGCTACCGCCTCAGGCTCAGGGGCTGGAACGGCTTCCGGCGATGGCGCGGCCGCTTCGTCGCTCAGCACTTCGGCGGCTATGGTCGCCGCCTCGTCGGTGCCAACCACGGCCAGCGCCTCCCATATCGCCTCCTGGACTTGGGGGCTGTGGCGCTGGACTGGTTTCTTGAACTTGCTCAGCAGCCCTTTTGACTTCACAGGTCTGATCGCCCTTACGAGTATATCCTCGGCCTTCGCGGCCTCGTCCTGGGATGAGTTCGCAAAACCGGCGAGCGCTTTGCATACCTCGATCAGCACGGGATCGCTTTCAGAACTGCCGTTGGTTCCGTCCGGAACGAGAACCGCGGCATAGTAGTCCAGGGCGGCCGGGTGCCGCGAATTGATGTTTGCCAGATAGGAGACCGCAGCCTGCCGGACCTCGGTCTTCTTGTCCCGCAATGCGTAGATGAAATGCTCCTCCGCCTTGGCTCCGGATAGCTTGAGCAGCGCGGTTAGGCACGAGTGTCGAACATGCGCATTAGTGTGGTAGAGCAACCCGATCAGCGGTTTGGCAAGAGACTGCTCGCCGAGCTCCGCTACTTCTGAAATGATATGCCTGATCGCGCCCCAATCGTCTTCGATGTGAGGCAGTTCAGTGAGAAGCGGCTGCAGCGCGCTCGCACCGACATTTCGCATGGCCTCAAAGGTACTGAGGCGAATGCTCTTCTCGTCCGCCTCTATGTATATCTCGAGCAATCCCTTGGCCACGATATCACCGATGAAGCCGAGTATCAGGGCCAATCTTTGACGCTGTTCCTTCTTCTGACGCCTGAAATCACCCAGCAGGTAACCGATCGTCGCATCATTTGCGACCGACTGCCGGAGCAACGCCGCGAAGCCCTCATAGAACTTCTTCAGCTGCGGCTCGCGGTGTTCGCCGTTCAAGACCTCGAGTACGTCGACTACTGCTTCCGGAGGTAGTCGAGGTACTGGTCCTTCCGTGCTCGGAAGGCCTCCGCCAGGCGCCGCGTCTCGATCGCTCGCCTGACTTCCGCCGGTAGCTTCTCCACCGGCAAGACCTTCTGCTGCACGAGCGCTTCGAGGAAATCGTGATTCAGAACGCTGCCGATCGCGCAGAGCTGGTCGGCTATGTCCCGCAGAACTCCGACCGCCCGCACCATCGTCGCATATGTCTCTTCTTCCGGCATTTCATCCGTCTCGCCGAGGCCCAGGTCCTTCAGGTCACCGGTGATCTGGCTTGCCGTGGCCACCAACATCCCCTCGCCTAGATTCGCTACGATCTCACGCTCGACCTGGGACTCCTCCAGTTCGTCGATATCGGCCGCGATAAGGTCGTAGTTGATGAGGAAGTCTTTCAGTAGCGTGGGCGTGCGGATCGGCCGGATCACGTCGTCCATAATCTGCAACTTGATCCGCCGCATCTGCTCAGGGGTGGATTTCTTGTACAGCGGTAACACCTTCAGGTCACGACGCAGGCGCGTCAGTGCCATCCGGACGCGCCAGGGGAGGCGCCTTTCTCTCCCCACCATCTCGTGCTTGAAGACCGTCGAGATGTGCAGGATGTCGTGATCTACGAACGCCTGTGTGAGTCGCTCGCTTGCTTCCCTTATCGGGCCGCCACTTGGCGGCTGGCTCATCAACTCGACGAACTTGTTGAACTCGTCCGCGCTCGCGTCGGCCTTTATCGAGAAGCTGATGAGTTTCCAGCGGTTGAAGAAATCGAGGAACTTTGGCGTGAAAAGGTCTGCCATCCCCTTCAACATCAACTGATGTAGTGGCAGAGCAACTTCGTCGTACCCTTCAATCGTGATCTCGCGGCTGTCACGCTTCTCGAGGATCAGATACGTCAGCTCGGGTCGTCCCGACACCACCGCGAGGAACTGGGTGTACAGCCCTTTCATCGACTTCTGGGCTTCCGGGTGGTCCGCCGCGTAGTATCCCGTGCGCAGCATGGCCTGGATCAAGGCCAGCGTGAAATCGGCCAGCGGTGCGTGCTCCTCCTTACTCTGAAGGGCCGCCTCGGTCGTCGCGTTGGGCGCAGGTTCGTCGTTCATCGCAGTAAATCCTTACGGGGGAGCTACGTTGGCGGGGGGTAGGGGAGTCGCGCAGAGCCGTGATGTAGGCTACGTTGCCAAAACACCACTCCTAGACCTGATTACCCCATCCCAAAGTGATCTGTTCCGGAGTCAGGAGCCCGGTTTCTGGTGGCTCTGAACGGCTTTGTCTTGGAGCCGGGTGCTGAGCCTTTGACAGATCTCGGCGACCGCGGCAAAGCGTCGGTCCGTGGCGGCGATGCCGATCCAGGTTTCGCCGATTAGCAGGAGGGTGCCACAGAACAGGAGGGCGCAACCAAAAAAGGCCGTGAAGAGGGCCAGGGGCAGGGAGCCGGCGACATCGAGGCTGGCAAGCCCGACGGAGACGACGACGGTGGTGAAGAGACCGGCGGATCCGTAGAAGCAGAGCAGGGCCCGATGCGCGGCGCGGGCGCGTCTCGAGTGCGTGATGAGAAGATCGTTGAGGATCTCGAGGTCGCGGATCTCGGGTGCGAGATCGGCACCGGCGATAGTGAGCTCGGTTTCGCGGACGCGATTGAAAATCGACTGCAGGCGTTGGTTGGTCGAAAGAATAAGCATGGCGTTGGCCAACAAGAGGACGACGGGAGTGGCCATCGCGGCGAGCACGGAAAGTCCATCGTTGACCTGAATGGGCATGTTCGAACAACGACCTTTCCGGGTCGGCGTCGGCGCGCCGCCCCCACTAGAGTATTGGTTGGAACAAGTAGCAGAAGTTCTCGGTCAGGCGACGAGCGAGAGGCCGGGCCTGATGGCGAGGGAGGTGGACCTCGTTGCTCTGAGCGATCTCGGCCTCGATCTGGGCGGAGATGCTCTCGAGGAAAGCAGAATCGGCGATCTCGACGTTCGTCTCGAAGTTCAGGTGCAGGCTGCGGTAGTCGAGGTTGGCGGATCCGAGCATGGCGTAGACGTCGTCCACGACGAGTGCCTTGGCGTGCATGAACGGCGGTTTGCGCTCGAAGATACGGACGCCCGCTCTGAGCAGAGGAGTGTAGAGGGCTCGAGTCGCGAAGCCGGTGTACCAGTGATTGCTGCGCCTTGGGATGATCAGCGTCACGGCCACACCACTGAGCGCGGCATAGCGAAGGGCCTGAACGATGGGCTCGTCCGGTATGAAGTAAGGAGTGACGATGGAGATGGACTTACGTGCCGCGACGATAGCGCCGAAGAAGGCATCGGCCAGGCCGTGGCCCTGGATGTCGGGACCGCCGGGGACGATTTGAGCGAGAGCGTCTCCGACGGCGTCGATACTCGGGAAGTACACCGAATCCAGCAATCGATCGGGCGTCTGCCGGGATGCAAAATGCCAGTCCTCGACGAACTGAAGCTGGAGATCGGAGACGGCCGGACCCTCCAGCTTGAGGTGATAATCGCGAATCGGCGGCTCGTTGGACCGGGCGGACAGGTTGCGGTCATGAATGTTGATGCCACCGACGTACCCGGCTCTGCCATCGATGACCGCGATCTTTCGGTGGTTTCGCAGGTTGATCTGGAAGCGACCCTTGAGCGGGTTGGCCTGGGTGATCGAACATACTTCGACGCCCTTTGCGCGGGCTTCCTTGAAGAAGCCAGAAAGATAAGCCCACGTCGAACCGAAACGGTCGTAGAGCAGCCGACATTCCACACCGGCTCGGGATCGCTCGACCAGTAGGTCCAGCAACTCTGCGGCTACGCGGTCGCGCCCGAAGATGTACGTTTGCAGGTGCACCGAAGTCCGGGCTGACGAGATGGCCTGGAAGAGGGCAGGATAAAACTCGTCGCCATCCACCAGCAGTTGGGCTCGATTACCCCGGAAAACGCGATTGGGCCGTACCGCCGGGTCGGTGGTGCGGAAAATGTGCTGTGCGGGGTACCGGACTGTGTCGTTCGATACGGGGTGCACGTAGTCGACGGCGAGTCGCGCGAACGTGGGGTGTAACTTGGCCCGCTGCGCCACAATGCGTTTTGATGCTTCACGCGCCGCGCCCCCGCGGCGCACGCGGTCGATTCCCACGCTCAGGTAGGCCAGCGCTCCGCCGTAGGGGAACGCCCAGACCACGGCCAGCCAGAGGACGGCGGACACCGGACGGTGCTTCGTGAGCAGTATGTCCAGCGTAAGCACGACGCCCAGCGCCACGTAGCCCGCGCCCAGTATGGTGAATTCGAACATAGTCTTTGACTAACGTATCCTGGGAACCCGCACGGCGCGACCGACGGCGGATGCCCCTGGGTACACGATAAGTGGCTTGCGCTGGGGGCCTCGGCAGGTCAGGTTGGTGCGGCTGCACATGGCAGCTTACTGGGCCCCGAGCGCCGAGCTCGGGGCCTATCGCATACACGGCTGTCCGACGCCAAAGGCAAGTATGGATCCCGTAACCCACACGCTGGTCGGCGCGACGCTGGCGCAAGCCGGCCTCAAGCGAAGGACCGCCCTCGGCACGGCGACCCTGCTCATCGGGGCGAACCTGCCCGATGTCGATGTTCTGGCCTACTTCTGGGGCGGCGCAACGGCGGTGTGGTTCAGGCGCGGCTTGACTCACGGCGCTCTTGCCCTGGTCGTCTGGCCGTTCGTATTGACCGGCCTGGTGCTGCTGTGGGCTCGACTGGCGCGCCGGGGCCGCGCCGGCTCGAACCGTCCGGTGATAACGCGGCAGGTGTTCCTGCTGTCGGCCGTCGCCGTCGCGACCCATCCGCTCCTCGACTTTCTCAACGTGTACGGCATGCGCTGGCTGGCGCCGTTTTCGAACACCTGGTTCTACGGCGACACGCTCTTCATCATCGATCCCTGGGTGTGGGGAGTGCTCGCCGCCGGTATCTGGGCTGCCGATAAGGGAGTGAAGTGGGCTCGGCTAGCCCTGCTGGCGGTCTCCACGTACGCGGTGATGATGGCAATGTCCAACGTCGCGGCGCGCTCCATCGTTTCCAAGCACGCGGCGCGCGACGGCATCGAGGCTCAGCGGATCATGGTAGCCCCGATGGCCGTTTCTCCCTTCAGGCGTTGGGTTGTCATCGATGATGGCTCCGGCTATCGCGCCGGAATGTTCGACTGGCTGGACCGCCCGATGGTGGAGTTGGTCGAGCTTCCGTACGAGACCTTTCCCGACGCTGCTGTGGAGCAAGCCGTTCGGCAGGAGCATGTGCGCCGATTCCTCAGCTGGGCGCGTTTCCCCTATTATCTCACAGTAGACGAAGAGAGCGGCAGCCGGGTCTACATCGGCGATACTCGCTACGGCCTCGACCCCGAGAACTCTTGGGCAGCGACCAGCGTGGTGATCGACCGCGACGAGTATTAGATGTTGCGACTTTCGTTCCTTCCTTTTCACTTCAATGTCGAACACCGCACACCGAACACCGCCTTTCGAAGGTGGCACTTCAAAGTCGAATCACTGAGCTCGAAGACCAAAGACCCATCGGTCTTAAGGATTGGAGATTTGCCATCAAGTGATTAGAGATTGCCGTGCGCCCTTCGACAGGCGGTGTTCGGTGTGCGGTGTTCGAGATTGCAGTAGATTACGACTGTGAAATAAAGAAAGGGCGATAACATGAAAGCGACCGCTGAGGTGCAGGTCATACCGATTGGTGCCGGGGTGTCAGTGCGGGAGGAAGTGAAGCGTGCTCATCAGGTGCTCGAGGAGGCCGGGCTCAACGCTCAATTGCATTCGAACGGCACCAACCTCGAAGGCGAGCTATCGGAAGTGTTTGCGGCCGTGCAGAGAATCCACGAGACGCTGCACGCTGAAGGGACGGTTCGCATCGCCACGTTCATGAAGGTCGCGACGCGGATCGACAAGGAGCCGAGCCTCGCAGGGAAACTCTTCAAGTAGTCCGTGACAGGCAGCAGAGATCGACGAGGCCAGAATCGACTACAGCACGTTGAATGGGTAGTCCGCGTGCTCTAGTTCCTCCTTGGTTCTCTTTTCTTCCCTCAGCCTGGCCTGCGCGGCGGCCAACCTGGCGACCGGAACACGGAAGCTGGAGCAACTGACGTAGTCCAGGCCCGCGATGTAGCAAAATTCGATGCTGCGGGGGTGGCCACCGTGCTCACCGCAGATGCCGACCTTCAAGTCAGGCTTCGTGAGCCGTCCCGACTCGACGGCTAATTTCATCAGTCGGCCGACCCCCTGAATATCCAGAGCCTCGAACGGGTTCTCCGGGAGGACGCCCATCTCCACGTAGAGGGGAAGGAACTTTTGCTCGGCGTCCTCGCGCGAGAACGAAAACGTTGCCTGGGTCAGGTCGTTGGTGCCGAAAGAGAAGAACTCGGTGACTTCGGCAATACGCTCGGCCGTCACGCAGGCCCGCACCGCTTCGATCATGGTGCCGAACTTGAAATCGAAGTCGACGCCATGGGTCGTTTCTACTTCTTCGCGGATCTCGCCGACGAGCTCGCTGACCCGCTCGAGCTCCTTGGGCTCGGTGACCTGCGGCACCATGATCTCGCAGACGGCATCGACCTTCTCTTTCCTGAGCTCGGCCAGCGCCTCCAGTATGGCGCCGATCTGCATTCGATATAGAGCTGGATAGGTGATCCCCAACCGCACGCCCCGGTGGCCGAGCATTGGGTTGACCTCGGTGGTTTCCCGGACTTTGCTGAGCACGGCTTGTTTCTTCTCGATCAGATCGTCAATGACCCGTTTCCCGCCGGCACCGTCGACCTCGTCGCCGAGCACAGATATGGGCGGCATGCCCTCCGCCAGCGACGGCTCCAACAGCGCCTCGAGAGATTCGGGGCTCAGGTTCCCGTTCTCGAGGCGGTCACGGATTCGCTCCAGGCTGCCGAGCTCGAGAAGCAGGGACTCGAGCGACGGCAGGAACTCGTGCAGCGGCGGATCGAGCAAGCGGATGGTGACGGGAAGACCCTCCATCGCTTGGAAGATTCCCTTGAAGTCGGCCTTCTGCATCGGCCGCAGCTTATCGATCGCCGCGAGTCGCTCCTCCTCGGTCTGGGCGAGGATCATGTCGCGGACGATGGGAAGCCGGTCGGCGGCGTTGAACATGCGCTCGGTTCGGCAGAGGCCGATGCCCTCGGCGCCCATCTCGCGCGCCACGCGAGCGTCCTCGGGAGTGTCGGCGTTCGCCCTCACGCCGATGGTTCGGGTCTCGTCGGCCCACCCGAGAACCGTCTGCATCTCGGGGCTGAACTCCGGGTCCACCGTCGGCACCTCGCCGAGATAGACGGCGCCGCTGCCGCCATCGATTGTGATGACGTCGCCTTCGTTGATGGTATGGCCATTGACCTCGGCGACCTTCTGGCGGTCCTTGATCATAATCTCTTCACAGCCGACCACGCACGGCTTGCCCATGCCGCGGGCGACGACCGCGGCGTGTGAAGTCTTGCCGCCGCGGCTGGTCAGTATTCCTCGGGCTTGGAAGAATCCGTGAATGTCTTCCGGCTTGGTCTCCTCGCGAACCAAGACGACAGCCTCACCGTCTTTCCCTCGCTGCTCCGCTTCATCGGCGTCGAACACGACCACTCCGGAGGCCGCGCCGGGAGAGGCGGGAAGGCCGCTGGCGATGGGGTCCGCTTCGACACTCGGGTCGATGTGGGGGTGAAGGAGCTGCTCCAGATGATCGGGCGTTATGCGGAGAAGCGCCTCTTCCTTGGTGAGGAGCTTCTCCTGTAACATGTCGTTCGATGTTTTGACGAACGCCGTCGCGTTCATCTTTCCGTTTCGCGTCTGGGGCATGAAGGGCTTGCCACGCTCGATCGTGAATTCGAAGTCCTGGACCTCGTGATACTGATTCTCCA
>JBDHAL010000182.1:0-11606 GCA_039588075.1 Gemmatimonadota bacterium | reverse complement strand
GGAGGTGAAGTAGGCCTGGATGCTGTCGGTGCTGGTGAGCTTGGTCGACAGGTTGAAGCTGATTGTGCGGCCCGACGTGTTGTCGGTGATGGTCACCTTGGTGCCGCCGACCCTGACGCTGTCCAGCGCCGGGAGACCGAACGATGGGGGCACGGTGATCTCGACGCTGTCGACGCCGGTGTCGGATCCGCCGATCTGGGCGCGTATGGCGTAGACGAACTCGTTGCCGGTGGAGTTCGTCTCGACCTCGTTGGGCGATATCTCGGCCGTGGCCAGGGTGACCGCGTTGGTGCTGCCACCACCTGAGTCACCCAGTCCGCCGCCGTAGAGGATCGAGCGATAGATGAGCGTCTTGGTGTCGTCGGTGAAGGCGCTCCAGTCTTCGCCCTCTGTGTAGAAACCGACGCGGCGGCCGTCGGCCGGGTTGCCAGTCTCCAAGGTGGCGCCCGCTTCGTAAGCGACGACATAGCCGGTGGTCGCGTCGCCAACGGCGTGCATCAGAACCTCGGCGCCGCTGCCGAAGCCCATGTCGCCGTAGCCCATCGGCGTGGCGGACGAATAGAGCGTGATGTTCCCGGTAGAGAAGGGCTCTGTGATGAAGTGGGTGTTGTCGGCTATGTAGCCGGTGGTCGGGCCCGTGCTCTCACCGTCGTGATTGGCCAGCTCAAAACCGTCCCAGTTCCCGGTGTTCGGCATCACGATGCCGATGGTCAGGTTCGTCAGGTAAGTGTCGTCGACCGTGCTGGATTGGCTCGTTTGCGAGACGTACAGCACATCGCTGTTGTAGAGATTGATGGTGTCCTCGACCTGCGCCCCGGTCAGGTCGTCGTTGATCATGTGGACGGTCAAACCCTGGCTCTCCAGGTACGCCTTGAGGCTATCGTCAACCGGTTCGGGCGTGACGATATCGGTCACCATCAGCAGCACGTCGCCGGTGACCGGCGGGTTCTCCTCGGGATCCGGCAGATCGTAGAAGCCGCCGGGCGTGGTGTTGTTGGCGTTGGCGACGATTGTGGAGAAGAACTCCCCTAAACGCATGTTGGTGTGGATACGGATCTCGTCCAGGTCGGCGTTGATCCTGTTGCGGATATCTGGTGGGCCACCGGCATCGGTGTCCCACTGGGCGCCCAACAGGATGGTACGCGGCGAGGGGAAGCTAGCCGTTCCGGAGTTCGTGGAGCTGTCGTTTAGGGAGATGTAGCTGCCGTCGTAGTAGACGCGGCCGACGCCGCCTTCACGGACGATGGCGATGTGGTGCCAGTTCCCATCGTCCGGGTCGCCAGGCAGTGGGCCCTCATCGGAGATGATGCCGGCGCCGTCGGCTCGAAACTCGACGTCGTAGGCGTCGGCCTGGCTGTTGGAGTCGGTGTCTCGGATGGCCAGGCGGATCTCCGAGTCGTCGCCGGCGCCCCGGTCCTCGACACCGATCAGGCTGCCGCTGCCCGTCTGGCCCAGCGCTCGGAACCAGCCCTCGAAGGTGTAGTCGCCGGTGAACGATGACGGCGCCCAGTTGGTGTCGATGTAGTCGTTCTGGCTCTTGACGAAGTTCTGACCATCGCCGGCCATGCCGGGCACATCAGAAGAGCCGCTGTTGGTCCCCGCGCCTTGGTTGCCGCTGGCGTCGTTGAAGTCGTCGTGCAGGTGATAGACCGCGACGAAGCCGTCGCTCCACGTACCCGCCTTGTCTTCCTGATTCGATGCCGAGGCGTAGCCGTAGTACATGTAGATGTCCGTGTCCACGCTCGACGAAAGGTTGGCGACCTCCACCCAGGCGACCAGCGCGCCGCTGCCAGAGATATAGTCTTCGATGTCGTGGGCGAGCTTGGAGGTGCCGTCATCCGCGGTGAACAGGATGTCGAAGCCGTCGCTCCGCGCCTTGTCCCTGAGGTCGGTGTCGCTGAAGTCGAGGAGAACAGGGAAGGTATCGAAGTCGGCATCCACCATCGTCGCGTCGATGGTGATCTTCTTCCGGTACTGCCAGTTGCTGTCATACCAGCCCTGGCCCGACGCTGAAGCCGGTATGGAGAGGATGGAGCTGCCCACGGCCAGACAGATGACAAACTTCCTCAAGCCACTGCTCGACTCGAGGAGTAGAGGCGATATACGGCGGAGGAACGCTTCCCTCACTCTGCGTCCGAGAGCACAGCCGATCTGTGTGCTCGTGAGTTTCTCCATTTCCACCCTTGGAGTCCCGGGGCCCCGGGATCCGCTCTTCACCAATTCAGAAAACCATTGCGCCGGGAACGGCGCATACGACACCAGGCTTCTCCGTAGCACGAGCCGTGCCGCATGGGCCGCCGGGCTAACTTCTGAAATAGCAAGGACTTGTCCGTTGGAAGCCGGTACCCTCGAAGGCGCCATGTTCCCAAACGGTAACGGGGGACGTAACCCATCGGTGACCGGAAATCGGTGACCGGTGACCGGTAACTGATTCTTGGCCTCCGGGGGCGGTCAGGGAATCGAGCTTTTGGGGGGTGGTCGGGCGGGGGTAGGGGCAGGAAATATAACAGGTTAGGGGCGATTTCGGAATCCGGTGATTGAAGATCGAACTTCTAAGGAATGTCGAACACCGCACACCGAACACCGCCTTTCGAAGGGCGCACGGCAAGACTCAATGACTAATCACAGATAGCCAATCCTTAAGACTTTAAGGGATTTTACCTTCGGGTTTAGTGATCAGGCCTTGTAGTGCGCCCTTCGAAAGGCGGTGTTCGGTGTGCGGTGTTCGAAATTGCTTAAAAGTCCGAAATTCGGTTCAACTCTCCAAAAGTCCGTATTTCTTCCTCTTCTCCCATAGATTTTTTCGCGAGATGCCGAGCACTTCGGCCGTTCTCTGGACGCTGCCGTCGCAGGATTCGAGGGTCTGGCGGATGTACTCTTTTTCGGCGCCGGAGAGCGAAAGGCCCTTGGGGACCTGGTAGGCGTCGCCGTCGAACTGGGGAGGCGCGGCGACCTCGATGGAGCCGAGCTCGGGGAGATCGGCGGGTCCCAGCTCGGAGCCGTCGGCGAAGATCATGGCGCGCTCGATGACGTTTCGAAGCTCCCTGACGTTGCCGGGCCAGTCCCAGTCCTGCAGGACCTGGAGGGCCTCGGGGCTGATGCGCTCGATCTGCTTGCGGAACTCGCGGTTGAAGACCTCCCTAAAATGATCGGCGAGCAGGGGGAGATCCGACTTGACGTCACGGAGCGGGGGCAGGGCGTGGGTGGCGACGCTGATGCGGTAGTAGAGGTCGGTGCGGAACTCGTTGTTGCGGACCAGTTCCTCGAGGTCGCGGTTGGTGGCGGTGACGATGCGCTGGCTGACCTCGATCTCCTCGGTGCCGCCGAGGCGGCGAAAACGGCGCGATTCCAGGAAGTTGAGCAGCTTGGCCTGCAGCTCGTGCGAGAGGTCGCCGATCTCGTCGAGGAAGAGGGTGCCGGCGTCGGCGACTTCGATCAGGCCGCGCTTCGACTCCCGGGCGTCGGTGAAGGCGCCTTTCTGATAGCCGAACAACTCCGCCTCCAGCAGGTTGGAGGGCAGGGCGGAGCAGTTGATCTCGACGAAGCGGCCCTCGGAATGGGGGCTCGAATAATGAATCGTCCGCGCCACCAGGTTCTTGCCCGTTCCGCTCTCGCCGAGCAGCAGGACGGTGGGCCTGGGGATGTCGGCGACGCGCCGCACGAACTGTCGGGCCTCCTCGATCCTCTTGTGGTCCCCGAGGATCGCTCGTAACGAGAATTCCTCTTGCCGGACTTTCTGGATCGTTGCGACTTCCTCGCGCAGCGGCCGCTCGTCGAGCGCCCGGGTGAGGATCGTCATCAACTCGTCCATGTTGACCGGCTTGGTCAGGTACTCATTGGCGCCGGCCTTGAGGGCCTCGATGGCGGTGCTCAGGTCGGCGTGGGCGGTGAGGACGAAGATCGGGAGGTGGGGGTCGGACTGGCGGAGCCGCCGGGTGATCTCGATGCCGCTGAGCCCCGGCATGACGAGATCGGTGATCACGGCGTCGGGCGGCTCCTCGGCGCGCCGGTCAAACAGGGCCTGGTGAGTGTCGAAGATTTCGTTGCGGAACTTACCGCTTTTGCCGAGGTTGGCGGCCAGCAGTTTCGCGTAGGTCAGATCGTCGTCGAGGATGTAGACTTTCGGTATCATCAGTGCAATATTTATCGATAGCCCGCTGAAGTTACAAGTCCGAGGCTATCCGACAACATTCCCCGCCCGAACGCTAAATCGGATTCGAATGAATAATCCCTTCCGAGTCGTCCTGATAGACGATGATCCAGATCTCCGCAAATTAGTCAAGATGACCCTCGAATTCACGGCCGGCTGGGAGGTGACGGCGGCGGCCGATGGGGCCGAGGGGATCGAGGCGGTTCGCAGCACCAAGCCCGACGTCGCGGTGGTCGATCTGATGATGCCGGGGATGGACGGGTACGAGGTGTGCCGGCGGCTCAAGGAGGATCCCGAGACGGCCTCCGTCCCGGTCATCTTCCTGACCGCCCGGAAAGAACTGGACGCCGTGAAAGTCAAAGAGTTGTGCGCGGCGGGCGTGGTGGTGAAACCGTTCGAGCCGGACCAACTGGCCGACGAGTTGCGCAGGCTGTCTGAGAAGAGGGACTGAACAGGTGTCAGCTGCGACTGCCGATGGACAGGGGCACGAAGAAGATCTAATCGCCGAGATCTTCCGGGACTTCCGGGACGGTCTGCCGGTGCGGATCGAGACGATGCGGTCGGCGCTGGAGCAACTGGCGCAGGGCTTTGACCCGCAGGCGGCGGAGGTCTTTTATCGGACGGCCCACTCGTTGAAGGGCACCGCTCCCAGTTTCGAGGCGCACGAACTGTCAGAGCGCGTGGCGGAGCTGGCTGACGTCGGGTTGCGCTGGCATGAGGACGGGGCGTTCGACGCCGCGGAGGTGCCGGCAGCCCGGGAGGGCCTCGAGCGGGTGCGCGAAGCGGCGATGCGGTACACGGCCGAGATGGAAGGTGATTCGTCCGGATGAAGCCCGCGGCGAGTTCTCACGATCTATGGGCCGCGCGTCTCGAGGTGGTGGGTGAGCTTGCCTCGCTCATCAACACCAGTTTCGATCTCGACGAGATATTCCAAACGGCCATCCTCAAGCTGCAACGCGTGCTCGGCTTCCGGCGCGCCAGCGTCGTGCTGGTCTCCGAGGACCTCCAGAGCTACTACCTGCACACCTTATGGGACGCCGCGCAGGGCGGATTCATCAAGGAAGAGGGCGTCTTCCCCATCGAGCGCGGCCTCACCGGCCAGGCGATCCAGACCGGTGAAGCGATTCGCGTCGATACGTTCGGTGGGACGGAGGGGATCCGCAGGGGCAGGGAACAGGATGTCTCGGCGCTGATCGTCCCGCTTCGCGTCGGCGAAGAGGTGATCGGGACGCTCAACTTCGGGGCGGAGGAGAAGGCGAGCTACGAGGACGAAGATCTCGAGCTCGCCGTCCTGCTGGGCCGCCAGATCGCTACCTCGCTCTACTACTCGAAGCTGCTCTCGACGATCAGGCAGCAGCGGGAAGCTCTCACCGTGGAGCACGCGCAGGTCGAGTCGGAGCGCACGCGGCTCGAAGCCCTGATCGACGCGAGCGACGCGGCCATAATGATGGTGAGCGACGGCCAGGTCGCCTATTCCAACGGCGCCATGTCCGAGCTTCTGGGTCTGCCACGCGAAGTGGTTCTGGGTGCGGCGATCGAAGAGATCGACCGGGTGTTGGCGCGGTCCTTCGCCGACCCCGCGGCGCTCGAGACGCAGAAGGAAGCACTGCGGAGCGGCGGTGCGTACCTGCGCGATCGGGTCGAGTTCGAGTTCCCACGACGGCTGATCTGCCAGCGAACGGTGGCGGCGGTGCGCGGTGGGAGCGGCGAGGTCGTGGGTCACCTCGTGCTCTACCGGGATGTGACGAGGGAGGCGGAAGCGGCGGCGGCGAAGAGCGAATTTGTTTCGCTGGTGAGCCACGAACTGCGGACTCCGCTCACGTCGGTGAAGACATCGCTGAACCTGCTGGCTCGGGGCGCCGCCGGCGATGTGTCCGAGAGCGCGCTGGACCTGCTGGAGATCGCGCTTCGCAACCTCGATCGCTTGATCCGGCTGGTGGACAGCCTGCTGGATCTCTCCCGAATCGAGAGCGGGCGTGTGGTGACGAAGCTGACGGCGATATCGGTGGAGGAGGCGGCCGGGCGCGCTATCGATGCCGTGGAAGGGTTTGCCCACGATCGCGGCGCCAGGCTCGAGTTGGACGAGTCGGACGCCGGTGTGCTGGTGGCGGCTGATGCCGACCGGCTGCAGCAGGTGATCGTCAACTTGCTGTCGAACGCGATCAAGTTCTCACCGCCGGATGGTCGTGTGGCGCTGCGCTGGTGGAAGCAGAGCGAGCAGGCAGTGCTCGAGATCTCTGATGAAGGACCGGGAATCCCCTCCGATCAACTGGAGACGGTCTTCGACAAGTTCCGTCAACTCGAGCAGACGGCGACTCGTAAGTACGGCGGAGCCGGCCTCGGGCTAGCAATTAGTCGGACGATCGTCGAACAGTTCGGCGGCGACCTCTGGGCGGAGAGCGACGAAGGAGAGGGAGCCCGCTTTTTCGTGCGGCTGCGGCTGGCGCACGAAGCGCCGATCGTCGAGGAGCGTCTGCCGGCCGAAGTTACCGGTGTGAAGGTCGCCGCTGTCGAGCTCGATGATATGCACGGCCTGGAGTTTCTCCAGCGGCTCAGGAGCGTCGCGACCAGCGTCGACATCCCGGCATTGCTCTTCGGGCCGGGAAGCGATGCCTCCCAGGCCGTCGCCTACGGGGCCGATGGGTGGACCGTCGGCGATGCGGACGGCCTGGTCAAGGAGGCCAATCGACTGGTAACGGCCCACCGCCGGCCCATCGTACTGCTGATCGAAGACGACCCCGCGGTGCGAACCGGGCTCGCGCGCGGCCTGCGGCGGGCCGGCTACGCCTGCCTGGAAGCGGCGAGCGGCGAGGTCGGGATGAATCTGGCGCGGGAAAGGGCGCCCGACCTGGTTGTCACCGACTTCCAGATCCCGGGGAAAGACGGCCTCATGGTGCTTCGAGAGTTCCGTGCGGATCCCCTATTGTCCGACGTACCGGCGATCGTCGTCACCGGCCACCCCGCGTCCGAGACCAAGGAAGCGATCGAGTCGCTCCAGGCCGCCTTCGTATCAAAACCCTTCGGCGCCGCCACCATCCTGAAGGAAGTCGAGCGCCTGATCGGCGCCCCTCCCGCCGCCAGCTGACCCCCCATCTATTGCATGTCGCCATCGCCATCGTCATCGTCATCCCCATCGTCATCGTCATCTTCATCGTCATCCTCTTCGAAATACGCAGGGACCAGCATGGAGCAGATAGTAGAGTGCGTACCGAACTTCTCCGAGGGTCGTAACGACGCCGTCATCAAGGAGATCACCGACGTCATCGAGGCGGTGCCCGGTGCCCGGTTGCTGGACGTAGATCCCGGCCGCGACACCAACCGGACCGTCGTCACGTTCGTGGGCGCTCCGGATGCCGTGGCTGAAGCCGCGTTCCGGGCGGTGGAGCGCGCTTCCCAGGTGATCGACATGCGAGAGCAGAGCGGCGCACATCCACGTTTCGGCGCCACCGATGTATGCCCCTTCGTCCCGGTCTCCGGTGTGACCATGGAAGATTGCGTCGAGATCGCCCGGTCGGTGGGCCGGCGAATCGGCGAAGAGCTCAAGATACCGGTATACCTTTACGAACATGCCGCCAGCCGTCCCGAGCGCACGAACCTGGCAAAGGTTAGGGCGGGAGAGTACGAAGGTCTGGCGGAGAAATTGAAAGACCGGGAGTGGAAACCGGACTTCGGGCCCGCGAAGTTCAATCCTACGGCGGGCGCCACAGCTGTGGGCGCGCGGGAGTTCTTGATAGCCTACAACATCGATCTGAACACCACCGACCGGCGCTACGCGAACGAGATCGCCTACGTGCTGCGCGAGCGCGGACGCTGGAAGCGGACAGGGAATACCGAGCCCTTCTATTACAAGGGCGCGCTCGTCCGCTTCCCGGGCGACGGTACCTACCCGTGCGGGCCGTGCGATTTCGTCGCCGGATCGTTCGGAGAGTTGGAGGTGCACTACCGCGAGCAGCACGGGCGCGACCTGGGGAAACGCTACGAGGATCTCGGCATCGACCCCGACGACCCAAGCGGCCCCGTCTTCACCGACGGGATGTTCACGAACGTCAAGGCCATCGGTTGGGTGATCGACGACTACAAGCGTGCCCAGATCAGCATGAACCTGACCGACTACAAGATCGCGCCGGCCCACGAGGTGCTCGAGGCCGCCAGGGAGGAGGCCCGCAAGCGCGGGATCGCGATCACCGGATCCGAGGTCGTCGGCGTCGTGCCCTACGATGCGATGCGCGGTTCAGCGGTCTTCTACCTGAACCGCATGCGCAAATCGACGGGCATCCCGGTTCCGGATCTCATGGAAACCGCCATCCAGTCGATGGGCCTGCGCGACGTGGCACCCTTCGAGGCGGAGGAGAAGGTCCTCGGGATGCCGCGGGTCGACGGGCCGCTGGTCCGGCGTGAGACCTTCGACTTCGTCGACGAGGTTTCGCGGGACACGCCCGCACCCGGCGGCGGTTCGGTAGCAGCCCTCGCCGGGGCGCTGGGCGGCGCGCTGGCCGCGATGGTCGCCAACCTGTCCGTGGGCAAAGGCGAGTTCGACGACCGCTACGCGCAGTTGTGCTCCATCGCGGACAGGGCGCAAGCCGTGAAGGATGCCCTGGTGCACGGTGTCGACGAGGACACGAGAGCCTTCGACCTGGTCATCGAGGCGATGCGCAGCCCCAAGGATACGGAGGCCGAGCGGGCCGAGCGGGATACCGCGATGCAGGAGGGCTACAAGGCGGCGACCCGGGTCCCCCTGAAGACCGTTCAGGATTGCCGGACTGCCCTCGCCCTCTGCAAAGAGATGTCGGCGATGGCCGATCCCGAGATGGTCTCCGATGTGGGGACCGGTGCGCATATGGCCGCCGCGGGCGCGCACGCCGCCGCCTACAATGTCCGCATCAACCTGCGCCACATAGCGGATGATGCCTTCAACCGGGAGATGCGGACCTCGGTGACCGGCCTGCTCGAGAAGTGCGAGGAGCTGAAGGCGGCGGTCGTGGTGGACGTCGAGAGGGTCCTGGTGACCGGTGACCGGTAATCGGTGACCGGTAACTGCTCCTTCTCGATCAGACTTGATCAGTTACCGGTCACCGGTTACCGATTACCGGTTACCTTCTTCCCGGTCACCGGTTACCGATGGCGGTCATCGTCTCGTCTGGCGTAAGCACCGTATATTGTCTAGCTTGTTAAGTTGGTCGATAAGAAAAGCCACCCGCCGATAATGGTGCCATACGGCTCCACAGCAGCCTAACCGGATCGAACCACGTCTGAGGCGGAGGCGCCGATGCCACGTCGCATACAAGTCGAGTTTATCGTTCTGCTCCTCGCCGTCGCCGGGAACGGAGTCGTCCTCTATTTTGTGCAAGACCCTGCGGCGCGGCTGAGTCTTGGCTTGTTGGCGCTGGCGCTGATCGTATGGATGTCGGGCCGTCTCGGGGTCGGCGACCTGGTGGCGCAGCCGGCGGACAAAGTGCACAAGCGACGGTTCGTTCGACTGCGAGGTCAAGTTCAACAGCTTCTGGATGAGATTCGCCGTCTGAACTGGATGGCCGTGGATGCGGAGCGAGGCTTTCGAAGCCGGGAGAAAGCTCTGCGCGAGATGGATTCGATCGAGGGCCGCCTGAAAGAGCTGATCGAGGAGATCCGAAGCACGGCCGGTCAGATGTCGGCCAGCAGCGAAGTAGGCAGCAAGGAGGAAGACGAGGAGGCCGTGGCCGGGTAGCCGGCGCGACGGGCCATCACCGATCTCCGGTTCCAGTCATCCATGAGTCCCAGCGTTCTAGAGATATTCGCCACCGACGCCCGCAAGTACGTCGATCGACTGCAGGAAGCGATCGCGGGTGACGATCCGAACGTCGACGCGGTACGGCGTTCTTCCAGGCGGCTCCAGCACGCCGCGGTACTCGCCGACCACGCGCCGGTGATCCACGCGGCGCAGGTGCTGCAGAAGAGCTCGGTTCAAGTCATCGCCGGGAAGCGCGACTGGTCGGACGATCTAATCGAGGCGATCCGCGCCACCATGGCGGAGCTCGACGCTGTCGTGTCGGCGTTGCCCGGTTCCGACGCCGAAGCCGAGGCCCGACTGAAGAACGCGTCCGATGCTCTGTTCGGTTTGGGTGGAGCCGGCGAAGCACCGGATGACGATGACACGGTCGAGCCGGAATCAGCGCCGCCGGGGCCCGAGACACAAGAAGCGGAAGTCCTCCTCGCGGGCCTGATCTCGGATCTCGGCGACGCGGTGGAACGTCTCGAGAGCGATCCGAGGGACCGCGAGCCGCTCAAGCTGATGCTCCGCAAGATACGGCGCCTGCGCGAGCTGGGGAGGATCGAAGTTTTGTCGCCGCAGGATAAAGCGCTGAGCGCGGTCGAGGAGCTCATCCTGCAGATCGCCGACCTCAACGCCACAGTCGGGCCCGGCTACCTCACCGTTTTCCGTCACGCCCGGGAAGTGCTGGAAGACCTGCAGAAGGGGGAGAGCGCGCCGTCCGTCACCAAGGTGGGTGGCCGCGCGGTCGAAGTCGACCGCCTGAAGGACCAGGTGATGGAAAAGGTCCGGCGCTCGCGCCAGGTCGTCTGGGTGAGCGATCTGTTCCTCCCCGAAGGCCCGCACATCGTTTCCTGCCCGATGGCCGACGAGAAGAGCGGGTCATCCGAGCGCTACTTCGTCACCGAAGCGACTCAGAGACTCGAGCGCAGCGAGAACCTGCGCAAGACCATGCTCGAGTCAAACACGGAAGAGATGCGTCTGGCCGGCGAGTCGCTGGCTCAAACGCTGCGCCACCTGCGTGAACGCGCCGCCGCATTCAACCACATGGCCATGGGGCGCGTCACGCGCCGCGCCGCCGCCGCGCTTCGCGCTCAGTTGGTTCGACCACCCGCCGAGCTGAAGACCATGGCCGAGGGCTTGGGTAACGTCCTCGCCGCCCTCCGCCTCTATGTCGAGACCGGCGAAGGGGCCGTACGCGCTCAGGCGGTCGGAGATGCGGAGGCCGCCCTCCACGATGCCTTGCTTGGCGGTACCCCTGTTGAACACGCGGAACCCCTCGCCTTCGACCCCGATATCGCTCTCCAGCGGGGCCTCGCCTTGAGAACCCGCATCGACGAGCGTCTCCAGCGCCTCACTGGCCCCGACGCCGACGGACTCCGTCATGAGCTCGAGGAACTGTTCGACCTGCTCTCTCAGTATGTGTCCGCCGCGGCGGAGGGGGGTGGGGGGTAGGGACTGGTGATCGGTGATCGGTAACCGGTAATCGGTAACCGGTCCGTAGCTGGGCTGGGTTTAAATATCACTTCTTATCGTCGTTGTCTTCTTCTTCTTCTTCTTCTTCCTCTTCTTCTTCTTCTTCTTCTTCTTCTTCCTCTTCTTCCTCTTCCTGCTCTTCTTCCTCCTCTTCTTCCTCTTCTTCCTCTTCTTCCTCTTCTTCCTCTTCTTCTTCTTCTTCCTCTTCCTCTTCTTCTTCTTCTTCTTCTTCTT
>JBDHAL010000181.1:0-13903 GCA_039588075.1 Gemmatimonadota bacterium | reverse complement strand
CCGCTCCATGAGGTAGCGTCGCGACAGGCAGCCGGTGAGCTCGTCGGTCTTGGCGAGGATCTCGAGCTGCTCCTGGTGGGAAAGCACGCTCTCGAACATGGCGGCGCGGTTCAGGGCGCGCACGGCACCCTGGGCGATCGCCGAGGTCAACCGGACCGACTCCTCGTCCAGCGCCGGCTCGTCGGGGCTGGAGCGAAGGAAGAAGACTCCAGAGCTGGTCTTGTCGAAGGTGAAGGGGATGGCAACGATCGACTGGACGTTGACGTCGATGTTCTCCGTCTCCCAGAGGGGCCGGATCTGCTCGAACAGTGCGGACCCTTTGAGGTTCTTCACCAGTACGGGCGCGCCGGTCTCGATGGCCTGGCGGATTTCGGGGTAACGACCCAGGTCGATGGCCAGGGCGCTGATGCTCGGATCGTCGTGCGCGGCGACCACCGTGCCCCGGTCGCTCTGCTCTTCGATCAGGATCATCGAGCAACGGCGGATCTGGAACAGCCGGGAGACGCGACGGACGAGCATGTCGAAGATCTCTTCGCTCGACAGGCTGGCGGTAACGTCGCGGACGATCTCGAGGACGATGCCGCTGGTGTCGGCGTCGCGGCGTGCCGAGCGGATCAAGCGGCCCCGCTCCATGTGAGAGGCAACGCGGGCGAGCATCTCGCTGAGCTCGAACGGCTTGCGAATGTAGTCGGCCACACCGGCCCTGATGGCGGCGGCCGCATCGTCGCCCTGCGTCGCCGAGGAGGTGAGCATGACGGGCACATCGCGCGAGCCCACGCGGTGGCGCACGTGCTTGACGATCTCCAGCGGCGCCATCTCGCGGATCGACTCGTCGATCACCACCAGGTCGGGGTGCTGGCTGGCGACATAGCTGAGGAGCGTGGTCGCATCATCGACGCTGCGAACGGCATAACCCTCAGAAGAGAGGGCGTCATCCAGACCGGCCAACTCTTTTGCGCCGTCACGGCCAACCAGTACAAATCCGTTATCTATCATTCCACTCCGTTCGCGTCGCCAAACTCCCTAACCCAATTACCCCAACTAGTGGGATCAACGTTCCCACCCGATAGAATCACGGCGGTCGAAACGTCAGGGCCGGGCAGCGCTCCTGTCAGCACAGCGGCCATAGCCGCCGCGCCGCTGGGTTCCACCAACAGCCGGCACTCTTCGGCCAGCCACGCCAGCGCCCTGAGTATCTCCTCGTCCTCGACGATCACCACCTCGCTGACCAGCGAGCGGGCGTGCTCGAAGGTCAGGTCGCCGGGTCGAACGGGCTTCAGGCCGTCGGCCACGCTGGCCGCCGACTCGAGTTGGACGGGCTGGCCCGCGGCCAGCGAACGCTGCATCGAGGGTGCGCCGCGCGGCTCGACGCCGAACACCTCGACGTCGGGAGCCAGGGCCCGCACCGCCGCCGCCACACCCGACAGCAGACCGCCGCCGCCCACCGGGGCGATGACCCGCTCCACGCCGGGCCAGTCCTCCACGATCTCCAGCCCAACCGTCCCCTGGCCGGCTATGATCCGCCGGTCGTCAAACGGCGGCACGATCACCAGGTCCCGCTCCGCCGCGATCGCTTCAGCACGGCGCTTCCGCTCCACCGACGTCGTACCCTCGAAGAAAACCTCTGCGCCCAGCCGCCGGATCCCCTCCACCTTCACCGCCGGCGCGTCCTCCGGGACGACCACCGTCGCCGACGCGCCCAGCTCCCGGGCGGCCAGCGCCACCGCCCTGCCGTGGTTGCCGGAGGAGTAGGTTATCACGCCCCGGGACCGCTCCTCGGCGGGGGTCAGCGCGATGAAGTTGTAGGCGCCGCGCAGCTTGAAGGCGCCTCCGCGCTGCAAATTCTCACATTTCAGCCGGAATCGGCCCGCAACAGCGGGCGAAGAAAGCTGTGCCAGCAGGGGCGTCCGCCGTGCTACGCCGCGGATCGTGTCGGCGGCGGCACGGATCTCCTCGACAGAAACGAGTGGTTCGATCTCTTCAGACTCCGGTACACCTATCTGCAAGCGGGGCTGCTACCGGCGGGGGAGATTTGAGGCCTCTTAATCTCGGGCAAAAAGCCCATTAAGTCAATGCTTTTCTTCGACTTCCGCTCCTCGATCGTCTGGCGCTAGTCGCCCGATTTCGCTTCCGCCAGCTCCTTCTCCGCCTCCTTCTCCGAGACCACGCGCGTCACGTCCACCACCTTGTCCCCGGAGTCCAGATTGACCAGCCGAACGCCCTGCGCGTTGCGGCCCGTCTCGCGTATCTCTTTGACACGCTGGCGGTTGACGATCCCGTTCCGCGTCACCAGAACCAGCTCGTCATCGTCCTGAACCTCCTTGATCGACACGACTTTCCCGGTCTTCGGGGTCAGGCGGACGTTGATCACGCCTTTGCCGCCGCGCCGCTGCTTCCGGTACTCGGTGATCTGGGTCCGCTTGCCCATCCCCTTCTCGGTGACCACGAGGAGCGCCGCTTCGTCCTGCACGACGACGAGGCCGATCAGCTCGTCGCCGCGACCCAGCACGATGCCTTTCACGCCCCGGGCCACGCGCCCCATCTCACGGACCTGCAACTCGTCGAAGCGGATCGCCTTGCCGTTACGGGTGGCGAGCACGACCTCGTCCACCCCGCCGGTCAGGCGCACGTTCATCAGTTCGTCACCGACGACGACGCTGATCGCTATGATGCCGCTGGAACGCACGTTCTGGTAGGACGCCAGTGACGTCTTCTTCACCATGCCCTTCTTGGTCGCGAACAGCAGGTACTTGTCCTCGCTGAACTCACGCACCGGAACCATGGCCGTGACACGGTCATCCTTGTTGATCTTGATCAGGTTGACGATCGGCCGGCCACGCGCCGTTCGGCTGGTCTGCGGCACCTGGTGCACCTTGAGCCAGTGCACCTTGCCCGCCGCCGTGAAGAAGAGGATGTAGTCGTGCGTCGATGCGATGAACAGGTGCTCGACCCAGTCCTCCTCCTTCGTCTTCATCCCGGCCACACCTCGGCCGCCGCGCCGCTGCTGGCGATACGTGTCCACCGGCATTCGCTTGATGTACCCCTCGTGCGAGACCGTCACCACCATCTCCTCCTCGGCGATCAGGTCCTCCAACGAGAAGTCCACGATCTCGCCGGCCAGCTCCGTCCGACGTTCGTCTCCATACTTGTCGACCAGCTCGTCCAGCTCGTCCTTCACGATCGTCATGCGCCGCTTCTTCGACGCCAGGATCGCCTTCAACTCTTTTATCAGCGCCTTTACTTCCTTGAGATCCGCCTTCAGCTTCTCGACCTCCAGCCCGGTAAGCCGCGCCAGGCGCATGTTGAGGATCGCTTCCGCCTGTACCTTCGACAGCTTGTACCGGCTGCGAAGCTTCTTCGATGCGTCTTCCGGGTTCTTCGCTTTCTTTATGATCCCGATTACCTGGTCGATGTTGTCGACCGCCTTCTTCAAGCCGACCAGGATGTGCTCGCGCTCCTCCGCAGCCTTCAGATCGTGCTTGCTGCGCCGAACCACTATTTCGTGCCGGTGATCCACGAAATGATGGATCACTTCCTGCAGGTTCATGATCTTCGGCACGCCCTTCACCAGCGCCAGCATGATCGTGCCAAAGGTCGTCTGCATCTGCGTGTGCTTGTACAGACGGTTCAGCACGATCTGCGCGTTCGCCGACCGGCTCAGCTCCACTACCACCCGCATGCCGTCCCGGTCGCTCTCGTCACGCAGGTCGCTGATCCCCTCTACCTTGCGCTCCCGGGCCAGTTCGGCGATCTGCTCGATCATCCGCGTCTTGTTCACCATGAACGGGATCTCGGTGATGACGATCCGCTCGCCGCCGCCCTTCTTCTCCTCCACCACGGCCCGCGCCCGCAGGATGATCCGGCCGCGGCCAGTCTGGTAGGCTTCCTTGATCCCCGTCTGTCCGTGGATGAGCGCGCCGGTCGGGAAGTCGGGGCCTTTGACAAACTTCATCAGGTCCTTCGGCGTCGCGGTCGGATGGTCGATCAGGTGCTTCGTCGCGTCGACGACCTCGCGAAGGTTGTGAGGCGGTATGTTCGTGGCCATCCCCACGGCGATGCCCGACGACCCGTTCACCAGAAGGTTCGGGAACCTGGACGGCAGAACCGTCGGCTCCTCCAGGCGGTCGTCGAAGTTCGGCACGAAGTCCACCGTGCTCTTCTCGATGTCGGATAGCAGCTCCACCGCCACCGGGCCCAGCCGCGCCTCCGTGTACCGATACGCCGCCGCGCTGTCACCGTCGATCGACCCGAAGTTCCCCTGCCCGTTCACCAGCGGGTAACGAAGCGAAAAGTCCTGGACCATCCGGACCAGCGCGTCGTACACCGCCATGTCGCCGTGTGGGTGATACTTACCAAGAACTTCACCGACGACCAACGCGCTCTTCTTGTGCGGACGGTTTGGGGCCAGCCCGACCTCGTTCATCGCGTAGAGGATCCGCCGGTGCACCGGCTTCAACCCGTCACGCACGTCAGGTAACGCGCGCTGCACGATCACGCTCATGAGTAGTCGATGAACGAATCCCGCATTTCATCTTCGAGAAAACGCGGAACTACCTTCTCCTCGTTCGTCTCTTTCTTCTTCTTCCCCGCCATTTATGGCTCCGGTTAACGCCGCAGACCTGCACAAAACAGTAAACGGTAGACGGCTAGAAGCCGCCGCCCCAAGCCGCGGCTACCTACGCGCCTACCTGTCCACTCGTCTTCCTGTTCTACCGCCTAACGCCTACCGCCTACAGGCCCCCGCCCCCCTGCTGCTCCTCGAGCTCGGGGTGTCTACTCGGAAAGTAGACGGCCAGCGCCTCCAGGATCTTCTGGTCACGGCTGGCGTTCGCCTCCTCCAGCCCAACACCTGCGGACGTCATCCGCAATGACTTGATCAGCAGCGCGTCGGCTCCCAACTGCGCCGCCTGTTCCCGCGCCGCCACTACCATGTCACGGTCGTCGGCCGAGATGATGTCCGTGATGGTCACGGTCTTCAGAATCTTGTAGTCCTCATCCGGATATTGCTCCGGCATGAAGACTTCGACTTCCGAGGGCTCGACCGCCGGCAGCGTCACTTTCGCCGCGCTGCTGCAGGCCACGAGCCCGGCGATCAGCGCCAGGGCGCAGAGAGCCAGGACGTGTTTCATCTTACAATCCTTTATGTGGGTTCGGGTCTCTTCTCCGAGAGGAATTTACTGCCGTTGGCGGGCAGACTCCAGCCCACGGGCGACTCTGGCGAGCGCCGGAAGATGGCTTTATATGGCGGTTTCGGCCGGGCCCCGGGGCGGCCCTAGTTGCCTTCCAGCTCGGGATGTCGGCTCGGGTAGTAGATCGCCATTCCCTTGAGCACGAGCTGGGGGTTGCTGATATTGGCCCAAGGGCTGATGGAGAGGATCCGCAGGGCATCGGCGCCGAGTTCCGCCGCGATTTCACGAGCCTGTGCGATGAGCGAATCCCGTGGAGTTTCCCACGCGACCCTCCTGTTGATGCGCTTGATCTCCTCAAAATCCTCCGGCGGATCCTGGCCCTCGGGAATGACCTCCACGTCCTGGGGCGAGACCGGCGGCAGGGTGATGCCCGAGCCGCAGGCGACGAGTCCGAGGAGGGTTGCGGCGATGACGAATACGTGCAGGGGCCTCATGGAAGGGGGACTCCATATTTTCTGTACGTGGGGGTGGAAGGATGGGGACTGTGTCGACAACGGCAACGACACAGTCCCCATCCTTCTTCTTGTGACAAGAAGAATAGCCTATCGCCGCGTCCCGGTCCAACCGTCAAGCCAGGCACCGATAATCGTCGGGCTCGCGGAAGCCGGCTTCGCCGAGCTCGTCGCGGATGAGCTCGCGAGCGCCGGCGGCGCCGACGGCGACCAGCAGGTAGGCATCGCGGTGCGCCGCGGCGCCCCGGGCATCGAGTACGGGCGCGCCGTAGATCTCCTGGCCGATCTTGCGGGGGTCGATGTCGAAGAACCGTTGGACGCGGACGCCGTGATCGAGCAGCGAGCGGGCGAAGTCCTTGCCGACTCGGCCCGCGCCCCAGAGCGATACCTCGTCATGATTGGCCAAACAGGTGCGCCGCAGGTAGTGGATCTTGCAGCGCCGGAACGCCTGGGGCGAGTACCGCGGGTCGGTGCGCGAAGCTCGATCGCCGCGCTCGCGCCAGAACAACAGGACCCGTGGCAGATTTGCCAGGCGGGCGCCGGCCGAATGCAGGCGGAGGATGAGATCGTAGTCCTCGGGCCAATCCGCGTCGCGGTAGCCGCCGGCCTCGCTAAGCGCCGCTCTGCGCAGCATCAGCGTGGGGTGCGCGATGGGGCACTCGACGAATATGTCGCGGGCCAGGCTCTCGGGCCGGACGAGTCCGTTGAGCCAGCGCTCGTAGCGTCTGGCACCCCAGCCCACGTTCTCGCGTGGGAAATACCGTACCCGGGTGCCGAGCGCGGCGATGCCCGGGTTGGTCTCGAGATATTCGACCTGTTCTTCGAAACGTCGCGGATGAGCGAAATCGTCAGCGTCCATGCGGGCGATCAGGTCGCCGCTGCACTGGGCAGCCCCGGCACGCAGCGCCTCGGCCAGTCCCAAGCGATCCCGGTGCAGGACTCGAACGCGTGCGTCTTTCTCGGCCCAGCGCTGGAGGAGACCGCCGGTTTGGTCGGCGGAGCCGTCGTTGACTGCAATCACTTCGAAATCCCGAAACGTTTGGAGGGTCAGGCTGCGGATCGCCTGGGGGAGATGGTCTGCTGCGTCGCGGCAGGGGAGGAGGACGGAGAGGCCGGTCATTGGGTATTATAGTGAACATCGAACATCGTACATCGTTCATCGAACGTCGAGGAACTGCCCGATCTCGAACGTCGAACATTGGACGTCTCACGTTGAACATTGCAGACTCCGTCAATGTTCAGGTCAAACGTCCACGGCTCGAAGTTCGGTGTCGAGTCGTATTCTCGACGTTCGATGAACGATGTACGATGCTCGATGTTCACCAGCCGCGGCACCCCAATCACAAGACCATACTCAAGAACCGCCCCGTCTCCGACCCCTCCTTCTTCACAATTGCGGAAGGCCGCCCCATGGCAACAACGGACCCGCCATGCACCCCGGCACCCGGCCCCAGATCGATGATCCAGTCCGCCTGCTTGATCACCTCCAAATTGTGCTCGATGACGATCACGCTGTTACCCGTGTCGATCAATTGGTCCAGCACCTCGAGCAGCTTGCGGATATCGTGCAGGTGCAGCCCCGTGGTCGGCTCATCCAGCAGGTAAAGCTTGTGGCCCACCCGGCGCGTCGAAGCCGCCAGTTCGCGGGCCAGCTTCAGGCGCTGGGCTTCGCCGCCGGAGAGCGTCGTCGCCGGCTGCCCCAGGCGCAGGTAGCCCAGCCCCACTCTTTGCAGTTGCCAAAGCATCTCGCCCAGCTTCGCCTGCTTGATGAAGAATCGGATCGCCTCGTCCACCGTCATGTCGAGCACGTCGTGGATGCTCTTGCCGCGGTAGCGGATATCGAGGATCTCTTGCTTGAAGCGCTTGCCGCCGCACATCTCGCAGGGCACGAAGACGTCGGCCAGGAACAGCATCTCGACCTCGATCTGGCCGGCGCCCTGGCAAACGTCGCAGCGGCCGCCGTCGACGTTGAAGGAGAAGCGACTGGGCTCCAGCTTGCGGCGCTTCGCCTCCGGCAACTCGGAGAAGATGCGGCGGATCTCGCCGTAGGCCTTGAGGTAAGTCACGGCGTTGGAGCGCGGCGTGCGGCCGATCGGGCTCTGATCGATGAGAACGACGCCGCCCAGCGCGCCGCTGCCCTTTAGGGCGTCATAGGAGCCGACCAATTCGCCCAGGTGCTGCTTGGCGCTGGTCTGGCCGTCCACCTTCTGTTCGAGCGCCCGGTACAGAACGTCGTGCACCAATGTCGACTTGCCGCTCCCCGACACACCGGTCACCACCGTCAGGACGCCGAGCGGGATCGTTACGTCGACGCCGTCCAGGTTGTGCAGCCGCGCGCCTTCCAGGACCAGGCGCGGCCCGTCCACCGGCCGTCGGCGCGACGGCACAGGGATGGCCACCCGGCCCGACAGGTATTCGCCGGTCAGCGTGTCCGACTCGAGCAGCTTCTCGTAGCTCCCCTCGAACACCAGCTCGCCGCCGTGCTCGCCGGAGGCGGGCCCCAGCTCGACCACGTGGTTCGCTCGTTCCACCGCCGCCGGATCGTGCTCCACCACCAGCACCGAGTTTCCCAGGTCGCGCAGCTGCTCCAGCAGCCGATACAGTCGTTCCGTATCACGCGGGTGGAGACCGATGGAGGGCTCGTCCAGCACGTAGGTCACGTCGACCAGCGCGCTGCCCAGCGAGTTGGCCAAATTGATCCGCTGCGCTTCGCCGCCGGACAGCGTCCGCGCTTGCCGGTCGAGCGTCAGGTAACCGAGGCCCACCTCGTCCAGGAACGCGACGCGGGCGCGCAGCTCGCGCAGGATCGTCTCGGCGATGGCGGCATCGTGCTTTGTGAGCTTCAGTTTCTCCAGCCAGGCGCGCAGCTCCTGCACCGGTAACGCGCTCACCTCGGCGATCGTGCGTCCGCCGATCTTCACGTTCAGCGCCTCGGGCCGCAGGCGCGCGCCGCCACAGTCCGGGCACGCCTGCGCCGTCTGGTACTGCCTGACGAAGACTCGGATGTACTGCTTGTACTTCTTGGTGCGCTTGAGTCGATCGAGTTGCTTCAGGATGCCCTCGAAGTGCTTCTCACCTTGCAGCACGACGTGCTTGAACTTCTCCGGTAGATCCTTCCACGGGCGGCGCATCGAGACTTTGTACTTGCGCGCCAGCTCGCGCAGGTTGTACCGGCGATCCTCGTAGCGCGGCTTGGTCCACGGATCCACCGCACCGTCCTCCAGCGTGCGCTCCGGGTCCGGGATGATCAGGTCGAGATCGAACTCGAGCGTGGCGCCGAAACCGTTGCAGGTGGGGCAGGCGCCCATCGGGCTGTTGAACGAGAAAAGCGTCGGCGCCGGCTCTGGGAACGTGGTGCCGTCGTCCGGGCAGCGGAAACGCTCGGTGAACGCGAGCCGGTCACCCGCATCCTTCCCGTTCGCCGTCAGCACCACGGCCTCGCCTTCCCCTTCGACGAAGGCGGTGCCCAGCGAGTCGGCGAGCCGCGAGCGCGAGGCGCCGCCCACCTTGAGCCGGTCGACCACGACCAGCAACTCCCGCGCTTTCGTCAGCCCGCTCTCAGACGCTCCCTCTTCCTGTGGAGACGCGCCCAGGTAGATCTCCTTGCCGTCGGCCAGCACGCGGATGAACCCCAGCGCGCGCAGGTTCTCGATCACCAGCTCGTCGGTGACCTCCGACGAGAGCGGCAGCGGGAAGGTCACCTGGATCCGCGTGTCCTTGGGGAGCTTGCGCACGCGATCGACGGCGGTCTGCACCGAGTCGGGCTTGATCTGGCGCTCGCACTTCGGGCAGAACGTGCGGCCGACCCGCGCCCAGAGCAGGCGCAGGTAGTCGTGGATCTCGGTGGCGGTCCCAACGGTCGAACGGCTGGTCTTGGTGGGGTTCTTCTGCTGGATGGCGACGGCGGGACTGACGCCCTCCACCGACTCCACGTTGGGCCGCTCCATTCGCTCGAGGAACTGCTTCGCGTAGCTGGAGAGCGACTCCACGTAGCGGCGTTGCGCCTCGGCGAAGATCGTATCGAAGACGAGGGACGATTTCCCCGAGCCCGACGGGCCGGTGACGACGGTGAAGGCCCGGTGGGGAATATCGAGGTCGATTCCCTTGAGGTTGTGCTGGGATGCGCCCCTTACGCGGATGCGGTCTTCCATGCGACGCGGACTGCCCCCCTTTTCAAGAGCCCCAACTTCGGAATACCTTCCGAACCTATGCAAACGGCTCCGGAACTCGATTTCCACGAGGAGGAAGCGCTCGGGAAGGCGTACGACGCCCACCTCATGCGCCGGCTGCTCCGCTACCTGAAGCCCTACCGGCGCAAGGTGGCGGTGGCCGTCCTCATGCTCATCGCGGCCTCCGGCCTCGAGCTGATCGGCCCCTACCTGACGGCGCTGGCCATCGACAGGGCGATCCCGGATCGGGACGTCAACTTCCTCGCGGTACTAGCCGGAATCTACACCCTGACGCTAGTCCTCGCCCTGATGCTCAGCTACGCCCAGGTCCTGCTGACCACCTGGATCGGACAGCGGGTGATGTTCGACCTGCGGACCGAGATCTTCGCCCAGCTGCAGCGGCTGTCGCCACGCTTCTACGATCGCAACCCGGTCGGCCGGCTGATGACCCGGCTGACCAGTGACGTCGAGGTGCTGAACGAGATGTTCACCTCGGGCGTCGTGGCGATCTTCGGCGACGTCTTCACCCTCATATTCATCGTCGGCGTCATGCTCGCCATGAGCTGGAAGCTGGCGCTGGTCTCCTTCATCGTGCTGCCGCTGGTCTGGCTCGCCGCGTCCTGGTTCCGCCGCAACGTGCGCCGATCCTACCGCGACATCCGCGTCCGACTCGCCCGCATCAACTCGTTCCTCCAGGAACGGATCACCGGGATGAGCGTGGTGCAGCTGTTCGGGCGCGAGAAGTCCGAGTTCGGCAAGTTCCAAGCGATCAACGCCGACCACCTGCGGGCGCACCTGCGCTCCATCCACTACTACGCGCTGTTCTGGCCCATCATCGAATTGGTGGCGGCCATCGCCGTCGCCGTCGTCCTCTGGTACGGCGGCCTGAACGTCCTGGAAGGCACGCTCACCGTCGGCATCGTCGCCGCCTTCTTACAGTATGTGAGGCGCTTCTATCGACCGATCCAGGACCTGTCGGAGAAGTTCAACATCCTGCAGGGCGCCATGGCCAGCTCGGAGCGCATCTTCAAGCTGCTCGACAGCGATCCCACCGTCCCCGACCCCGAGCGGCCGCGCCCCCTGCCCCACCCGGTGCGCGGCGAAATCGAGTTCCGCGACGTCTGGTTCGCTTACAACAAGTCGGGCCACCGCGACGACGGCAGCCCGCCCGACTGGGTGTTGAAGGGCGTTTCGTTCAAGGCGCGACCCGGCGAGCGGCTCGCCATCGTCGGTCACACGGGAGCGGGCAAGACGACGATCATCAACCTGCTGATGCGCTTCTACGACCCGCAAAAGGGCGCGATCCTGCTGGACGGCGTCGACGTCCGCGAGTTCGCCCAGCGCGAGCTGCGTAGCGCCATCAAGCTGGTGCTCCAGGACGTCTACCTGTTCAGCGGCAGCGCCCGCTTCAATATCCAGATGGGCAGCGAGGCGATCACCGATGACGGGATGGTCTCGGCGGCGCAGCGCGTCGGCGCCGACCGCTTCATCCGCCGGCTGCCCGATGGCTACGACCAGCCCCTGGGCGAGCGCGGCTCCAGCCTCAGCGTCGGCGAGCGGCAGCTGTTGTCGTTCGGACGAGGCGACCAGCTCGGTCGACTCCGAGATCGAAGCGCAGATCCAGACGGCGCTCGAGGAATTGATGCGCGGCCGCACCAGCATCGTCATCGCCCACCGCCTCTCCACCGTCCAGAACGTCGACCGCATCATCGTGATGCACCACGCCGAGCTGGTGGAAGAAGGAACCCACGACGAGTTGCTGGAGCGCGGCGAATTGTATGCGCGGCTGTACGAGCTGCAGTTCGTGGGTGAAGGCGTGGCCTGAGCTTCTCTGCAACTCCCTGGCGGCGTCAGCCGTTTGCCACCCGTTGGTCTTCGACTAGATTGTGGGGCCGTTTGCCCCGATCGACAGACCCGAAACCGGAGTAGCTCTTTGAAACGCGCAACGCTGATTCTTTCGGTGGGCGCTGTTCTGTTGGCAGCCGCCTGCTCCTCGACTAACTCGCCCGAAGCGCCTGAGCCGGAGTCCAGCCAGCCGGCCGCGGCCGGCGGCACCGCCGCCGCCATCACCGCCGCCGACCTCGAGGTCCGGCTGACGGCCTTCGCCCACGACTCGATGATGGGCCGCCAGGTCGGCACGCCGGGCAACGTGCTGGCCACCGACTACATCGCCGCAGAGGTCGAGCGCCTGGGGCTGGAGCCGGCCGGCGACGACGGCACATACTTCCAGACGCTCCCGCTCGTACGCCGCGTGCTGGATGAGAGCTCTTCCGTCGCAGTCGGCGGAAAGACGCTCGCCCTCGGAACCGGTTACCTGCCCGCCCGGAGTCTGGGGAGGTTCCTGCCATTCGGGATGGCCGGCTCGCTGGATGGCGCGCAGGTCATCTATGGAGGCCTGGCTAGCGAGGCGCTTTCGCTGACGCCCGACCAGGTGGCGGGCAAGCTCGTCCTGCTGGGCACCCCGGTGGGTTCCGACGGACAGCCCAACTTCCAGAATTGGAGTGCGGACGTGATCCGCACGTACGAGTCGGCCGCTGGCATCGCCGTCACCGCACTCGAGCTGCTTCCGCCCCGCTGGCGGCGCTTCATCGAGCAGCCCCGGGACAGGCTGGGCGGTGGCTCGCTGCCGGAGGGACCGCTGGGGATGTTCGTCACGGTCGAGACCGCCGAGCTCTTGCTCGGGCGCTCCCTCGACGACGCGTCGGCCGGCGCGCAGGGCGAAACGATCGAGGGGACGTTCCGATTCGTGGAGAAGCCGGCGACCTATCCGGCGCGCAACGTGGTGGCCATCGTCCGGGGCAGCGACCCGACGCTGGCCGGCGAGTACGTCGCCATCGGGTCGCACAACGATCACGTCGGTTTCAGCTCGACGCCCTTGGACCACGACTCGCTCTGGGCGTTCAACCATGTGGTCCGGCCGCAAGGCGCCGAGAGCCGCAGACGCGAGCCTACGGTGGACGAGCAGGCCCGCATCGATGCGATCCGCGACAGCCTGGCCGAAATTCGTCCCGCCCGTCTCGACTCTATCTATAACGGAGCCGACGACGACGGGTCCGGCTCCATCGCCATGCTCGAGATGGCCGAAGCGTTCGCCCGCAGCAGCCAGAAGCCCGCCCGCTCGATCCTCTTCGTCTGGCACACCGGCGAAGAGGTCGGCCTGTACGGCGCGCGTTACTTCACCGACGAACCGACGGTGCCCCGGGAGTCCATTGTCGCGAACCTCAACATCGACATGATCGGCCGCGGGAGCGAAGGTGACATCGAGAACGGCGGACCCGGTTACATGCAGCTCATCGGCTCGCGTCGCCTGTCGACCGAGTTGGGCGACCTGGTGGAAGCTGTGAACGTGGCCGGTGGCATGGGCTTCGAGTTCGACTACGAGTTCGACTCCGACGGGCACCCCGACAACTACTACTGCCGCAGCGACCACTATATGTACGCCCGCTACGGCATACCCATCGTCTTCTTCTCCACCGGTAGCCACCAGGACTATCACCAGCTGACGGACGAGGCGCAGTACATCGACTACCCCAAAATGACGCGCGTCACTCAGCTCATTCACGATATCGCGGAGACGGTGGCAGATCTCGATCACCGCGTCGTGGTCGACAAGCCGAAGCCCGATCCCAATGCGCCGTGCAGGCAGTAAGCAACGCGGACTCAAAGGTCGCGCCAGGAAAGGCTCGCTTCGGCGGGCCTTTTTTTCGCGGGGGGCGGGCTGCGACAGGGGTCATCTCGCTCCATGTCGCGCGTGGAACGGGCACACGGGCGGGTTGGGCCGGGGCGCTCCAAATTACGCTCGACGACCCCTGCCGCAGCCCTTGAAGCGTCCGCGCGGACCGTAACTTCGAAGTTTGTTACCGCGAAAAAGGAGGGCGCGACGGGGGGCCTCGCCCATGCCTAAGCACCGCGTCAGGGAGGGCGCGGCAGGGAGCCACGAGCGGAATTTGGAGCGCACCGGCTAGATATGGATATGAGCCCCACCTCGCGCGACATGGAGCGAGGGCTACCTGCCGTGCCCGACCGGGCCCGAGCACCAAGAGAGGCCCGCCGTCGCGCCCGACGCCCCGCCGCGACATGGAGCGAGGGCTCC
>JBDHAL010000180.1:0-6993 GCA_039588075.1 Gemmatimonadota bacterium | reverse complement strand
ACCTCGCGGACCAGCTCGACCGCCGTTCCCGTCAGTATGCCGGTCGGCTCACCGGTCGCCGGATCCCGCTCGATCGTACCGCCAGCCGGATCGGCGGTCGCCCCGGTTATTCCGGCCGCCGACAGCGCCGCACCGTTGGCGAGGTGCTCGCTGCCGTCCCAGCGGCTCAGCAGGGCCGGCATATCGGGCGTCAGCGGATCGATCATGTCGCGGTGAGGTTTGAAGCGCTGCCGCTCGGACGCCTCCGCCTCCTGCCCCGTCGAGCCCATCTCCCACTCCTCATACGCGCCCCAGTCACCGTCCAGAATCCACGCACCCTCCGGAAGGCGGTCACGGGCTCCTTCCACGCGCTCGGCCAGCAGCCCGGCATCGGCCACGTCGAGCAGGTTGATCCCGAGGAGCAGCCGGGCCGCGTAGTCGAAGTGGGTGTGATTGTCGATGAAGCCGGGCACCACGAACGCGCCGTCCAACTCGACGACCTGAGTGGCAGGACCTTTGAATGCCGATACCTCGCTCTCGCTCCCAACCGCAACGATACGGCCATCGCGGACGGCCACGCCCTCGGCGAAGGGCTGTCCCGCATCCACCGTA
Source organism: Gemmatimonadota bacterium (assembly GCA_039588075.1). Lineage (GTDB taxonomy): Bacteria > Gemmatimonadota > Gemmatimonadetes > Palauibacterales > KS3-K002 > JBDHAL01. The sequence continues at coordinate 6,402 of JBDHAL010000180.1, read as the reverse complement.
TAGATCGAACCGCCTACCAGGATCAGGTCGGCTGCGCCTTGCGGTGACGAGCGCGCCAGCAAAGCGATCACGACCGCGGCACCGGCGATTGCCATCAGCAGCAGTGAGTTACGCATAGGTCGCTTCCTGCAGAGGGTTGAACGCGAGCTGAACGGAGGATAATGTAGGCCGAAATTCCACTCTCAACAGGGCGGCCCACATGAGACGACGCGACTTCCTGAAGGGCGCTGGCGCGGCCGGCGCCGGGTTGGTTTTCCCGGGACGGAAGGGTGAGGCCTACGCCGGGCCCGCGGACAGGCCAGCGACCCCGCAGGGGATCGACCCTTTACCGGCCTCGACCTACCGGCGACGACTGGAACGGGCGCGGGATCTCATGTCCGAATACGGCTTCTCCGCCCTGTTTGCCGAGCCCTCGACCAGCTTCGCCTACCTGTTGGGCGCCGGGTTCGGCCGCAGCGAGCGGCTTATAGCGCTGGTCGCACCGGCGGCCGGCGAACCTCTCATCATCGCGCCACAGTTCGAGGTGGAGCGCGTGGACCGCACGGTTCACACGGTCGACAGCATCAGGGGCTGGGAAGAACAACAGGATCCCTTCAATGTCCTCGCCGTCGCCCTGGGCGATCAGAAGCCGGGCCGAATCGGCGTCGAGCCCAGCGCCCGTTACGGGATGGTCCAGCGGCTCAAGGCCGCTCTCCCCGACTGGGAGGTCGCCGACGGGGACCCGGTTTTTCGGCAGCTTCGAATCATCAAATCCGAAGAAGAGCTCCTCCTCATCCGCCGCGCCATCTCGATCACCGAGACCTCCATCGCAGCGACCCAAGCAGCTCTGGAGCCCGGCCTGACCGATCGCGAAGTCGCCGCCATTCTCTCCGAACAGATGGCGCAGCGCGGCGCCCGCGGCGGCGGTCTCGTTCAATTCGGGCCCACCAGCGCCCTCCCCCACGGCGGCACCGAAGGCCGGCGCCTGGAGCGCGGCATGGTCGTTCTGATCGACGCCGGATGCCGCGTCCACGGCTACACCTCGGATATCACCCGCACGATCTTCTTCGGCGACGATCCCTCCCCCCAGTTCACAGAGGTCTTCAACACCGTCTGGTCGGCACAGACCGCGGCCTTCGAGGCCGGACGGCCAGGCATGGAGTTCCAGCAACTGGATCGCATCGCCCGCCAGGTCATCACCGAGGCGGGCTACGGAGAGTACTTCACTCACCGACTCGGCCACGGCATGGGAATGGACGGCCATGAGCCGCCCTACCTGGTCGAAGGCAACACCAGGAAGCTGGAACCCGGCAACGTCTTCACGATCGAACCGGGTATCTACATGCTCGGGAAGTGGGGCGTCCGTATCGAAGACGACTTCGTGGTTCGCGAGAACGCGATCGAAGCGCTCAGCTCCCGCATTTCGCCCATGTAGGCCGCCGACCGGGCTTCCTTGACGGCTCGACTCCCGGTCGAGATATTCGCCGCGGTACCCGACCAGAACTCAAACAGGAACAACATTGATATGAAGTTCGAGCTCGCTACCCATCTCACGCCAGAAGAGGTGATCCAAAAGGCCGAGGATTACTATAAGGAGCACACCGGCCTCGAGTTACTGCAACGCGGAGACAACCGCCTCGAGTTTTCCGGCGCCATCGGGATCGCCGCCATCTCAGCTTATCGCGATCACGGCCACACCACCGTGCACGCCGAGACCAACCGTGGCGTCGGCCTCGACATTACCGACCAGACGCTCCGCTTCCTTCATACGATCCCTCACGTGTAGCCGTAGAGGACGGCAACGATGACTGGAGACATGCTGAAAATACGAGTGATCGCCCCCGACCTCTGGCGCGAGCGCAAGGTGGAGTTCGCCCCCGACACCACGGTTCGCACCATCAAGGAAGCGATCCTGCCCGAGCTGCTGGGCGCGACGGACGTCGACACCTCGACCTACTATGTCGAGTACTTCGAGAAAGAGGTCGACGACGAGTCGAGCACGCTTGCCGACCTCGAGGTCCCGGAGAACGGCATCATCTCGATCCGGCCCTACGACCTCGATCATCCGGCTCCGTTTAGCGGCTAGGGGGGGCACTGCAATTTCGAACACCGCACACCGAACACCGCCTTTCGAAGGGCGCACTGCAAGGCTCGATGATTGATTACTAAGACCTAATTATTGATGATGGGGCGAGCACAGAGCTGTTGCCTCTTCGACATCAGTGATTCGGTCTTGGTGATCAATCATTGAAGTGCCACTTTCGAAAGGCGGTGTTCGGTGTGCGGTGTTCGAAATTGCAGTTAGCGTTTACGTGCGGCGGCGCGAGGAGATCATCGAAACGATAGGATAGGGGAGAGACTTCATCACCCAGGCCATCAAGCGCCAGCGCTTCGTGACATACGCGTGGCGCTTCTTCTTTCTTATCGCATCATAGATTTGCCTTGCAGCGGTGTCGGCCGGCGCCACCCAGAACATGTCGCTCCTGCCCTCGGTCATCGGGGTCGCGACGAAGCCCGGCTTGATATCGGTGACCCGAACGTCCACTCGGAGGCTGTCCGCCTTGAGCTGCAGGCCCTCCAGGTAGGTCGAGACGAAGGCTTTCGATCCGCTGTAGGCCGAGCGCAAACCACGTAGCCCGGCGATGGACGAGATGCCGACGAGCTGGCCGGAGCGGCGCTCGACCAGGTACTCGAACGCCTTGTTCGCCACGGCGGCGAAGCCGGTGACGTTCACCGTGATGATCTGCAGCTCTTCGTCCCAGTCGGGATCGTGGCTCCCGATACCCGAGTTCACGACGATCAGCTCCACATCGCCCATCTCGTCGATCAGCTCGGCCAGCCGGCTCCGCGCCTCCTGCGGTCGGGTCAGGTCAATTTCCTTGACGAACGACCGAGTGGCTGTCTCCCGGGCCACCTCCTCCATCAGCTCGACGCGCCGGCCCGCCAGCCCGACCTCGTAGCCGTTCTCCGCCAGCACGCGCGCCAGCGCCCGCCCGATCCCCGTACTGCTCCCGATGACGATCCCTCTCTTCATAGCCCCCTCGCGCTTGCCTTCAGCATCAACTCCTACCCAGGAACTGCCAGAACATCGTTGCACTCGGCCTATGTTAAGTGAAGCATAAGATCCTCGCTCGTGCTACTGCAATGTCGAACACCGCACACCGAACACCGCCTTTCGAAGGTGGCACTGCAAGGCCGTATCATTAAGCCCGAAGACCTAATGCACATAGGCCTTCAGGGGTTGGCTATTTGTGATTAGTGATCAAGGATTGCCGTGCGCCCTTCGAAAGGCGGTGTTCGGTGTGCGGTGTTCGACATTGCAGTAGAGTACGGGGCCAATCCGGACGACATGACGAGTAGGAGTCCGGGGCGGGTTTGTTAATCGACGGCGACTGATAGATTGTTGGGCATGAGCGAATTCGAAGATCTCAAGCTGGAAGCCGACCTGATCGAGCATCTCGGGGGGCTCGGGTATCATCGCCCGACCGCCCTGCAGACCGAAGCCGTGCCGGTCATCGCCCGCGGAACGACCGTGCACGGCATCGCCTCGGCCGGGAGCGGGAAAACGTTAGCCTACGGGCTTGGGCTCGCCGGACGGATCGAAGCGGGCTCGACCGGGCTCCAGGCGCTGGTGCTCCGGCCCACGGACGACGGCGCGGCCGGGGCTGCCGACGAGCTGAACAGGCTGCTTGGCCCGCGCGGACTGAAGGTGGAGGTGGTCAGACCGGATTCTCAGACCGCCGCTCAGGTCGCCGTTGCCAGCCCCGCCTCGGCCATCGCCGCCGTCGAGCACTCGGCCATCAAGCTGGATGGTCTGAAGACGCTGGTCGTCGATGGGGCCTCCGCCATGATCGAGCTCGGAGCCGCGGACGCCCTCGAGACGCTCACCGCCCAGGTCCCGCGGGACGCCCAGCGCGTGGTCCTGACCTCACAGCTGACGCGTGACGTAGAAGACTACACCGACCGTCACGCCCGGCGGGCCCGGCAGCTGACCTATCTGCCGGCGGAGGTGGCGCCGCTCAGCGACGCCGGAGCCGAGTACCTTGCCGCCCCGCGCCACGCGTGGCTGTCCGGTCTCGTTGCCCTGCTCGGCGCCCGAGCGCCACGAGGCAACGCCCGCCTGCTGTGTCGAAGGGCCTCCGACGCGCCTGAACTGCGAGATCAGCTCGCGGTGCGCGGAATAGCCGTCGCCGGTGGCGCGAGTCAGGAAGGGGTACGGGTCGAATCTGAGCCGGCGAACGCCGTGGAGCCGGGGGCCATCTCGATCATGTGGGGCACGCCGGCGGACCTGGCCGGCTTCCAGGCCCGCGTGGCAGGTGCGGGCCGCGCCGTCGTCTTCCTGGAGCCTCGTGAGCTATCACACCTGCAGCGTCTGGCCAGCGTACTCTCGGTCGGCCTCTCGGCGCTCGCGTCGTCGATACCGGCCGAGGCGCAGCGCTCCGCCGAGACCACGCGCCAGCGGCTCCGTGATGCCGCCGCGAACCGTGACCTCGAACCCTACATCCTGCTGCTCGAGCCGCTCCTCGAAGAATTCACACCCACCCAGGTCGCCGCCGCCGCCACCGCGCTCGTCCGCGAGGAACAGCCCAAGCCATACGACGAGTCGCTACCTGCCTGGACGCGCCTCTACTTCGCCATCGGCCGCCGCGACAACGTCAGGCCCGCCGACCTCGTAGGCGCCATCACCGGAGAGACACCCGTCAAAGGCGACCAGATCGGCCGCATCGAGATCCGAGACACTCATTGTGCTGTGGAGGTGGCCGCCTCCGTGGCCGATCAGGTGATCAAAGGCCTGGCGACGACGACTATTCGAGGACGACCCGCAAACGTGCGGGTCTTCAGGGAGTAGATACCGCTATGGGGAAGAAGGTCCGACGGACCCTCTTCCCCCGGGCCCTGGAAGTTTACCTGTTGACGCCGTCCTTTAGTCCCTTACCCGGACGGAATGCCGGCGATGTCGACGCGGGAATCTGGATCCGCTCTCCCGTGCGAGGATTGCGGCCCATGCGTGCACCCCGCTTCCGGGTTTCAAACGTCCCGAACCCGGTGATCTGGACCTTCGCGCCACCTCTGAGCGAGGACGCTATAATCCCGTTGCCCGCATCGAACAGCGCGTCCACTGCGCGCCCAGCGTCGGCCTTGCTGAGGCTCGTCGCCTCCGCAAGCTTGTCGATGAGCTCAGTCTTGTTCACCATAAGCTCCTTTCGAGTTCCTGAAGTAGAACAGCGACAAGGGCGAAGCTGCCCTACTGTAAGGGGAAAACCCTTGAATCGTCAAGGGAAAGTCTAGGCAGGAAGCCAACTCTGAGCCTTCGACCCTCTCGGGCGGACAACCCGGCAACCCAACTCCCCATCCCGGCTAATTCCAGTAACTCCCCTTTCCACAAGGAGTTACGGCCCCCGCACCGTTCCCGCCTGGGCGCGTAATGTCCTTCATATTACGCTTTATGGCGCCGGGCCTCAGCCCTGGCCCGATCGGCCGCTGGGCCGCCGCAGCGGCGCTGGGGCCGCTAGGGCACAACAAACGTTCCCAAGGTCGGCGGGGCCCCCGAGGACCCGCCCGCCAGGTCAGAAACCGTAATCGACACGAGGTTCACGGTGGAGGAACCGGCCGAGGCGGCTCCGTCGACGGTGATCCATAGGGTAATGACCGGCCCCTGACCGGGGATGATCAGGCCGCCACCCGAGTCGAAAAGTAGGACCCGAACCTGTCCGGAAGCGATCTGGCTGAAAGGCGTGCTGTCGAGACTCGAGCCGCGGCCGGTGGCGGTGACGGAATCGACGGTGGCTATGATGTTTGTATCGAAGGTGAAATCGAACTGGAGCCCGGCGATGGAATCGGCGTTGGCCAAACCGATGTCGATGGGGATTCCAGTGGATCCGGGGGCGCCGGAGGAGTTGGTGACCACCAGAGTAGTGGGGTCGGCGCCAACGGTGAAGCTGCGCGTGACCAGGTCCGACTGGTTGCTGGCGCGATCGGTGATCTGGGCGAACAACTGGTTGGAGCCGGCCACGAAGATCAGGCTGTCGGAAACCGTGGTGTTGGCCGCTGCGGCGCCGGCCTGGAACATGGGTGTGATGGAGCTTCCGACAGCGTACACGGTCGAGAAGTTGCCATCCTGCATGTATACGCCGCCCACCTGATCGCTGCCGGTGATCTCCAGAGTGGCGAGATCAACGCCGCTCCCCCCGTCGGAATAGGTGACGTCGATGTCGAAGCCGGACTGGCCGGCGGTGGTGGCGCCGGAGCTTGGAGCCGGGATGGCCACGGAAGGCTTAACGTTGTCGTGAAGGATCTCGAGGGCATCTGTCGCCCGGTTGCCGGCGGCATCGACGGCCTCCACGTTGACGTCGTTCAGGCTGTTGGTCGACAACAATACGGTGAGGGAGAACGCGCCCGAGCCACTGGCCGGGCCCGAGTCGT
>JBDHAL010000179.1:7053-8421 GCA_039588075.1 Gemmatimonadota bacterium | reverse complement strand
ACCTGGCGCCAGGTGTCGAGGGCCGAATGCGCGAGGGCGATGCGGGCCACGAGATCCTCGAGGAGGCACAGGATTGGGACGCGGATCTCCTGGTCGTAGGATCGCACGGGTTCGGCTTCTTCGATCGCCTGCTGATGGGGAGTACTTCGCTTTACGTCTTGCGGCATTGCCATCGGGCTACGCTTGTGGTGCGGACGAGGCGGAGGAGCGGGAAGGCAGGTGACCGGTAACCGGTAACCGGTAACCGGTAACTTCGAACTTCGGACTTACCGGTCACCGGTTACCGGTTACCGGTCACCTGCTCCTAATCAGCTCATACACCTGGATGTGCTCGACATCGAAGTCGTCGGCCCACCGACCCAAAACGAAGTCACTGCCAATCTCGTAGACTGTGAACCGCGACGGTGTCTCGACTACGCCGAGCATCGCGCCGTCGGGGTCGAAGATCGTCCAGCGCGGCTGCTCGTCTCCCGGTCGGCGATATTCGGCGACCCAGAGGTTGCCTTCCGAGTCGGTCAGCAATTCCCCGTGAGCGGGCATCGTTTCAGGGTACGGCATGTCGGCGTAAAGTCGCTGGAGGAATTGGCGTTCGCTCTCATCCGCGGCGTTGTCCAGGAGTTCATCCGTGTAGCGTTCGATGTCCGAGGCGGTCACGCTCAGGTTCGTGCGGTCGGCTCGAATGACGCGCTCCAGGACGCCGTCGCTGGTGTAGTAACCGATCGAGTAGTCGTCGGTGCTGCCGTAGAAGAAGCCGTCACCTCGAACGGCGGTCTGAGGGTATAGCCCGAAGGCTCGAGTCGATACTTCTATTTGGTCGTCGCTGGACTTGGTCCATCGCTCTCCACCGGGGAAGACGCCGATCGTGTCCAGTAATGTGCCGCTCATGTCGCAACGCACGTAGAGCACGCTCTCGCGTTCCAGGCCGCTCTTGATCTCTCCCCCCAGGAACATGTGTTGCACGCCTACGAACAGAGCGTCGCTCGAGAAGGGTGTGACCATGTTCGGGAAACCGGCTACCTCGGCGAACAACTGAAGTATGAACGAGCGGGCGAACGTACCACGCGAATCGAAGATCGAGACCCTGCGGTTACGCCAGTCGAAGGCCATGAGCGAGTCCGCGGCGAACCGTTCGAACCACAGGATGCCTTCGAACTCTCCCGGGCCACCTCCCTTGCGTCCGGCGGACGAGATGAAGGTGCCGGCCGCGTCGTAGAAGCGAATTTCGTGGGTCCCCGAGTTGGCCACCGCGATACCGCCGTCGCTCAACCTAGCGGCGCCGGCGACCAGGTAGAATTGGTAGTTGGGATCTCCATCCAGCAGGCCGATGTCCAGCGACGGAGATTCGGAGAGTCGCCAGCCCTCGCCTTC
>JBDHAL010000179.1:0-7030 GCA_039588075.1 Gemmatimonadota bacterium | reverse complement strand
TCGCCAGCCCTCGCCTTCGCCCCAGTAGTAACTCTCGTTTTCGACGATCTGGACTCCGGCGCTGTCGCGTACCGCCGGGCCCGAACGCGCGGCGCCCGTGTCGCAGGCCGCTGACACAAGAGAGATGATAGAGAGCACCAGGAGCAGCGGGTTGGAGTCTGTTTGCATCGGCTTCATAATGTCCTGTGTTTTGGTAACCGGTAACCGGTGACCGGTAACCGGTAATTCCAAATTTCGAAGTTACCGGTCACCGATTACCGGTCACCGGTTACCTGTCTTAAGAAGCTCATACACTTGGATGTGCTCGACATCGAGCTCGTCCACCCCTCGCCCCAAGATGTAGTCAACGCCGATTTCGTAGAGCCGGAAGCGCTTCGGTGTCTCGATCGTGCCGAGCATGACGCCGTTGGGATCGAAGACGACCCAGCGTGGTTGGTCGTCGCCCGGCCGGTTGTACTCCTCGACCCAGAGGTTGCCCGCCGCGTCTACCATGAATTGGCTGTAGGCGGGCATGGTCTCGGGTACCGGCATCTCGGCGAAGGCACGCTGCCAGAATTGGCGGCGGCCCACCGCCTACCGAATTGCCGGGGCCATCGCACGGATTCCCACCAACCTCTATTGATGCGTGAGGGGGCGAAAGGGTCTCACCCGATATGACGGAAAACTGGCCAATTCAGTTGGTGTATCGCAGCTTACGGCCATGCGGGAGTTTGTAAACGCCGGCTTCAGAACTGACGTCAGAAGATCGAAAGGGTTACCGGGAGTAACTGCTTGAGCGAGCCGACGAGGATAGATGAAAGCGTCAACGCCCTGGTCAGGGGCGCGCAGGCCGGCGATGAAGCGGCGTTCGAGCGGCTGGTTCGGCGGTACTACGAGCAGATCCACCGCTGGGCGCTGGCTCGGACCGGGGACCGGGACGACGCCGACGACGTCGCCCAGGAGGCTCTGGTGAGGATGCACCGGCACCTGCCGGGCTTCGACGGCCGCTCGCAGTTCAGCACCTGGCTGTACCAGGTGACCCGGAGCGCCGCGGCGGACCTGCACCGCAAGACGGCGCGCCGCGACCGATTGGCCCTGAAGGCGAAGAGCGAGGCGCCGCCGCCGGCGCACGACCCGAGGGAAGAGCTGGAGTCGACGGATGAAAAGCAGGCGGCGGGACTGGTGAAGACTTTCTTGGCCGAGCTGTCGGAGCGGCAGCGAGAGATCTTCGATCTGGTCGACCTGCAGGGCTTCGGGCCGGTGGAGGTGGGCGCGATGCTGCGGATGGAGCCGGTCACGGTCCGCTCGCACCTGTTCAGAGCGCGGAAAGCGATTCGCAAGAAGATCTTGGAGAACAGTCCGGAACTGGTGGAAGACTATGGCTATTAACTGCAAGGCTGCGTTCGATCTGCTGCTGGAATCGGATCCGGCGGAATTGGCCGGGCGCGGCGATACGGAACTGGCGGCGCACGTGAAGCAATGCGCGCGCTGCGGCGCGGTGGCCGCGAAGCTGCTCGAGGGCCAGGAAGAGCTGGTCGGCGCGTTGGACGCGATGCGGCCGCGCACTGGAGTCGACGATGCGTTGAGCGCGGCGCGGGCGCGACGCCAGCGGCGATCGTGGCGACGCAACGCCTGGCGGATGGCGGCGCCGTTGGCGGCGGCCGCTGTCGTGGCCGGGGTGTTCGTCGTGCGGTCGGCGAACACGAGTCGAATGCCGGGCGAGCTAGTTGTCGGGCCGGCGCCGCGGATCGAGCCGGTTGTCGAGATGCCGGTCGCTCAGAATACGTTGGTGTTCGAGACGGAAGATAAATCGGCGAAAGTGATATGGTTTTATTAATCGACGCGGAGGAGAGTACGATGAAGATTACGAGTGGGATAACGAGTAGGAGTAGGAGTCGGAAGGTACTGGCGGTGATGGTGATGGCGATCGGGATCGCGATGGAGTTGGGGATTGGAGGGTGCTTAGGGGGGGATGGGTATGGGACTCTGGATGTGAGGACGTACCAGCTCGAGTACATCCAGCCGGGAGCCGCGCATGCGATCATCGATCCTTACGTGTTCGCGGATCGGGGCGGGATGATCAGTATTGACGATCGGACGCGGACGATCACGGTTCGCGAGACGCCGGAGATGCTGGGCAGGATCGGCGAGGTGCTGAAGGAGTACGACCGGCCCGAGCCGAGCGTCAGGTTACATTTTCGGATTATCGAGGCGAACGGAGGCAGCTCGGCTCCCGACCCGGCGCTCGAGGACATCGCAGCAGCGCTTCCCACGGATGTCTTCCGCTTCAAGAACTACCGACAGGTTGGGGAAGCCGTGATGATGGGGATCGAGTTTAGCAACGTCTCCCAGCGTGTCGGCGTTGTGGACGGGCACTTCGTCATCGAGGGCTTTATCGGCGAGATAAAGGAAGCCGAAGACGGCGGCACCGTTCAGATGCAGGTGGAGCTCCTGCACACTCAGTTCGGCCCGGTGTTCGAGACGACGGTCAACGCGCGACTCGACCAGCTGCTCGTACTGGGCTCAGCCCAGCCGGAAGTCGATCGCGGTGCATTGATTTTGGCGGTGAAGGCGGAGCTCGTTAGGAACTGATACTGATTCGACATCGACCAGCGGTCAGCCGTCGCTCGACGGCCAACGAAAGAGGCAACTATCCACGGCCGACGCTCTACGTCCGACCTCCGTCGGACGCCGGGCGTCGGCTGTCGTGCGTCGGTAGTTGCCTCTTTCGCCGATAGTTGAGCGAAGGCTGACCGCTGTCCGATGTCGAAGTTAATAAATTAAGAAGCGCGCTGTCTGCGCTACGACAAAGGTGACGATGAAGGCGATGGCCAACGGCATCAGCGCACCGAGAGCCGTCCACTTTTTGGAGCCCGTCTCCTTGTACATCGTCCAGATAGTCGTAGAGCACGGGTTGTGGAGCAGCGAGAACAACATCAGGCAGACAGCGGTCAAAAGGGTCCAGCCTTCCTGGCCGACCAGCAGCGCTTGCAGTTCGGACAGGCTGTCGAGCTCGATCATCATCCCGGCGCCCATGTAAGACATGATGATGGTGGGTACGACGATCTCGTTCGCCGGGATCGCGATGATGTAGGCCAATAGGATCACGCCGTCCAACCCGAGTGCCAGCCCCAGCGGGTCGAGGAATCCCGAGATCCAATACGTCAGCGAATTCCCATCCACCGAGATGTTGCTCAACAGCCAAATGACGCCGCCGGCCGGGGCCGCCATCAGTATGGCGCGCCAGAGAACGAAGAGCGTCCGGTCGATGATCGACGTGTAGAGGATCTGACCGAAGTTCGGCCTGCGGTAGGGCGGCAACTCCAGCGTGAAGCTGCTGGCCTGGCCTTTCAACACGGTGCGTGAGAGAAGCCATGATACGGCGAGCGTGAAGAGCACGCCGATCAGCACGACCGCGACGACCGACCCGGCCGCGGCGAGCGAAGCGAGCGCCGGTGGAAACGCCGCCGCCACGAAGACGACGCTCAGCATGATGATCGTTGGGAAGCGTCCGTTGCAGGGCACGAAGTTGTTGGTGAGGATGGCGATCAAGCGCTCGCGCGGCGAGTCGATGACGCGGCAGGCGATGACGCCGGCGGCGTTGCAGCCGAACCCCATGCTCATGGTCAGCGCCTGCTTGCCGTGGGCGCCGACCTTTCTGAACAGCCAATCCATATTGAAGGCGACGCGCGGCAGGTACCCGAGGTTCTCCATGATGGTGAACAGCGGGAAGAAGATCATCATGGGCGGAAGCATGACGGCGATGACCCAGGCGAGTCCGCGCCAGACGCCGTGCCAGATGAATCCGGTCAACCACCAGGGTGCGCCGATGGCTTCGAAGGCGCCGGCGGCGAGGCCCTCGACCCAGAAGAGAAGCACAGCGATCGCCTGCGACGGGTAGTTGGCGCCGACGATGGTGAGCCAAAAGACGGCCGCCAGCCCGAACAGCATAATGGGGAAGCCCCAGAGGCGCGAAGTGATGACCCGGTCGATCTTCTCGTCCCAGGTGGGGCCGGCCGGCTTGCCGCGTCGCACCGAAGCGTCGGCGATGGCGCGGGCGTCGTCGTAGATCGCCTCGACGATCTGGTCGCGGAACGAGACGTCGAGACCGCGGCGCAAGCGTTCGGCGCTCGCCAGGATCCGCTCGGCAGCTGGTGGAGCGCTCGTCGGCATCAGTCTTGTCCCACCGAAGCCAACCGGCCGCCGCCCGCTATCTCCGCCAGCTCGCCGCTCAAGATGGCCTTCTCGACCCGCTTGTCACCCTCGATCAGTCGCAGCGCGACCCAGCGCGCGTTCGGCAGGCCCGGGTAGGCGGCTTCGACTTGTGCCGCCAGCTCTTCCACCGAGCGGGCCGCCTGGCCGCCGGCCCGGATGCGGTGGGGTCGCGCCTGGGTGGCGCCACAGGCCACGCCGGCGACCGCCTCGATGAGCTCGGGCATCCCTTGCGCCGTTCGCGCCACCGTGGGCACGACCGGGATGCCCAGATCGCGTTCAAGCGTTTCGTGATCGACCTGGATCCCCTTACGCTCCGCTTCGTCCATCAGGTTGAGGCAGAGCACCGCCCTGTCCGTGATCGCCAGGATCTGCAGCGTCAGATTGAGATTGCGCTCCAGCACGGTGGCGTCGACCACGATGATCGTGCAGTCGGGCCGGCCGAAGAGGATGAAGTCGCGGGCGATCTCTTCGTCGGTGGACGCGCTCAACAGGGAATACGTTCCGGGCAGATCGACCAGCTTGTACTTTCCGCCCTCGTACTCGTAACCGCCTTCGGCGCGCGCCACCGTCTTGCCCGGCCAATTGCCCACGTGCTGCCTGAGGCCGGTGAGCGCGTTGAAGACCGTGCTCTTGCCGGTGTTCGGATTACCGGCCAGCGCGACCATGTAGTCCCAGTCGGTCGTATCGATGCCCAGGTGACGCAGGCCGATCTCTACGGCGGCGTCCGGTTCGACGACCGGCAACCGGCGCCGCACGATCGAGCGCGGGCGCTTCGTCGTCACGACGATTCCTCCAGCATCGCCTCACTCAGCGGCTCGATCTCGATCTGATCGCTCTGTTCCGGGCGAAGCGCGATCAACGCGCCGCGCACCTGGTAGGCCGTCGGTTCACCCAGTGGCCCGGAGAACGCTCGCTCGACGACCGTGCCCGCCGTGAGACCCAGGTCGAGCAGTCGGCGCCGCTCGAAACCCTCTGTGCGTAGCGCGATGACTCGACCCGAGCCGCCCGGCTCCAGAGACGACAGCTTCACCGGCGGCTGCACCGGGTGCGGCAACTCCGTCACGAACACGTTGGCCGCCACCACCGGCGCCAGCACTCGCTCGTTCTCCCCGTCCCAGACCACCACGCGCTCCACGCTCACCCGCTGCACCTCGATCTGCATCCCCGGCGCGAATCCCGCCGCCACGATCTGCGCCATCACTTCCGGCGGCTCGTCCTCCAGGTGAACGATCTTCGCCGGCTGTCCCACCACCCAGTCGGTGAGCGCCGTGGCTTCCACCGGCTCCAGCGCTCCGCTGCTCGTCGGGATCGGATCGCCGTGAGGATCCTGTTGCGGATAGCCCAGCCGCACCTCCAGTTCGTCCACCTCGTCCGCCGTCAGCTTGTGCTCCGCACGGTCCGCCTCGGCGTGGATCTCCTCCAGCGGCATCCGTAGCTCGTCCGCCAGGTAGCGCTCCAGCAGCCGGTGCGCCCGGATCACCCGCAACGCCAGCTCCTCCCCGGCGTCGGAGAGACGCAGGCCCGAGCCCGTCGACAGGATCAGCCCGCCCTCCTCCATCGTGGCGATCAGATCGATCGCCTGCTTCACGCTCACCCTCAGCTTGCCCGCCATCGACTCCGCCGTCGCCAGCGGGCCCCGCTGCTCCCTCGCATGGGCGTGCTTCAGGGCGTCTTCCACCAGCGCTCGCGCCGCCAATTGCCGGCCCTGGCGGAGGCGGGCGAGCAGGCCGTGGCGCGGCCAGAAGACGGCGAGCGCAGCGGTGGCGAAAGCGGCGAGGGTGAACAGGGTGAGTGGGTCCATGATATTTAGTGGTGCCTAATATTGTTTTTAGAGTGCACTAAACCAAGAAGGTAGCGGATTCGGCTTGATTCGGCAAGGGGTGGGTTGCTTTAACGTTTTGGGGGTTTGTACCATCCTACTGGTAGGGTGCACAGGAGCATGCGGATTGTAGTAGGAGGAGTTGAGCCATGAAGCGGTTGATAATGCCGGTTCTGGTGGCAGCGTTCGTTGCGTGCGGAGATGGGGCGACGGAGCCTGCCGACGGTGTTCCGCTCGACGTGGATTTCACGCTGCAGCTGGGCGAGACGGCGGCGATCGAGGGGACGGATGTGAGCGTGACTCTAGGGCACGTGCTGGACGACTCGCGCTGTCCTCCGATGGCGGTCTGCATTTGGGCCGGCAACGTCACGGTGGTGCTGGAAGTGTCGGGTGACGGGACGTTAGGCGAGATCGTGCAGGTGTGCTCCAATCTGGATATCTGCGATGACTCGTGGCGGGTGGGGAGTTCGTACCGCGTGCACCTGGTCTCGGTACAGCCCGGTAGCCGTCCGCCGACGGCTCTGGAGTACTCAGTGACACTGCGGGTGCGACCGGAGCGGAATCAGTAAGAACGTCGCTCGATCTGCGTGATACTCGTCAATCGGGGAGGTCCGCAGCGAGCAGCGACGCCATGGACCGAACCCCCAGGTAGAGCTTTCGCCTTTCGGCATCCACGGCCAGCTCATCCACATCGTAGACGTTCGGCAATCCGACTCTGCGCTCGATGGACCCATCGCCGCCGACCACGAGGATGGCGCAGGGGTGGGTCTCGGGAACGTTGAGTAGCATCCACAGCTCATCGCCTGCCGCGAACGCATCACTGACATACGAGAGCACGATGAACCCGGGACTCTGGAGCTCGCGGTTCTGCCTGATGAACTCCTCTTTGATGAGGGGCAGTTCGGGCGCGTCCAGGGTGAGGGCCCAGAGCAGGCTTCCTTCCTTATCGTAGCGCTGCACGATTCCTTCCGCATTCGAGATGAGCCAGAGGCCGCCATCGTCGTGCAGAACGGGGAC
>JBDHAL010000178.1:0-9437 GCA_039588075.1 Gemmatimonadota bacterium | reverse complement strand
CTGGCTGGCCAGTTCTTCGCCGATCAGCGGCAGGAAGAAGTGCTTGAAGAACAGCCAGCCGAAGAATGCCATCGAGAACGGCTTGACCAGCCAGTTGACGAACAGCGTGACGAGCAGGCCCCGCGGCCGCTTCCGCACGTTGGCGACCGACGTGAAATCGACCTTCAGCATCATCGGGTAGATCATCAGCCAGATCAGTACCGCGATGGGGATGTTGATGTGACTGGCTTCGCCGAACTCGAGATCGCGCAGCGCGCTTGTGAAGCCCGGCAGTAGCTTGCCGATCGCCACGCCGAGAACCATGCATGCCGCCACCCACACCGTCAGGTAGCGCTCGAACAGGTTCATACGCTTACCGTCACGTCCCATGAGCCTCGCCACTCCGCTCAGGCCTCCATGCATGTACTTACGGTGCTCGGCAGCGCAAAACCCGGGCCGCCACTACCGGCGGCCGGCGGCAGGCCAGCCGTGGCTTGGGCGGGCCAGGCAACGCCATACCGTGTTGATCGGCGACCGCGGCTGCCCCATCTTGTCGGCCTACGCCCCAGCTTCAATACACCCCCGGGAGGAATTCGAGATGTCGGACGCCATAGCTGGAATGCAGCCGGAAGCGGTTTGGAAGTACTTCGCGGAGATCAGCCGAATCCCGCGCGGCTCCGGTAACGAGAAGGAAATCTCGCAGTACGTGGTCGATACGGCTGCAAAGCTCGGACTGGAGGCCAAGCAGGACAAGTTCATGAACGTCGTCGTCAGGAAGCCCGCCTCGGCCGGGCGCGAAAGCGCACCCAGGGTCTGCCTGCAGGGGCACCTCGACATGGTGTGCGAGAAGAACAAGGACGTCGTCCACGACTTCGAGAAGGACGCCATCGAGCTGGTCAGGCAAGGGAACATGCTGATGGCCGCCGGGACGACCTTGGGCGCCGACAACGGGATCGCCGTCGCCACCAGCCTGGCGATCATGGAAGACCGGTCGCTGGAGCACGGGCCGCTCGAGTTCCTGTTCACGGTCGACGAGGAGACCGGGCTCACCGGCGCCGCCAACCTGAAGGCGGGATTCCTGGAGAGCAAGACGCTTCTGAACCTGGACTCCGAGGAAGAAGGCGCGCTCTACGTCGGTTGCTCGGGAGGTAGAGACACGACCGGTACCTGGAAGGTGCACTTCATGCGGGCTCCAGCCGGCGCCGCCGCCATGCGACTCACGGTCAAAGGCCTGCTGGGCGGACACTCGGGCCTCGAGATCGACAAGGGCCGCGGCAACTCCGTCAAGACGATGGCCAGGGTGCTCTGGGCGCTCCACGAGATCGGCGCCCGCGTCGCGTCGGTCGAGGGCGGTAACAAGCGCAACGCGATCCCACGCGAAGCGGAGGCCGTCGTTTTCGTTCCGAAGGACAAGGTGCGCAAGGCGATCGCCATCGCGAAGAGCTTCGACCAGTCGATTCGCGCCGAGCTCGCAACGGTCGAGCCGGACCTCGCCATCACCTTGGAGCGCGCCAACGACGTGGACTCGCGTGAGGTCATCAAGAAAGACGAGCAGGCGCGGATCCTCCAGACGCTCTTAGCGCTGCCACACGGCGTGACGAAGATGAGCGCCGATATCCCCGGGCTCGTGGAGACCTCGACCAACGTCGCGGTCCTCACCACCGGGAAGAACAAGGTCGAGCTGGAGACCAGCCAGCGAAGCTCCGTCGCCTCCGAGATCGAGGAGATCGTTCAGACCGTCGCCACGATCTTCGAGCTGGGCGGCGCCAGGGTCGTGCAGGATTCCGGCTACCCCGGCTGGAAGCCGGACATGGCTTCCCCGGTCCTCAAGGTCGCCAGGGCCACCTACAAGGAGATGGCCGGAAAGGATCCCGAGGTCAAAGCGGTCCACGCCGGGCTCGAGTGCGGCATCATCGGCGAGAAGTACCCGGGGATGGATATGATATCGTTCGGCCCCACGATGGAAGGTGTACACTCGCCGGACGAGAAGATTCACATCGATACGGTCGACAAGTTCTGGGATTTCTTACTGGGGGTCCTCAAGAACGTTCAGTAGCGAGAGGCGTTCATCAGCCGACAGCGATCAGCCGTCGCTCGATTCTCATAGATGGCCGGTCGCTCGACCCCCGACTTTCGAATCTCGACCTCCAGAGAGTCGAGCGTCGAAACTCGGTCGACGGGTAGTGAGCCCGCAGTCGAGCGACCGCTGATCGCTGTCCGATGTCGAGTCAGTTCTCAGGCAATGACTCTTCTATGTATGCCTTCACCTGATGACCGAGCTCGTTATCCGGGTGGATCGCGATCATCCGGTCGGCCAGCTCCAGCGCCACCAGAAGCTCGCCGCGCCTGACGTAGTGGTCGGCCAGCGCGTACAGGTAATCAATGTTGTCTGGCTCGGCCTCGAGCGCTCTCATCAAAGAGGCCTCCGCCTCGACGACCCGACCCAGGTACTGCTGGATCAGTCCCAGGTTGTAGAAGGTCCGGGACCGGTCCGGCATGCCCTCGGCCGCCTGCTGCATGTAGACGGCCGCCTCCTCGTAACGACCCAACTCGCCAAGCAACAGGCCCAGCGAATAGGCGGCCTCGTGAACGTCCGGATAGTCCTCGAGGACTTCTCGTAGCAGCGCCTCCGCCTCCACGTTGCGGCCCGCCGAGTTCAGCAGGACGACGAGGTTCATCTTCGCCGGGTAGAACAGGTCGTCGATCTCCAGCGCCGACCGGTAGTAGCGCTCGGCCCGCTGGGGATCCCCCAGGCTCATGTACAGGTTGCCCAGGTTGAACCCGGCGAACGAGAAGTCGAGAGAGTACTCCATCGCCTTCTCGAACTCGGACAGAGCCTCTTCCAGAGCTTCCCGCTGATAGTCCCTCAGTATTTCCGTGGGCAACCCGGCAAGCCGGGTCGCGGCCTCGAGACGAACCGCCTTGACCGGGTCGAACAGCAGCGGCGCCACGAGGTCGACCAGCGCGACCTGGGCCTCGTACTCGGCGCGCAGCGCGCGAGTCCGGTCGGGGCGGCTGGCATCGTCGTAGAACCGCCTGAGATCCGAACGCGGTCTATCGAGGACGGCGGTGGTATCGGGGGTGACGCTCACGCTCTGCACCGCCGTGTATCGGACCAGCGCATCCTCGTCGCCGAGGGCGCGTTGCAGGGCGGCCGTGCTCTCCTCTCCCGGGTACCCGCTCAACAGCGACAGGGCGGTGGCGCGGACGATGGCGGGGTAGAGCGGGTCGCCGGACATGCGGATCAACTCTTCCTCCGCCTCCGGCCTCCCCTCGCGCGCCGCGGCGATGATCGTGCCGTAGTGCGGCTTCTTCGCCACCCCGTACCAGTCCTCGTAGTGCTCGGCGGACCACTCCACCGTCTCGTCGTCGTGGCACCCGCTCGAGCTGCAGGCGTTCGGAACGCCGATCTCCAGGGTGAGGTCCGGCCGCGGTATCCGGATGCTGTGGTCGGCCCGCCAGTCGATCAACATGTACGGCTGCTCGGGCATGTGGCACTTCACGCACAGCGCGCCGTCGCTTGGCTCGCCCTCGTGGATCTTCTTGTGGAAGTGATGATCGTAGTTGTCGTAGGCGTCCGCCCGGTGACACTGCAGGCAGAGATCGTTGCCCTCCTCCACCAGCTGGAGGCTGTGAACGTCGTGACAGTCGCTGCACTGCACGCCGTTGCGGTACATCTTGCTCTGCTGGAACGAGGCGTAGACGTACACCTCTTCGAGTATCTGACCGTCCGGATGGTACAGTTCATCCCTCAGGAGCGACGGCACCAGGTACTGCAGTAGGTCCGTATGCGTGTGGTCGTAGTCGCCCAGCGACGTGCGCCGCGAGTGGCAGGGTGCGCACAGTTCTACTTGTTGCCCCGATGTGATGCCCGAGGTCCGAATCACTAGCTCGTAGTTGTCCGATATCGGTCGAGCCATCGGCGGTATCTCGGCCCACTCGACGTGGCGCGAGCCCGGCCCGTGGCACGCTTCGCAGCTCACGTCCACTTCCGACCACGTCGTCGAGAACGTCTTGCTCTCGGCGTCGTACCCTTTTCTGAGATTCGTCGAGTGGCACTCGGCGCACATGCCGTTCCAATTCTGACCGCCGCGTGTCCAGTGCAGCCAGTCGTCCGGCGGGATGTCCCGGCCCGCGTACAGGTAGAACCACTCGCCCAGCTCGGTGTCCCAGGCGATGGTCAACGATTGGAGACGACCACCGGGGAAGGGGATCAGGTACTGCTGCAGCGGCTCGAACCCAAACGTGTAGGCGATCTCTAACTCGCCAAGCTCGCCGTCCGGGCCCTCCGTCTCGACGAAGTACTTGCCGTCCCTGCGGAAGAAGCGCGCGTAGACGTCGCCGTCGTCGAAGACCGCGTCGTCGAAGTCGCCCACGACGCTGCTGTCGTTCGCCACGGCCATCGCCTTGTCGTGGTCCGAGTCGCGCCATGCCTCGGACGCCTTCTCGTGGCAGTCGACGCAACCGTCACGTCCGACGAACGTCGCCGCGGCGCCGGCTGTCGCCCCGCCCGCCCGGCGGCTCAAGCCCTCCTTGATCACGTATACCGGCACGCTCAGCACGATGACCGCCGAGGCGATCAGCCCCGCCGTCATCCACCGATCCATCGAGCCGCGGTTCGCGCCTTGCTGTCGTTCTTGAGAGCGTTGTTGCTCGGTCATTACGTTCTGGTGACCTGCGATTCGTCGAACGCCCTGCGCTCGATCGGCATGCTGGTATCGACCTTTACGATGCCGTTTTCGATCCGGATCGCGAACATGTCCAGCGCCCTCGGCGCCGGCGGCCTCAACACGTTACCCGTCGCGTCGTAGGCCGATGAGTGGCACGGGCACACGAACCGGCCCTCGTCGTCGACCCAGGGAACCGTGCAGCCCAGGTGCGTGCATACCCGCGACAGCGCCATGAACCCGCCGTCCTCCAGGCGCGACAGGTAGAACCTCCCCTTCTGGAATGCCGTCACCGAGCTCGGCTCGAAGGCCTCGACTGGGCCGGCGACCACGATGCCGCCGGCGTCATCATCCGCCTGGGCGCGCGGGCGCAGGAAGCTCATGGCCAGCCACGCGTACTCGACGATGGCCAGGCCGCCCAGCGTCAGCCAGATCTTCCAGAGAAAGCTCCGGCGCGAGGCCTCGGCCGTTGGCGGCGGCGCGGTACTCGTCGGCGGAGCGGACGCGACAGGGGCCGCGGGCGTCGCTTCCGGTTCCGCCTCGAAGTCCGCCGGGACGGCGGCCTGCTCGGGGAGACCCCTGTCTTTCTTCTTCTTCTTCTTCGGATTCTTCTTGCGTGACATAAGGCTCTCGGTAACTAGAAGTTCCAGGGCCAGGTCAACGCCATGCCCGCGCCGCGGAACCAAACGCCCGTCACCGTCAGCACGATGAATGCGACGGTCAGGAAGACGAACAACGCTTGCATCGCTTCGTCCCTGGAGGCCGCGAACTTCTTCCTCAACATCATCGTGAAGCCGGCAAGCGCCGCCAACAAGGCGGTGACAGGTAGCAGGCCGTCAGCGATCGCCTGTGGGACGCCCGGCAGCCAGGCGGAGTAGTCGATCCAGTACTCGTCCAGGACGACCCAGGTGGCGGTCAGCGCCAGCGACGTGATCGCCGCGATCACCGCCGTGCTGCGACCCCGCTGCGACATGAACCAGACTCCCTCCGCGTCGTCCTCGTAGCGTAGGTAGGGGATGCCCACCAATGCGGTCGCCGCCAGCAGCGGGATGATCACCACGGCGAACAGCGGGTGGAAATGGAGCAGCAGCTCCTGGAGCCCAAGAAAGTACCAGGGCGCCTTGGCCGGGTTCGGGCTCATCCCGGCGTTCGCGGCTTCGTCCAGCGGCGCGTTGAACATCACGGAGGCAACCATGATCAACGCGATCAGGCACAGCGCCACCGAGAGCTCCCGCAGCAGCAGGTTGGGAAGCGTCAGAACGTACTCGGGTTTCTCTTCACGCTCTTCGCCTGGCGCCCGCGGGTACACCACGCCGTGCGCCTTCCGCACGCGCCAGAAATGCCAGGCCATGAACGTGATCAGCAGGACGGGGACGACGGTCGTGTGGAAGGTGTAGAAATAGATGAGTGTCGCGCCGCTGATCTCCGCGCCGCCCCTGACGAACGTCTGCAGCCACTCCCCGATGAACGGCACGTAGCCGATCATCCCCGTCACGATCGTGATTGCCCAATAGGAAAGCTGATCCCACGGCAGCAAATACCCGGTGAAGTTCGACACCACCACGCAGAGCAGCAGCACGACACCGATCACCCAGTTGAACTGCCGCGGTACATGAAAGCCCCCGGTGAAGTAGACCCGCAGCAGGTGCAGGAAGGCGATGAGAATCAGGAGGTTCGCGCTCCAATGGTGTACGTTGCGCACCAACTTCCCGAACAACACCTGGTTCTGCAGCGACACGATCGATTCGTAGGCTCGCCCCGGTGATGGCTCGTAGGCGAACATCAGCAGGACACCGGTCGCCGCCAGCAGCAGGAACAGCACCGCGGACATCCCGCCCAGCCCGAACGTGTGCGTGAACTTCAGCGACCGCGCCGGCAGGCGGATCGGTCGCAGATGGAGGATCAGGTTGTTGACCAGCAACCACTTCCGATCCCGGTCGTCCCGTGGGTAGATCGGCCCCCGGAATATCGACTTCCAGATTCGGCCGGCTAGCCCGCTTCGGGCCTCGCCCTGGTCATTTCTCTCTGTCATAGCGTTCGAATGAGAACTGCTCGCCGTTGTTCGGCGCCGCCCGCCGCTTGATTCGGTCCGTTTCCTGGGTGCCGTTCGGAGGGATTACTAGTAAACAAAGGCGGGCAGGGCAAGGCAGGCCCGCCGAAAACAGCCCGAATATATTAGGCGTTACCGATCTTTGGCCAAGAATCATCACAATCTGTCACAGAATCATAGAGTACACCCTTAGTTTGCTCGCTATATTAGTGCTACGGCCATTCTAGTACAGCTATCCAAGCAGGGCCCGGTGTTCAGTCCCACAGGGTAATCCTATTGGGAGGCTACCATGACACGAGCGCTTATTCGGGTCGGAGTTATCTCTTCGCTGTCGTTCTTCGTTGTGTTCCTCGCCTGCAGCGAGGATAACGGGCCGCCCGCGGTCGGCTCGGTGACGTTGACCCCGGATCTGGCCAGCCAGGTTATGTCGGACTTTCCCGTCGAGTGGAGCAGCGCCGACCCCACGATAGGGAGTGTCACTAACGGAGTGGTGACGGGCATCAGCCCCGGCGACGCGCGGATCATCGCAGCGGCCGGTGGCAGGTCCGATGATGCGACCATAACCGTCAAACCGGCCGTATCCAGCATCGTCGTAGAACCTGCCTCGGTCAGCATCGTCGTGGCTGAGACCGTGCAGCTTACCGCCACGGTGCTCGACGAGAACGGCGATACCTTGACCGACCGGCAGGTCAGTTGGGAGTCATCGGACGTCACCAACGCCACGGTCGACGACAACGGGCTGGTAACCGCCGAGGGGACCGGTTTGGCTGTCATTTTCGCAAGGGCCGACGGCGTCAGCGGTAGCTCGAACATAACCACCACGCGGAGTTTTTCGTCGGTGAGTGCTGGCGCGCTGCACAGCTGCGGCGTCGCGACGAACGGGTGGGCCCACTGTTGGGGCGAGGGCGATGACGGTCGCCTGGGTAACGGCCAGGTCACCGATCAGACCGCGCCCGTGGCCGTATCAGGAATGCTGACTTTCGACCTGTCGCCCGGTTCGGTGGACGCCGGATTCGCCCACAGCTGCGCCCGAACGGCCGCTGGCTCCCTGTACTGCTGGGGCTCGAACGCCTCAGGTCAGTTGGGAGATGGATCGACCACCAGCAGAAACGTCCCGGTCGTCGTTCTCAACGTGGCGAACTTCGGATCGGTGTCCGCCGGCAGCCAGCACACCTGCGGCTCGACGACATCCAACGCCGCCTATTGCTGGGGGTCGGGTGGCTCCGGCCGCCTCGGCAACAACGCGTCCTCCGACGAGAGCGCGCCCGTGCTGGTGGACGGATCTCATCCATTTACGATGGCCGTCGCCGCCGGATCGCATTCGTGCGGTGTGACCACGGATCGAGACGCCTACTGCTGGGGTCAGGGTCAGTTCGGCAAGCTCGGGAATGACGCATCCCTCGATGCGGATCAACCCGTGCTCGTGTCTGGCACCCACGCTTTCACCTCCATCAGCGCCAGCACCTCCCACACCTGCGCGGTTACGACAACCGGCGCCGCCTACTGTTGGGGGCTCAACAACCTGCAGCAGCTGGGAGACAATACTACCACGAACCGCGATCAGCCGGTCCTCGTGTTGGGCTCGATCACATTCGCGTCGGTGAGCGCTGGCAGTCGCCATACCTGCGGCGTGACGGCCGCCGGGGTCGCCTATTGTTGGGGCTCCAACGCGTCCGGCCAGCTGGGTGACGGCTCTGGGCTGGACAGCGGCACGCCAGTCGATGTCGCGGGAGGTCTGGCCTTCGCCTCGATCAGTGCAGGATTCGACCATACGTGCGGCGTCACGGCCAGCGGCGCCGTGTATTGTTGGGGCTCCAACGCGTCGGGTCAGCTGGGCAACGGCTCGACCACCAGTGCAACGACTCCGACGCGGATTACCGGGCCGTTCTAACGCAAGCCACGATAGCGCTTCGCACGGATCGATGTGGCTTCGAACCAGGCTCG
Source organism: Gemmatimonadota bacterium (assembly GCA_039588075.1). Classification (GTDB taxonomy): domain Bacteria; phylum Gemmatimonadota; class Gemmatimonadetes; order Palauibacterales; family KS3-K002; genus JBDHAL01. The sequence goes on along the minus strand of JBDHAL010000178.1, from coordinate 797 downwards.
AGAGGAGACGGCTCAGATGATGACAAGGACAGTAGTCTACCTCGTCTGCGCGCTGATGCTGGCGGCGGATGTTGCCTCGGCGCAGATCTATACGGTTGCGCCATCAGGAAGCCCTCTCAACAAATGTGATCAGGTGCCCTCGGGGCCTCCCGAAATCAGTGTCACCCAGGGACGGAAGGGCTTCGACTTCCCCTACTTCACCGTCGCCGAAGACGCTCCCACACCCATCAGCCCGCCCTCCACCGTCGTCTTGGAGGTCAATGGGTCCTCCGTTTCAGGCGCCTTGATCGACGTGATGATCGTGGATGGAGCCGTCGTCGATGACGTTTCCGTCAAGAACTGCCTGCGGATCACCTATGACGGCGAGTTCCCGCTACCCGCCAACGTCAAGGTGGAGATCACCGGCGTCAGCAGCGCGGCCGGTGCCCAGCAACCGGCTCTGTTTTCGGTCACATTCACGGCCGACCAGCCGAAGATCCGAGATCCGGCATCGGTCGCGCTCGTCCTCGACGTCTCCGGAAGCATGGGACGGGATATCCTCGGTCCAACGGCATCGGGCACTCGCATGTCCGCCCTGCGCAAGGCGGTGGGAGTCTACCTCGACCTAGTCCGAAATAACGCGCTGCACGGCGACATGCTTGGTGCGGTGTATTTCACTACCACAGCAACAACCAGTGCGCTTGGATTTCTAGCCGCGCACGTCGGAACCAACCTCGACGACCTCGACGCCGAGGTGCAGGACCTGACTCCTCAGCAAGCGACGTCGATTGGGGCCGGGCTGCTCAACGCGAGGGACG
>JBDHAL010000177.1:0-10998 GCA_039588075.1 Gemmatimonadota bacterium | reverse complement strand
GCTGGCAGTTTTCGATTTCATCGAGGGCTGGTACAATCCTCATCGTCGGCACTCAGCTCTCGACTACCAGTCGCCGGTTTCGTATGAGAAGATGAATCAGTCAGCCGCCTGAGAACCAAACTGTTCACTGTCCGCGAAACCGGGGGAAGTCCAATTCAGGCCTTTTCTCGCTTCTCGCTGTCGTTGTCGTTATCGTTGTCGTCGTTGTCGACATAGTCCCATTCCTATAACCAAGCGGCGAATCCACTGTCCGTCGCCTCCCGTAGTGGGGATAACAAGTGCACACCGCCCCGGCGGGATCCCTCACACCAAGCCACGAGCATGGACCAGTTACTTCGAGATCTGAGATTCGGGCTGAAGCTACTCTGGAAGGAGAAGGCCCTCAGCCTGACGGTGCTGGCGACCCTGGCCGTCTGCATCGGCGCCAACACGACCATCTTTAGCGTCATCAACAACGTGATGCTCGAGTCGTTGCCCTTCGCGGAACCGGACCGCCTGGTGCGGGCCTTCAACAGCTACCCGAACGCCGGCGCCGAGCGGGCTTCGAGTAGCGCACCCGACTACTTCTTCCGCCGCGAGCGCGTCCAGGCTTTCGAAGACGTGGCCGTTTACCAGTACTGGGCACATACCGTTGGCGAGCCGGGCAGCCCGGAGCAGATTCGCAGCGTGCGGGTGACCGCCTCGTTCTTCCCCATCCTCGGTGTCCGGCCGTTGCTGGGCCGGAGCTTCAACGAGGAGGAGATGGAAGAAGGGAGCGAGCAAGTCGTGATCCTCGACTACGGGTTCTGGCAGGAGCGGTACGGCGGCGACCCGGCCGTGCTGGGCCAGGACCTTCGCGTCAACGGCCTCCCGTATACGATCGTGGGTGTGCTGCCCGACGGTTTCGACTTCCTCGGTCAGCAGGTCAGCCGCTTCTACGTGCCCATCCCGTTCACCGCTGCAGATCGTACGACGGAGCGACTGCACAACAACAACTGTGAGATGATCGCCCGGCTAGCGCCCGGAGCCACCATCGAGCAGGCGGCGCGGCAAATCGAGGTCCTCGACGAAGCGCTGATCGAAGAATGGCCGCTCCCAAACGCGAAACAGATATTGGAGGACGCGGGTTATCACGTTCAAATCGTCAACCTGCAGGACGATCTGCTGCGCGACGTGCGACCCACGTTCATCATGCTCTGGGCCGGAGTCGCCTTCGTGCTGCTGATCGGGTGCCTCAACATCGCCAACCTGATGCTGGCCCGTTCCGGCGTCCGCATGCGCGAGCTGGCCACGCGTCTGGCGTTGGGGGCCGACCGTGCCCGGCTCGGCCGGCAACTGCTGACCGAGGCGGTGACGATCGCGGTGCTCGGCGGCCTGCTCGGCCTGGCCGCCGGCATGGCCGGCCTGCGCCTGCTCGGAACGCTGGGCGTCGAGGACCTGCCGAGAGGCGCGCACATCGGAATCGACGGCACCGTCGTCGCGTTCACTCTGGCGATCTCCATCGCGGCGGGAGTCTTGTTTGGCCTGATCCCGCTGATCCACATCTTCCGCTCCGACCTGAACTCGGTCTTCCGGTCGGAGAGCCGTACGGGATCGTCGGGCCGCGGGGCCGTCATGCTGCGCAGCGCGCTGGTCACCGGCCAGGTCGCCATCGCCTTCATCTTGCTCATCGGGGCCGGGCTCATGTTCGCCAGCCTGCGCGCCGCATTGAACGAGAACTCGGGCTTCCGTCCGAACTCGATCCTGACGGGTTTCCTAGCGCTTCCCGGCTCTCGCTATCCCGAGGGAGCCGACCGTAGGCAGTTTATCGACGAGTTGCTACGCGAGGTTCGCGCCATGCCCGGCGTCACCGCGGCTGCAGTGACGACCCAGGTCCCGTTTGGAGGCACCAACAACTCGACCGTCATCCTGCCCGAGGGCTACGTTCCCAGTCCCGGCGAGTCGATGCTGGCTCCGTTCAGTAACGTCGCCGGACCGGGCTACTTCGAGACCCTGGGCATCCCACTCGTCGCGGGCCGCTTCTTCGACGAGTCTGACACGGATGAAACGGGCAACGTCATCATCATCGACGAGTGGCTGGCGCAGCGCTATTTCCCGGACGAAAGCCCGCTGGGCCGGCGGATGCTTTACGGCACCGTGCCGGGCACAGAGGATGCCGAAGACGAGGAGAATCTCTACACGATCATCGGCGTCGTAGGACAGATCAAGCACAACGACCTCACCCAGAGCGAGCACGTCGGCGCCTACTACTTCACCTACAAGCAACGGCCGCCCGGATTCATGTCTCTGGTGGCCCGTGCGCAGATGCAGCCCACTACGCTGACGGCTCCCATCCGCCAGGCCGTGGCCCGCATCGACCCGGACTTGCCGTTTCATTATCCGGACACGGTAGAGAATCTTATCGCCGAATCGCTCATGACCCGGCGCACCCCTATGCTCCTCCTAATGATCTTTGCCGGCGTGGCTCTCTTCCTGGCCGCCGTGGGGATCTACGGCGTCCTGGCGTACTCGGTAACCCAACGAACGCGTGAGCTGGGAATCCGCATCGCACTGGGGAGCAGCCCGCAACAGGTGTTCAGGTTGGTGGTGTCCCAGGGCCTTCGGGTCGTGGGAGGCGGATTGATGATCGGCGTCCTCGGAAGCCTCGGCCTCGTGCAGCTCATCCAGGCCTTGCTGTTCGGGGTCAGCCCAACCGATCCAGCCGTCATGGCCAGCGTCGCGCTGATACTCGCCGCCGTCGGGATCGGCGCCTGCCTGCTCCCGGCGCGGCGCGCGACCCGGATCGATCCGATCGAGGCTCTGAACACCGAATAGGTTGCACCGCTGAACGTCGACAGCCGTCACTCGATCTCGAGCGACGGCTGTCTGCTGTCTACCGTCTACTGCCTACCGTCTACTGCCTACTGAACATCACCTTGCCGCCGACGATCGTATAATCGACCTCGGTGTTCGGGATCTCGTCCTCGGGGATCGTCAGGATGTCCTGAGACAGCACGGTGATGTCCGCGAGCTTGCCCGCTGCGAGGGTCCCCTTGAGGTGGTCCTCGAACGCCGCAAAGGCGGCCAGGCTGGTATACGTCTTGAGCGCCTCCATCCGGGTCAGGCGCTGGTCGGCGAAGAACACGTTTCCGTCGTTCATCTTGCGGGAAACGGTGGAGTAATAGCTGGCGATCGGATCCACGTCCTCGACCGGCGCGTCCGTGCCGTTGCTGATGATCGCACCGCTATCCCACAGGTTCCTCCAGACGTAAGCGCCTTCGCTGGCCCGCTGCTCGCCCAGCCGCGGGACCACCCACGGCCCGTCGGAGGTGGCGTGTATGCCCTGCATCGCGGCGATGACACCGAGCTGGCCGAAGCGCGGGATATCGTCGGGGTGAAGGTGCTGGGAGTGCTCGATGCGCCAGCGCACGTCCGGCTTGTCCGGATTCGCCATGAACGCGGCCTCGTAAGTGTCCAGCACCTCACGGTTGGCGCGGTCGCCGATGGCATGCACGCAGAGCTGGTAATCGTTCTCCATCGCAAGCTCCGCGGTCACGGCAAGGGCGTCGATCGGGCTGGTGTTCAAGCCAGTGCTCGTGGGCAAGTCACTGTAGGGCTCGAGCAACCAGGCGCCGTGCGGTCCGAGCGCTCCGTCGACCGAGACCTTGATAGCCCGCACGGTGAGCCGGTGGTCGCCGTAATCAACCGTGCGATACTCGGGCATAAGCTCGGCGAGGCGGTCGTTGGACTCGCGAATCATGACCCACAGCCGGACGCCCAGGGCGCCGTCATCCACCAACTCTTTATATAGATCGACTGTCTCGAACCCGACCCCAGCATCCTGGAAGCTCGTGATGCCCTTGGACAGCGCTTCTTCGGCCGCTAGTTGTGCCTGCCGCCGCCGGTCCGTCGGCGCTGCGTACTCTGCCGCCGCCCTCAACAGGCCCTGTGCCCGCTCGCGGAACGCTCCAATCGGGTTGCCGTCCGCGTCCCGCACGATCTCGCCGCCGCGGGGATCCGGAGTGGCACTCGTGATCCCCGCCATCGCCATCGCCCTGGCGTTGGCGAACGACGCGTGACCGCTCGCGTGCCGGAGAACGACCGGGTTATCCGGCGAAACCGCGCTCAGCGTGTGGTGCGTGGGCAAGCCTTCGATGTTGCCCGGCGGCTCCATGTCCCACTTCTCCTGGTGCCATCCGCGGCCGCGGATCAGCTCCCCCGGCTGTGCCTCGGCGACGGCGGCCTCAACCATCGAGACGATCTCGTCCCAATTCGCCACGCTCATCAGGTCCAGCTGCATCTTGGCGTCGCCGACGCCCAAGAAATGCCCGTGGCTCTCGATGAAGCCCGGGATGGCGAGCCGTCCCTCGAGATCGATCACCTCGGTCGCGGACCCGATGTACTGGCGGATCTCACGATCGCTCCCCACGGCCAATATCGTGTCGCCGAGCATCGCGACCGCCTCGCCTTCCGGGTAGGCGTCGTCAGCCGTTACGACCTTGCCGTTCCTGAGCACCAGGTCGGCCGGATTCTCGGGTTCTCCGGCACAGCCCATGGCAAACGTCACGGTGCAGCCGAGAAGGATTCCGCTCAGCGCTCGTCGCCAGCCCACGAGTGACTGCCCAATCATCTCCATAGAGCCCCCCATGATTAGGATCTCAGTTCAGGAATTTGCCCCGTCTGATTCGTCACAGTCCCATTCTGTCAGTCGAGAATACCCGGCAAGGTACGGCGGCGCGCTGGGGGCGGCTAGGGCGCGTCTTGCGATTCGCATACTCTCCGTCTACCGTCCACCGTCTACCACTTACCGGAGGAACCCATGTCCGCCTGTCGAACGCTCTTACGCGCTGCGCTTAGCGCCGTCCTGTTGACCGTCTTCGTCGCGATGCCGACCCAGGCACAAGAACCGGAGCCGCAGGACACAACTGAAAAAGAGAATCCCCGCATGGAAGGGCTGCCCCTCGAGCCCGACCGCAAGCTCCAATTCACCACCGGCGAGGGTTCGTGGATCTCCGTGGACGTGAGTCCTGACGGCGGAACGCTGGTATTCGATCTCCTGGGCGACCTCTACACCATGCCGTTCAGCGGCGGTACGGCCGCGCCACTGACTCAGGGCATGGCATTCGACATGCAGCCGCGCTTCAGCCCCGACGGTTCACGGATAGCCTTCGTCTCGGACCGCAGCGGCGGCCCCGGCGTGTGGATCATCTCGCTCGATCGGGCCGACACGCTCCAGGTGAGCAAGGGGAAGAGCAACTCGTATCAATCGCCAGACTGGACACCGGACGGGAAATACATCGTCGTGACACGCGATGCCCGGGGCCCGGGCCGGCTTCACCTCTACCACGCCGACGGCGGCGCCGGCGTCACGCTGATCGACGAGCCCGAGAACCGACGGAGCATGGGTGCGGCGTTCGGGCCGGACCCGCGGTACATCTGGTACGCGCGACGCACCAACACCTGGACGTACAACTCGCCGATGGGTGAGTGGCAGCTCGCCGTTTACGATCGCGACACAGGCGAGCGGCATGGGCGGAGTAACCGGTACGGCGGCGCCGTGCGGCCCACGATGTCGCCCGACGGGCGCTGGCTGGTCTACGGCAGCCGCCACGTGAACGATACGGGCCTGCGCATCCGCGATCTCGAGACCGGCGAGGAGCGCTGGCTCGTGTATCCGATCCAGCGCGACGAACAGGAGGCAGCGGCATCGCGAGACGTGCTACCGGGCATGACGTTCACGCCCGACTCGAAGGAGGTCGTTGTCTCGTACGGCGGCAAGATCTGGCGCGTGCCCATCGATGGCTCGGCGCCGATCGAGATTCCCTTCCAAGTCGACATCGATCTCGATCTCGGGCCCCGCGTCGCTTTCGATTACCCGATCCCGGATTCCCTGACCTTCGTCGCCCGCCAGATCCGTAACGCGGTACCCTCGCCGGACGGCGCGATGCTTGCCTTCACCGCACTCGACGAGCTCTATGTCTGGGACTACCCCGACGGCACGCCGCGGCGCCTCACCAGCGGCGACCTCCCGGAGCACCAGCCCGCCTGGTCGCCGGACGGCCGCTGGATCGCCTACGTCACCGTGTCCGACGCCGAGGGCGGCCACATCATGAAAGCCCGCGCCGACGGCCGTGGCGGTCCGCAACAGCTGACTCGGACACCGGCGCTTTACCAGCAGCCGGTCTGGTCGCCGGACGGCGGCCGCATCGTGGCATTCCGCGGACCGGCCCGGGTCTACACGGAGGCGCTGACCCGCGGGATCCCGGGCGCGGCGGAGAACCTCGTCTGGGTACCGGCCGGCGGCGGCGCCGCAACCGTCATCCGGCCGGCCGACTTCACCGCCCCACACTTCACCCAAGAAAACGACCGCATCTACGCCTACAGCTTCTCCGACGGCCTCATCTCATTCCGCTGGGATGGCACCGACACGAAGGCGCACGTCAAGGTGACGGGGCGGCAGCAGCCGAACTCGACGAATCCGCCGCGCGCCTCCGTCATCCTCATGGCGCCGCAGGGCGATCAGGCGGTCGCCCAAGTGGTGAACGAGCTTTACACCGTGACCGTACCGTACGTGGGCGGCGAGACGCCGACGATCTCGGTCGCGGATCCCGACGACGCATCCTTCCCAGCCGTGAAGCTGACGACCGTTGGCGGGCAGTTTCCCGCCTGGAGCTCCGACGGGCGAAAAGTGCATTGGTCGATTGGCAACGCGCATTTCATCTACGATCTCGACGCGGCGCAGGCCTTCGCCGACAGCGTCGCGGCGGCGGACGCCGATGAAGATGAAGATGAAGATGAAGCCGAAGATGCAGATGCAGATGCAGATGCAGATGAAGATGAGGATGACGATGACGAGGAGGAGGAGTACGAGCCTGAGGAGAGGAGGGTCGAGATTCGGTTTGAGCGCGATATACCTCGGGGTACGGTGGTGCTGCGCGGCGCCCGCGTCATCACCATGCGTGACGACGAGGTAATCGAGGACGCCGACCTCTTGATCAGGGACAACCGGATCGCCGGTGTGGGCGCCAGCGGCAGCATGACGGCGCCGGACGACGCCCACATCTTAATAAGTTTATTTTTCACCCTTTCACGCGTCATCGATGTCACCGGTATGACGATCGTACCGGGCTTCGTCGATACGCACGCGCACCTGAGGGCGGCAGCCGGCCTGCACCGTCGCCAGGTCTGGTCGTACATGGCTAACCTCGCCTACGGCGTCACCGTGACCCGCGACCCGCAGACGGCGACCACCGACGTCCTCACTTACGAGGACCTTGCCCGCGCCGGCCGCATCATCGGGCCGCGCATGTACTCCACCGGACCCGGCGTCTTCTCGTCCGAGATGATCAAGGACAAGGAGCACGCGCGCGACGTGCTCGAGCGCTACAGCGACTACTACGACACCAAGACGATCAAGATGTACGTCGCCGGGAATCGCGAGCAGCGCCAGTGGATCATCGAAGCGGCCCGCGAGCTGAACCTCATGCCGACCACCGAAGGCGCGCTCGACGCGGTGATGGACATGACGATGGCCATCGACGGGTACCCGGGTCAGGAGCACAACACACCCGGCTTTCCCTACTACGACGACGTCGTGCGCCTCTACGTGGCATCGGGCACGGCGTATACGCCGACGATCCTGGTGACCTACGGCGGGCCCTGGGCCGAGAACTACTACTACGCCAGTGAGAGCCCGTTCGACGACGAGAAGCTCCGTCGCTTCACGCCGTTCGAGGAACTGCAGCAGAAAACGCTGCGGCGCAACGCCGGCTGGTTCCATCCCCGCGTCCACACCATGGACCGGGTCGCAGCGCTGGGCGCCGACATAGTCAAGGCAGGCGGCATCGCCGGCGTGGGAAGCCACGGCCAGCTACAGGGGCTCGGATACCAGTGGGAGCTGTGGAACATTCACTCCGGCGGCCTCTCGGAGCACCAGGCGCTTCTCGTGGCAACGCTGCTGGGCGCCCGAGCCCTGGGGCTGGAGAACGACGTCGGCTCCATCGAAGCCGGCAAGCTGGCGGACCTCGTCATCCTCGAGGGCAACCCGCTCGAGGACATCCGCAACACGAACACGGTGGGCATGGTGATGAAGAACGGCCGCCTATACGACGGCGCCACGCTGGACGAACTGTGGCCCCGACAACGACCGGCCGGCCCGTTCTACTGGAACGCCGAGTCGTCTCCGGTAGAAGGGAGACAGTAGCCGATAAGACGCAGGTTCCTACTCCTACTCGTCGCGGAGTACGGTTACGATTACGGCTACGATTACGATTACGAGTAGGAGTGGGAGTCGGAGCTAACCGATTTGCTCGAACCAGGGTCCGAACTCCGGACTTAGGCCGAGATAGAACGACTTGAAGACAAGGTACTTGGCGCGGATGACGGGGTACGTCTCGATCAGGAGCTTCATGTACTCCGGCTGCGCGAAGACGAACTGGGCGTAGGTGTTCGCGTCCTCCAGGGCAGTGGTCCGGCCGTACTGCACGACCAGCCCTTCGCGGTACAGCGACGGCTCCGATTCCTGTGAGCGCTCCCACCCGTAAGTATCCAAAAAAATGCGCAGATCCCCCAGGTATCGGAATTCCGAGGGGTTGGCGTCAGTCCACGCCTTGAACGGGAACGAGTGCCGCTTCATCAGCAGCAGGCTGAACTCGTGATGAAAGATCTCCTCCAGATCGTCGTCTGCGCGGCCGAGCTGGACGGCCAAATAGACGTCCCGTTCGTATGCGGCTCCCTCCGCCGTGAAATCGTAGAACTCGATTCGACCGCACAGCCGCAGCGCCCGCAGGTTCATCTGTATGACGGAGGGTGGGTACTTGTCGAGCCAGGACGGAAGCAATCGCAGAGCCCGGGCCAGCTGGCGCTCGGTGATGGGCAAGACGCGCGCACTTACCGGCGACCTCATCCATTCATCCGGCAAAGCGTACAGTCGTTGTCATACGATGCACGACAGGCGAGAAACGCGGTCGTCAAGACTATGAAACCAAAAGAGACTGTTGCGGGGGCCCGATACGAAGGTGGTGGAGGCAAAACGAGCCTTCGCCTACGCCGACGGAGCTGCGTGCGCATGATACTCGGTTGGATCGATCACGACATCGAGTACCACCGGACGTTGCATCCCCAGGCCCTCTTTGACCGCCGCTTCGAGATCGTCCATCGTCTCGACTCGAGCACCCCAAGCACCGAAAGCTTCCGCCGCCTTTGCGAAATCGACCGGGCAAAATTCGACGCCGTAGTCCGGATGCCCCTTGTACTGCTGGACGACCCTGATCAGGCTCAGGCCGCTATCGTTGAAGACAACCGTCATCACGTGAATTCCCCGTCTCGCGCACGTCTCGAGATCGGCAAGCGTCATGCCGAATCCGCCATCCCCGGTGCTGCAGAGCACGGGGCGCTCGGGGAAGAGGAGCTTGGCGGCCATCGCTCCCGGCAGGCCGTATCCCATCGAGGACAGACCGTTCGACACGAAGAACGTCAATGGCTCGAAGGTCTTCCACACCTGCGATGTCACGAACTTAGCCGAGCCCGTATCGGTGACGTGGATGGTTTCGCGTGGTAGAAGCTCACGAAGCCGCTGCGTGACTTCGTACGGCGAGAGTCCTTTCTGCGGCCTTGCGGCGGGTCGTAGCACCTCCTCGAGTTGCTCGCGGTAGCTGTTCAAGTCGGTTTCCGACCACTCGCTGGAGCCCAGATCCATCTCACAGAGCGCGGGGAGGATCTCGTTGACGTCCCCGACGCATTCCTCTGCCGGGCGGAATTCATCCGCAGCGATCGAGGCAGGTCCGATGTTGACCAGCTTCATGCTCTGGTGCCAGAGCTTGTCCGACTCCACGGGATCGAATCCCAGCCCGACGAGGAGGTCAGCGCGACCGAAGAGCTCGACTATGACCTTGTCCGCGGCGACCCCTGCACACACGCCGGCGAACAGGACGTGGTCCTCCGGGAGTATTCCCTTCGCCTTCGGGGTCACGAAGACCGGGGCGCCGAGTCTCTCCACGAAATGTTGAACGCTGCCGCGAGTCTCGAAGGGATCGAGGTCGAGGCCCAGGATCACCACGGGCCGCCGAGCACCGCGAATCGCGACCGCTATACTCTCCACGCTCTCGACCGACCGCGGTGCGCTCACTCGCGCATCGAGCCGAATGCCTGTCGTGGTTTCCGTCTGGCGTTCCGGCGACCGCGCCACATCGCTCGGCACGGCGATGTGAACCGGTCCCATGCGCGGCTGCGCGGCCAAATCGTAAGCGCCGCTCAGTTTTGCCGCCGTGTTCTCTCCGTCCAGCGTGACCGCCGACTTGGTGAACGGTCGATAGACGGCATTCAGATCCAGGTTCTGGTGGGTGGCGTATTGTCTTGCGGATTCCGCGATCGACGCGGTGATGGCGATCACGGGCGAGCGATCCAAATACGCGTTGGCGACACCCAACGCCATGTTGAGTGCGCCCGGCCCGAGCGTCGACACGCAGACGCTGGGACGGCGCTGGATCTGGCCGGTGACGTCGGCCATGAAGGACGCCGTGGCTTCGTCTCGCGTCAGCACGAATTCGATTCCGAGCTCCCGGCACGCCTCGACGAAAGCCAGGATTTCGCCGCCCGGCAGGCCGAAGATGCGCTCTACGCCGGCATCCGACAGCGTTTGCGCCATGACTTCTGCGCATGTTGGCATACTTCACTCCCTTCGGGCGCTAGCTCGCCGCTTCTCCTAACCGGCTTCCTTGTACCTTCCACCAGGCCACGCCAGCGGCCAGCAAGACGACCAGCAGCCCGCCCGCACCCAACGCCAGCTTCGGCTGTGTCACCGCGACCAGCACGAGGATCATCACGTAAAGGATCAAAACGACACCGGGCATCCAGGGATAACCCGGTACGCGGTAGGGACGCGACTCCTCGGGGTGCATCGCGCGGAGGCGGAAGAGTGCGACGATGATCATCGCGTCCACCGAGATCGCCACGAACATCATGAACTGGATCAGGAACTCGAACGAGCGGGTCATCGCCAGCAGAAAGATCAACGCCGTGATCAACAGGAGCCCACCCATC
>JBDHAL010000176.1:0-7156 GCA_039588075.1 Gemmatimonadota bacterium | reverse complement strand
CTTTGAGGATTTTCTCCGGCAGACTGTGGGCCGTGAAGATCACGGAGATGTCCCGGCGATGTTGCTCGGAAACCGTCTCCAACGCGTCGCGCAGTTTCTCTTCCAACGCGTCGATGAAGAACGGCTCGTCGTGATAAGACTTGATACACGTTACCTCGATGCGCTTCCCGACTCCACCCAGCCCCTCGCGCACGTAATCCAAATACTGAGCGATGCTCATCGTCGAGTAGTGCGGAGCCAGCGTGATGGCTACCGCTTCCTCGATCCCGTCCGCCGCCATCTGCTCCACCGCCTCCGAGATGTACGGATGCCAGTGCTTCATCCCGAGATAGCCCTGGTAGCCGCCGTTGGCCCAATTGAGCCGCTGCTCCAACGCCTTCATCTGATCGACGGTAGTCTGATACAGCGGCGAGGGCCCACCAATCAAACCGTAACGACGCTGCAAATCCTCGACCGCCTCCTGCGATGGCTCATGCCCGTGCCGGATGTGCGTCAGATACGGCCGCACGTCATCCATGTTCTCCGGCGTCCCATACGCCATAACCAGCAGCCCCTTGGTCTTACCGCTCATTTACCAGAATCTCTTCCTATGGGTGACCGGTAACTGAGAACGAATGGACGGTCTCGAGCACCGCGTCCACGTTCTCCATCGGCGTCGGCGGCAACACCCCGTGTCCAAGGTTGAAGATGTAGCCGTTGCCGGCGTCGGCCTGCTCGAGGATTCCTTTCACGCGTTCTACCAGCAAATCCCGCGGCGCCAGTAGCAGGACCGGGTCGAGGTTGCCCTGCACGGCGAAATCGGGGCCGATGATCTCTCGCGCCCGGCCGATGGGCAGCCGCCAATCCACGCCGATCACTTCGCTGCCGGCCTCCTTCATCGCCTCGAGCAAGGTGGCCGTATTGGTGCCGAAGTGAATGCGCGGCACACCGTATTCGGCCAGGCTCTCCAGAACGCGGGCCGAGTGCGGCAGGACGAAGCGGCGGTAGTCCTCGGGCGACAGGCAGCCGACCCAGCTGTCGAAGAGCTGGACCGCCTGGGCGCCCGCCTCGATCTGGGCCGCCAGGTAGTCGCGGGTCATCTCGCTGACATGTCTCATCAGTCGGTCCCACGCCTCGGGATGACCCCACATGAACGACTTCATCAGCAAGTAGTTCTTCGAGCCGCCGCCCTCGATCATGTAGCTGGCCAGCGTGAAGGGCGCGGCGGCGAAGCCGATGAGCGGAACGCGACCATCCAGCTCGCGACGCGCGATCTTGATCGCCTCGAGCACGTAACCGAGGCCGACGGCCGGGTCGAACGATTTGAGCGCGTCCACATCCTCGGGCGAACGCAGCGGATTCTCGATCACCGGGCCTTCACCCTGCGCGAAGTGGAACCCGACGCCCAACGGCTCGAGCGGCAACAGGATGTCGGCGAAGATGATGGCTGCGTCCAGATCGAACCTGTTGATCGGTTGTAACGTGACCTCGGCCGCCAGCTCGGGTGTCCGGCAGAGCTCGAGGATCGTGCGGTCCGCCCGCAGCGCCCGGTACTCCGGCATGTAGCGGCCGGCCTGGCGCATCAGCCAAACGGGCACGCGATCGACGGGCTGGCGCCGGCAGGCGCGCAGAAATGGGTAATCTTGAGTCATAATCCGCGGAAGTTATCCGGGGGGCGACCGGTCGGCTACCCCCTGATGGCCCAACCGGCGCCCGATTTCCCTGGACTGCCGCCGTGGCGCCTCGCATCCCTTGAACGAAGCCCGCCCTGTCCGTACAGTTCTATCCTGCGCAGCGAACACCGGCCCCAACGATCCAGCTCGTGACCTCTTAGGAGGGGTACCATGCCGAGGTTCTGCAAGCCGCTCGCGGCCTTGATCTTCATTCTTCCATCAATCGCCGCGGCCCAACAAGCCGGAGCGGCGTCTGACATCGAATTGATCGAACGGGCCGATGCCGTTCGTATCTTCGGGGCGGAAGACGCCGAAGTCAGGCTCGACGAGTTCATCGATTTCGCCTGTCCCGACTGCCGCAACTTCCACCTGACGCGGGCCGACTCCCTCGATGCGCTCCTCGCGGAGCAGAACGTGTTCTACGTGTTCCGGGTGTACCCGATCCCGCGTCTGCTGCGTGGATACCAAGCGGCGGAAGCGGCTTTCTGCGCGGCGGCCCTGGGCGGGCGCGACGTCTTTCTGGGGATGGTCGACAAACTCTTCGCGGCTCAATCGGCCTGGCGGCCGGTACTGGACCCCACCCCTTACTTCGAAGCCTACGCGGAAGACCTCGGCGTCCCGCTTCGCGATTTCAGCGCCTGCCTCGCCCGGGATGCGATGGCTCCCCTCATCATCTCGGACGTGCGCGCCGGCAACGAAGCCGGAATCACCGGGACCCCCAGCTTCGTCTTCAACAAGCTAGATGAGTTCAACGGCGACGAAACATTCTACGGCACTCAACCGATGGACACTTTCCTTGTAACCATCGAACGAGTTCGCAACCGCCAGCCCTAGGAAACCGCCAACCCATCAACTCGCTTCTCGTTTCTCGTTGTCGTTGTCGTTATCATTGTCGACAACGACCACGACAACGACAACGAGAAGCGAGAAAAGGGCGGGCTACGGAGACTCGCGGCCGGAGCGGAGGGCATCGGCGGGCTCGACGCCTTGTTCGAGTAACTCGTAATCCAGCTCGGTGCCGCGGGCGGAGTGCGGGATGACGTAGACCACCGCCATCACCAGCGCGGCGAGCACCACCGCGAGCCGCGCAACGCGTTCGTCCTTGCGCGGCCGTTTCCCGATGACCAGGCAGGCGATGACCCAGACCAGCCACATGATCAGCACCTTGTTGTCGGTGAGATCGTAGTCGAAGGGAAAGCCGGTCCAGTAGGCGCCGAACGCGTACTTCTGCGCGATGGGGCCGAGGATCATCCCGCCCAGCGTCATCCCGCCCAACGTGACCCAGGTCAGCCTGCGCATCGGGTCGATCGAGAAAACCGCGGCGAGGCCCGCCCGCATCCCGAACAGGATCGCGAAGAACATCATGAATATATGCGGCAGCAGGCTCAGAAGTGGCACGCGATCCTTGAAGCGCATGACGACATTGCCCTTCGACGCGCCGGGAACGATGACGCGGCCCTCCGCCGCCTCGAGGATGAGGAAGTACTCGACCTTCCCCGCGGCCGGCTGCGCCGGGATGAAGCCGACCAGTTCGTCGTCCTCCGCCGCCAAGGGCAGGGAGGTGAAGGGATCATCCGTCCTATAGCGCTTGAAGTAGAGTGTGGCCGCGGCGCCGTCGCCGGGATCGTCGATGGCGATCCGCATATCCGCCGAGGTCAGCGCATTGCGCGGAAGCCGGTACTCGTACGTCTGACCCGCGACAGCGTATTCACCACGCGCCGGGTAGCTCGGCCCCGTTCGCCGCTGGTATCCCGCCGCCGCTATCATCAACGCCACGGCGACGACCCAGAGGACTACTTCTTTCTTTTTATCCATCACGACTCTACCGCTCTAGCATGCTCTCAAGAACGCCCCGAAACGGGCCCCGTTGACGGCCCCGCGCCGCCGACCATCTTCCAGCGAGGAACCATGAACAGAATCCATAGCGCTGTGCCGCGGATCCGCCGGCAAGGCATCATCGCCATTGCGTCAACGGCCATCCTCTTCGCTTGCACTACAGGCAACGATAGTGCCAGTGCCGACGACTATCGCGGCCGGCTTCTGTCCGAGCCCCGCAGGAAGGCCGATTTCACCCTCACCGATACGGAGGGCCGGGAATTCAAATTCCTCGAGCAAACTGACGGCTACGTGACGCTGGTCTTCTTCGGGTACACGCACTGCCCCGACGTCTGCCCGATCCACATGGCGAACATCGGAGCCGTCCTGAATGACTTCCCGTACGAACTACGCCGGCAATACAAGGTGATCTTCATCACCACGGACCCCGAGCGCGACACGCCGGAGCGCATGCGCGAGTGGCTCGACAACTTCGACACGGCTTTCATCGGGCTAACGGGAACCGCGGACAAGGTTGGAGAGATCTCAGTTTTCCTCGGCCTCCCGCCGCCGGTCAAGGTGGAAACCGAAGACGGCGGCTATGCGATCGGGCACTCCGCCCACGTGCTCGCCTTCACCAAGGACAACCTGGCGCACATCCTGTATCCGTTCGGGACGCGACAGGCCGACTGGGCCCACGATCTTCCCAAGCTGGCAAACGAAAGTTGGGAATCGAGATGAACGAGCGGCACGCAGTGGTCAGATCCGTAATCATCGCCGCATTCGCGATGATCGCAGCAGCGAGCTGCGCCTCCGCGCACGCCCGAAGCCATCGACATCGAAGTCTCGGCCGTACTCGCAAGCGAACCCGTGATGGGCGAGCGCGCCGCCATGTACTTCACGGTACAGAACGGTGGCGATCAAGATGATCAGCTGCTCGCCATCACGACGACCGTCGCCGGCGCCGCGGAGATCCACCGCACTTTCCAGGACGGCGGCATGGTGAGGATGGAGCCCGTCGCCTCACTCGACGTGCCCGCCGGCGGATTGTTGCGGCTCGCGCCCGGCGGATACCACGTCATGCTGCTGGATCTGCAGGAGCACCTGTGGGCCGGTGACCGCTTCGACGCCACGCTCCACTTTCGGCACGCCGGCGAGATCGCGGTGCGGGCACGGGTCGTCGAGCTGGCCGACATCGAAGAGGCGCTCGCCGAAAGCTCGTAATCCGCGCCACACACTGCCCGAACCGTCAGCTCGTTGATTCGCACGACTGATTGCCCCATCTTTCCGCAGCGATCTGATCGCTGTTTCACTAGCCCCGACAGCAGCACATTAACCTCGTCGCGAGCAGGGTCATGTCGCGTCTCAAACAGTTCATCCACGAGATCCACCAGCGCTCGCTCTGGCAGGTGCTCACCGTCTACCTGGGCGCCTCATGGGCGGTGCTGGAAGTCACCGACCAGATCGTCGACCGCTACCTGCTGCCCGAGTGGGTGTACCCTGGGGCGCTAATTCTACTTCTCATCGGCCTCCCCATCGTGCTCGCCACCGCCTTCGTCCGCGAGGAACGTCGCGCGCCCGGCCGCGCCGAGGAGGCCCGTGACCCGACGCTACTCGTCGATACGCCGTCCGCTGGTACTGCTGTGGCTACCGAGCGTACGGGCGGCCCCTTGCTTCGAGTGTTCACGTGGCCCAGAGCGATTCTTGGCGGCCTCGTTGCCTTCGCTATCCTCGGGTTGCTCAGCGCCTCCATCGTCCTGCGTGGTGCGGCCCGGGTCACGGAAGCCTACGGTGCCGCGGGCGACGCCTTCGAGGAGCGCGCTTGGATCCTGCTGGCGGAGTTCGAGGCGCAGGAGTCGGAGCGGGACATGGCGCTGGCGGCGCAGGCCGCGCTCGAGGTCGACCTTCAGCAGTCGGAGTACCTGAACCTCCGGGGTCGAAACCAAGTCGCGCCGGTGCTGCGCCGCATGGGGCTTCCGGACACCACCTCGATGGACGAGCGTCTGGCCCTGGATGTGGCGGAGCGGGAAGGATTGTCCGTCGTGTTGGCGCCTGCCGTCTCACGGCTCGGTCGCGACTACGTGTTCAGCGCCCGGGTCGTGCAGCCGGGGACGGGGCAAGATCTCATCGCGGTGCGGGCGGTGGCACGTGAAGACCGTCTGGTCGAGGCGGTGGAAACTCTGTCCCGCGAGGTGAGACGACGGCTGGGCGAGGCGGGCGGTTCGATCCGGCGCAGCAAACCGCTGCCCGAAGTGACGACTCGCTCGCTCGAGGCCCTCAAGGTCTACGCCGAAGCCGTTCAGGCGTCTCGCGCCCTGGACCGGGAGCGGACGCTGGAGGCGGCTGAAGAAGCGATCCGGTTCGATTCAACTTTCGCGATGGCTCACAGGATCCTCAGCCTAGCGTACTGGAACCTGGGTCGATTGACCGAGGCCCGTGCGAGCGCGACCCGAGCCTACGAGCTCGGGGACCGGCTAACGGACCGCGAGCGGCTGCACGTTGAAGGCTTCTACTACATGACTGCCGATCTTCAACCGCGGCACGCCGCCGAGGTCTACGAGCTGCTGCTCTCGCGCTACCCGGACGATTTTCGTGCCCACATCAACCTGGGTTTTGTGAACTCGGTATGGCTCGGTAACCGCGAGCCGGCTTACGAATTGTACCGAAAGGCAGTCGAGCTGGAACCCTATGGCGCCATCGGATACAACAACGCCATGGGTATGGCGCTCGCGATCGACAAGTGGGAAGCGGCGGACAGTCTGCGCGCCGCGTTGACAGCGCTCGGCCCATCCGAGACAGCGACTCAAGCGGACCTCCGAATGGCCGTCGCGTCCGAAGATTGGGAACGTGCCGATGCGCTTTGCGACTCGGTACTTGCCGCGACCACGAGCCCGGGACCGCTTGCCGCGCAACAGGTTGCCTGCGGGAGTCTCGCGGCCGTTAGAGGCTGCGCACGAGAAGCCATCGATCTGCTGGAATCCGCCAACGCCTTCTACGCCGAGCGCAATCAACTGGTCAACCATGCGAATCTTCTGGCGGCCCTGGCCAGCGTGGAAGAGATGACGGGGCGACCGGACGAGGCACGAGCGCGTCTCGAGTCGATGCTCGAGGACTACCCGGCGGACTCGATTCAACAGGTAGAGCGCTACCTGGTACGAACGAACTTGTCCGTGGCGGCGGGAACGATGGGACGGACGAGGCTGATCGATCGCATGATAAGCACGTACCCGCGAGATCTAGACTCTCCGGGGTGGCTACCAGAACATGGCGCGGCTTTAGAGGATGCCTCCAGGGCGCTCAGCTCGGGTCGGTCCGAAGAGGCCCTAGCCCTGTTGCGTGAGTTGGAGGAATCGGGTTACAGACCCGCGGGCTGGGAGTACTACCGGCACCTGCTGCTCGGACTCGTTTATCACGAATTGGGTGACCCGGACTCGGCAGTGGCTCATCTCGAGCAAGCATTCCACCGCGCGGCGTTCAGTTCATCGAGCACGTGGGGCGCGCGGGGACCCCGGACGCAGCTTCCCTTCGCGCTGCGCCGCCTAGCCGAGTTGGAGGAGGCTCGTGGCAACGACGAAGCGGCGATTCGGCACTACCAGCGCTTCCTCGCTCTGTGGTCCGATCCCGACCCGGAGCTTCGCGGCCAGGTCGAAGCCGCGCGCCGGGCTATCGCCCGTTTGACCGGCGTCGAG
>JBDHAL010000175.1:0-7163 GCA_039588075.1 Gemmatimonadota bacterium | reverse complement strand
TACCGGTTAGCCCCTTCCACCTACCACTCACCGTCCGATATTCACCCATTCTCCGGCAGTGGCTCATCCCCCAGAACGAACGACTCGACGAAGAGACGCGCGACGTCGGACCGCATCACGTTGGCGTCGGTGCCGAGGTTGTAGGCGCGGCTCAGCATCTCGCTGTTGGTGAGGACGACGAAGGCGAGCCCCTGCCCGGGCGCCCTGACGATGAGCGAGGAGTTGCCGGTCCAATAGCCGTAGTGCCATTGAAGCGTCACGCCCTGGTACTCGTATATGAACCAGCCGATGCCATAGGGGAGCGTACCACCGCTGTTGGAGACGGCCGGGGTGAACACGGAGTCCCACGTCGCGGGTTCGAGGAAGAGCCCCTGGTCGATGGCGATGGAGTAGCGGGCGTAGTCTTCCGCCGACGAGATGAGGCCGGCGGCGGTACCGAAATAGGTTGGCAGGTCGACCGGCACGACCTCGGACCCGCGCAATTCGTAACCCGCCTGCATGTTGGCGATGAAGGCATTGCGGTCGAGGCCCGTCTGGTTGAAGTCGTGGCTGTCCCTGACGTTGGGCGCGGTGTTGTTCAACTGGAGGGGCTGGAGAATCCTCTCGACCAGCAACTCACCGAACGTGCGCCCCGACGCGCCCTCGATGACGTAGTCGAGCAATCCGAACCGCGATCCGTTGTAGCTGTATCGAGCGCCGGGAGTCCCTTCCGAGGTGTGGTTGACCAGGTGCCTGACAAGGATGCCGTCGTTATCCAGATCTATGTCATAGTCGCCGACAGGATCGTCCAGGTCGACCAGGCCTTCTTCCACGAGCTGCATCAGGATCGTCGCTGCGAATGTCTTGGTGAGCGATGCCAGGTGGAACGAAGTCGTCGGCGTGGCGGGCCGGTCGGCGGCCACGTCGGCATATCCAAAGCCCATCGACCAGACGATCTCCTCGTCTTTCACTAGGGCGGCGGACATGCCGGGGATCTTGAGGTCGACGCGCAGGCTGTCGAGACGGGCCTCGAACCCCTCGAGTCCCGCCTGGTAGGTGACCTCGATGGACGAGGGTCCCGTTGGATCTGAAGCGCAGCCGATGATCGCGGCCGCGATGACCAGAGAAAAGCTTCCGCCAATCATATTCGTGAGAGTCAACATACCACTAATCCTCCCCTCTTATCTATATCTAACCGGCGCGTGGACTTCACCGTCACCGGGTCACAACCTCAGAACAGGACCGTGAGTCCAACGTACACGACCCGTCCAACGAATCCCAACGCCAGTGCCAGTTCTATGAGCCTCATGATCATATTTTTCACCAGCCACGCCCCGGGCGCTGGATAATGCGCCCGGGGCATGGAGTCACGCCGACCTAGTTGCGCCCCAGGGGCAGGATGTAACCGGCCGACAGCATCAGCGTTCGCGTGTGAACGGATTCGTCTGCCACATTCGGATCATCGTTCAGATTGGTCAGACCGAGATCGTAGGAGATGTCCAGTGTTATCTCTCCGGGGCCTGCGCCGATGCCGAGGCCGCCGCCGAACATCAGGCTGAAGTCAGTGGTCTTCCTAAGAAGCTGGACCTCGGGATCGTCGCAGTCGGCGCTTCGGGACTGTCCACCCATCTCGGCCGACACATCGCAGCCGATCTCGAAGGCGACGGCGGGCCCCGCAAAGAAGTGGAAACTGGTTCTGTCGCCGGCCCGGGTTGGGATGGTGACCTTGGCCAGCAGCGGAAACTCGATTACGGTCACGTCCAGGGTGGCACTGACCCCCGCGTCATCCTGGCCGGCCCCTTTCTGGGAGTACAGAGCCTCTAACTGCACCGCGAAGGCGTCGGACAGGCCCACAGCGACCAGGCCGCCGATGTTGAAGCCGCTGGTCCTGTCGAAGTTCTGGTTCTGCGGCTCGGACGTGTGGAGCGAAGCACCGTTGTAGCCGCCCGTCACCCCAACGGACAGCTTCTGTGCGAGGGCGGGTGTCGTTCCGGCCAGCATCATCATCGCGGCCGCCAAGAACATCGTGATCTTACGCATGAAAACCTCCTGTTTCTGCTGTTTCGTCGCCCCTATGCGGGGGCTGAGCTTTTCTGCACCATAGCCAGATCGCGTTTTCTGACCGTTTTCCCGGCGTTATCTGATCGATGGAAACTCCCTCCCGACCGATCTCGTAGTGGTCCTATACCCGGGAGTTGTGCCGCAAACGCCCCACGAGTAGCGTGAGGTGGCATCACCCGATCCAAATCCCAGCGTTCATTAGGCGGTAAGCGGTATGGAAGAATCGATATCGACCAGCGGGGGATACGAGTTCCTGGCCCTCGGATCGGCGGAGCTGAAGGGGCCGGAGGGCAACCAGCTGCTGTCGATCATGGCCCGCCCGAAGCTGGTGGCGCTCCTCTCCTACCTGGCGGCATCAGCCCCGCGGGGCTTTCAACGCCGGGACAGCCTGATCCGCCTCTTCTGGGCGGAGTCCGACCAGGAGCGGGCGCGAAGCGCGCTGCGCCAGTCGCTGTACCACCTGAGGAGATCGCTGGGCGAAGACGTGCTGGTCACGCGAGGCGACGAGGAGGTCGGGCTGGCGGACCGGGGCCTCTGGTGCGATGTGGCGGCTTTCGAGGAGGCGCTGGACGGTGGGCGCCGGGAAGACGCGCTGGACCTGTACCGGGGTGATTTTCTAGAGGGCTTCCATGTCTCCGACGCCCCCGAGTACGAGCGCTGGGTAGATGGGCGGCGCGCCGAGCTGCGGGATAAGGCGGCGGCGGCGGCATGGCAGCTGGCGGAGGACGCGCAGGCGGCGGGCAACGAGGCGGCGGTTCGCTGGGCGCGGCGTGCTCTCGGCCTGGCGCCGCTGGACGAGGCGCTGGTGCGCCGCGTCATCCAACTGCTGGACGCGGTGGGCGATCGCTCGGGCGCCGTGCAGGAGTACGAGGCGTTCGCCAAGCGGCTCAAGGACGAGCTCGAGCTCGACCCGGCGCCGGAAACCCAGGCGCTGGCCCAGAGCATCCGCGCGCGTACCGCTCCCAACGGCCGGGCCAAGGCCGCCAAGGAGTCGGCGGTCGCCGACACAAGGGAGGCGGCGCCGCCCCCTCGAGAACTAAAGACGCGGCCGGTCACCCATACCTGGGCTTTCCGTCTCGGTATGGCCGCCGGCGCCGCGTTGGTGGTCACGCTGCTCATCGTCTTGTCGATCAGCTCCGACGAATCCGATGCGGGATTTTCCAGACTCAGCCCGACCCGAGTGCTCGTGACCCCGTTCGAGAACCAGACAGGGGATGCCGATCTGGATCCGCTGGGCAAGATGGCCGCCGATTGGATCACGCGCAGCCTGCAGGGTACGGGGCTCGTGCAGACGGTTCCGCCCGAGGCCGCGTCTCAACTAGGCGCGACTCAAGTCGCAGCCAGCGCCGAGCGGGAGGACGAGCGGGTCCAGACGCTAGCGGAAGCGACGAGCGCCGGCACGGTGATCACCGGCGCCATATACATGTCCGGTGACTCGCTGCAGATCGAGGCGCTGGTCACCGACGCCATATCGCAGCGAGCGGTAGCCAACGTGGTGTCCCCTCCGGCGGCTGTGGACGACCCGATGCCGGCTGTGGAGGCGTTGCGCGAACGCGTCGCGGGCGCCCTCGCCACCCGGTTCGACGGCCGCATCAATCTCTTCGCCGATGTGATGGGCCAGCCGCCCACCTACGAGGCCTACCGGATATTTGTAGAAGCGCAGGCATTGAGCGACCGGGGCCACACCCAGGGGAGCAGCCATCTGTTCGGAGAAGCGAAGCAGCTGTTTCTGCAGGCGGCAGAGCTCGACACGACACTCGTTGCCGCCTTAGTCAGGGCCGGGTGGGCAGCCATGTCAGACGGATCGCCGGCGGAAGCGGAATCGCTCGCTCACGTCGCGGACTCGCGCCGCGATCGGCTGACGGTGGTCGCTGCGGCGCAGCTGGACCAGCTGCTCGCCGAAACGAGCGGTGATAAAGCGGCAGCGCTCCGAGCCGCGCGCAGGATGCCGGAGATTCCTCTCGACCTCGCCATCCGAGCGATCTGGACCAATAGGCCCAGCGAGGCCGTCGCGGTGCTAACGGACAACGAGTGGTACCCCGGAGCACTGCGCGTCGCCGGCCTCTACGGCGTGGAGCAGTACTACTGGTTATTCCTGGCGATGGGATATCACATGCTGGGCGAGCACGAGGCAGAACTCGGCGTGGCCGTGCGGGCCCGAGAACAATACCCGCAGTCGCTCTTCATGCTCCAGGTGGAGACCCGAGCCCTGGCCGCTCTGGGACGGATCGACGAGCTCGACGGGCGGCTCGAAGAGGCCATCGACTTTCCGGACCAGGAGGGTTGGCTTCCTACCTCCGTCATGGTGTTTACGGCCTTCGAGCTTCGGGCGCACGGCCACCTCGAGGCTTCGCTGGACGCGGCAGAAAAAGCGATCGCCTGGTACGAGACGCACCCGCCCGACGATCCTCGCGACCGCGAGCGGCGCAGCGCGATGGCCCTCGCCTTCTACGCGGCCGAGCGCTGGGACGACGCGCGGGCGCTGTACGAGGACCTGGCGACCGAATTCCCCGACAGCGTCAACTACCAGGGCTTCCTCGGCACGCTGGCCGCTCGACGCGGCGATCGCGACCAGGCGCTCGCGATCAGCGAGGGGCTGGCAGGCCTCAACGACCCGTATGACTTCGGCCGCGACACCTACTGGCAGGCCTGCATCGCGGCGCTGCTCGGCGAGGGCGAGCACGAGCGCGCGATGGAGTTGCTGCGCGGCTCGTTCGCTGATGGCCGGAAGTTCAACCTGCAGCTGCATCTGGATCTAGATTTGGAGGCGCTGTTCGACGACCCTGGTTTTCAGGCGTTCCTGGAGCCGAAAGGTTGAGTCTCGGTAACCGGTAATCGGTAAGCGGTGACCGGTAATCGGTAACGGCGCTGGTGATCCGGCGCTCGGCCAACCATCCGGGGCCAAACGGCGTCTAACCTTACATAACGACGCTCAGAAGATGGTAGATCCGCCCGCCCAGGGCGGCACTTGTTCCCGTAACCGCACCCAGGCTATGTCGTTGCAACCCCATCCAATCCCAGAAGGAGTCAGTCCCATGCTACGACCCGGTATCCCTCGCCTCGGCATGGTGGTCCTGGTGCTCGCCTTGAGCGGCTGCACCCAGGTGTACATGCCGGACTCTGCCAAGCCTCAGCAGGAGGGGGCGGCCCAGGCCAAGCCGGCCGATGCAGAGAGTCCCTTCGAGCCGTACGACAAGGTCCTGAAGGACACGGAGAAGATCGACGGCTTGTTCATTTTCCACGTGAAGCGCGACAAGACGCTGTTCATGGAAGTCGCGCCCGGCCAGATCGACACGGATTTCGGGCTGATGCTGCATTACAGCCGCGGCATCGGTGACTTCAACGTACACGACGGTCTCCTGGCGATCGGCAACACGCGGGTGATGCACTTCGAGCGGCACGGAGACAAGCTGTACCTGATCCACAAGAATATGTTGTTCACGGCGGACCCGGGCACGCCGATGGCGGTCTCGCTGTCGGAGAACGTGGGCAACTCGATCGTCGCCGCGTTCGAGATCAAGAGCGAGAACGCGGAGACCAAGAACCTGGTGATAGACGTCACCGACTTCTTCGTTTCGGATTATGCCGACGACGCGCGCTTCCTGAAGTTCTATTACGGCAACAGGCCGGTGAACTTCGACAAGGCGCGCAGCTATGTCGACGATGTGATGGGTTTTCCAAAGAACGTAGAAATCGACGCTATGCTGACCTTCCGGGCCAGCGACTACCCGCAGTTCGGCGGCCAGGGCGTGTCGGATTTCCGCTCGATCCCCATCGGCATGCGTTACTCGCTGTTCGCGTTGCCGGAAGAGCCGATGAGGCCGCGCCTGTCCGATGATCGTGTCGGTCATTTCGTGACGGCCAGGAGAGACTTCTCACGCGACCAGTACGATACGGACTTCGTGCGCTTCGTCGAGCGCTGGCGGCTGGAGAAAGAGAACCCGAACGCGGCGCTCTCCGACCCGGTCGAGCCGATCGTCTACTACATCGACCACAGCGTACCGCTCGAGTATCGGAAGTACGTGAAGGAGGGCATCGAAGGGTGGAACCGGGCGTTCGAAGCGGCCGGCTTCAGCAACGCGGTCGTGGCGCGCGAGGCGCCCGACGATCCCGAGTGGAGCGCCGAGGACATGCGCTACTCCACCGTCCGCTGGACGGCGGCCCACCGCATGGGCTACGCCATCGGCCCGTCGCAGACCGACCCGCGGACCGGCGAGCTTCTGAACGCCGACGTCCTCATCTCGTCTACCTTCGTGCGCAGCTGGCTGTACGACTGGCAGGAGCTGGCGGGGCCCGAAGGCATGCTGAACCGGTTCCTCGAGGCGGAGCGCTTCCGCCAGCAGCTGCCCTGGCAGTATGCCGCCCGTTTCTGCATGGCCGAGATGGGCAAGGCGCACCAGATAGGAGTGCAGTACGCCATGCTACTGGGTCTGGGGGTGATCGACGCCAACCAGCCGATGCCGGAGGAGTACGTGGGCGACGCGATTCGCGACCTGGTGCTGCACGAAGTCGGGCACACGCTCGGGCTGCGGCACAACTTCAAGGCGTCGTCGGGGATCCCTCACGACAGGCTCAACGATGAGTCCTTCACGCGCGAGCATGGGCTGACGTTATCGGTGATGGACTACGGCCCGGTGAACGTGGCGGTGGATCCCAGGCAACAGGGATACTACTGGAACAAGGAAGTCGGGAGCTACGACGAGTGGGCGATCCAATACGCCTACACGCAGATCGCCGGCGGCGGCGCCCCGGCCACCAGCACGGATGGAACGAACGGCACGAACGGTGATTGGGACCCGCAGTCGGAACGCTCGCAACTGAACCAGATCGCGTCGCAGGGCGCGAACCCGTACCACACGTACGGGACCGACGAGGACAACTGGTTGGGCGTCTACGCGGTGGATCCGCTGACCAGCGCCTGGGACCTGGGCTCGAGCCCCACGGCCCACGCCAGGGACCGCGCCGACATCGTGGCCCGGGTGATGCCGCGGCTGGACGGCCGGCTGATCGCCGACGGCCAGGGTTACCAGCGGCTGCGCGGCGCGACCAACACCATGGTCTTCGAGCGCTACATCTCGCTGCTGCCGGTGACCAAGACGGTGGGAGGCATCTACTTCGCCCAC
>JBDHAL010000174.1:0-9885 GCA_039588075.1 Gemmatimonadota bacterium | reverse complement strand
AGCAATCCGGAGCGAAGCGTCCGTCGGCTGCGACGCTTTCTGTGGTAGGTGATCCCGAAACGGTGTGCCTCGTCGCGAACCCGCTGCAGAAGCTGTAGCCCCGGTTCGCGCCGGGCGAGCCGCAGGGGCTCGCTGCGATCCAGCGAGAAGATCAGTTCCTCGCGCTTGGCGAGCGACACGAGTGGCAGATCGAGAACGCCGGCGCGTTCCAGCGCCTGGGCCGCAGCGGTGAGCTGGCCCTTTCCTCCATCGACGAGAACGAGGTCGGGCAGTCGCTTGTCTTCCTCCAAGCGCCGCGTGAAATAGCGGCCGACGATCTCCTGCATCGCGGCGTAGTCATCGATGCCCTCGACCGACTCGATCTTGAAGCGGCGATACTCGCTCTTCAGTGGCTCGCCGTTCTCGAACCAGACCGCGGCCCCCACGGGATCGGAGCCCTGGATGTTGGAGACATCGAAACCGATGATCGCGCGCGGCACGCGCTCTAGGTTCAATTCAGCACGCAGTGAATACAGAGCCGACGGCGCTCTCTTCTCCGCCTGCCCTTCGACCAGCCGCCGTTCCTCCAGCAGGTGGCGCGCGTTCTCTTCAGCCCGCGCCACCAGGTCGCGTTTGATCCCACGTCGCGGCACTCTCACGAAGAAAGCGCGGCCGCTGCGTTCGGTCAGCAAAGACTCTACTGTTTCGCGGTCGTCGAAGGTGCGTGGCACGAGCAGTTCCTTGCCGATCTCTTCCTGAAGCAGGTAGTAACGGGCGATGAACGCGGCGAGCACCGCAGGTTCCTCTTCGCCCTGCACGTTACCCATCATGTGGGCCGCGTGCCCCAGCAACTTCCCTTCCCTGATCTTCAGGACGACGCCGCAGGCGGTATCGCCATCTTGCGCCAGCCCGACCGCATCGACGTCACCGCCGCGAGGGTCGATGGCGAGCTGGCGCCGCTCGATCTCATCCAGGCCACGCAAGACGTCGCGGTACTCGGCGGCGCGCTCGAATTCGAGGGAACTGGCCGCCTCTGCCATGCGCTCGGCCAGTTTCTCGGCGAGCCTGCCTGTGTGCCCTTGAAGGACGAGAACGACCTCATCGATCATCTCGCGATACTCAGCTTCGCTCTGGTATCCGACGCAGGGGGCCTTGCATCGACCGATGTAGTAGTCGAGGCATGGGCGGGGCGGAGCCTGCTGCGGGAGGTCGTAGTGGCAGGAGCGAATCGTATAGAGCTTCTTGATGGCCCGCAGGGCACGCCGCATGTGTCCCACGTCGGCGTAGGGCCCAAAATAGCGCGACCCGTCCTTTGCGAGACGCCGGGTAACGAACACCCTGGGGAGCGGCTCGCCTGTCGTCACTTTGATGTAGGGGTAGGTCTTGTCGTCGCGCAGCTGGATGTTGTATCGCGGACCGTACTCCTTGATGAGGTTGGACTCGAGGATGAGGGCTTCCGAGTCCGAGCCGGTGACGATAGTCCCGAAGTCGGCGATCTCCCGATACATCTCCGGCGGCTTGTGGTGCGAGGAGTCGTCGCCACGGAAGTACGAGCGCACCCGGTCGCGGAGCGACTTCGCCTTGCCCACGTAGACGGGTTTGCCCTTCGCGTTCTTGAGGATGTAGACGCCCGGCGCGGCCGGCAGTGCCGCCAGCTTTTCCTGGATGGTCGATAGCGAAAGTGACGATGACATCGCTCAGGAGGTGCGATCGATCCAGACTCTCAGGCCGCCGGCGGGAAGCGTTCCCATGAGCCGGCACACCGCGAGGTACACTATTCCGAACGTGGCGAGCGTGCCCGCGGTGCCGGCCAGCCGCCCCGCCAGGCTCACACCGACATCGAGGGCCGGAAGCGCCACGGTCTCCAGGGCGACGGCGGCCGCGCCCGCGGTCAGACAGGCCGCGAGCAACTTGAGGATGTACACAAGATCGGCAGTCACGAAGAGGGCGCCGATCCGCTTGCCCAGTCCGCCCCAGAGCATCAACAAATAGAACCATGACCCGACCGCTCCGCCAACGGCGAGGCCCGGGACATAGAAGGGCCACATGAGGGCAGCCCCGAGACCCGCACCGACGATCAAAGCCAGGGCGGCGTACTTAACCGGGGTGCGTGTATCGAGCATGGCGTGAAAAGCGGAGGCGAAGAGCTTGACCGACGACGCGGCGAGTAGTCCCACGGCATAGGCGCCCAGGGTGGCGTGAACCCAAATCGTATCGGCCAGCGTGAACTCGCCGCGCTGAAAGAGCAGGCTGATGATCCAGCCGCCGAAAAGTATGAACGCGAACGCGGACGGCAGAACGGTGAACGCGACGCTACGAAAGCCGCGAACCAGGCGCGCTCGAACGGCATCCCGGGCATCGAACTCGGCTTCGCGGGAAAGTTCGGGCAGAGACGCGGCCGCGACCGAGGTTCCGAACAAGGCGAGCGGCAGGTAGTAGAGGCGTTGAGAGAAATACAGGGTCGCCAGGGCGCCCTGGGCGAGAAAGCTGGACAGGAACACGTCCAGGAAGCCGGAAAGCTGTGCGACGCCCGCTCCGACGACTACGGGAGCGAAGTTCTTGGCGACGGTACGAACCGGATTCCAGGCGAGGCTAAACGACAGCCGGAGCGAGCCGGCCAGGCGCCGGGCGGCGGGCAGCTGGACCAGGAACTGAAGCGCGGCGCCGGCGACGGTGGACCAGGCAAGGGCGACGACCAGGGGCTCCCAGCCCGCTTGGTGAGATCGAGCGCCTCGGCGCTCCAGCCCGGCGCGATGAGCCGGGTCAGCCAGGGCGCCAGAAGCACTCCCAGACCGCTCAGCGCCGCCGCCAGCGCCAGCAGCAGGCCCAGGACGGCCCCCGCCAGCCGGCGCGCGTCGGATTTCTCGTCGCGGGCCAACAGGCCACTGTAGACCGGTATGAAAGACGCCGAAAGCGTGCCTTCACCCAGCAGGTTGCGGACGATGTTTGGAATTCTGAGGGCGGCCGTGTAGGCGTCGGCGGCCAGGCTGGTCCCGAAGAAGCCGGCGATCGCCACGTCCCGAGCGAAGCCGGTCAGGCGACTCAAAAAAATCCCCGCTCCCACAGCCACGGCGGGGCGGGGTTTTCGGTTTCCCCGATCCTCGCTCTCAGTCTTCACCGGGAGGCAGCGACTCCTGCGGCTTGGGCTTCTCCAGGAGCTTGCGAATGAAGCCCGTCTCTTCTTGGATCGACTGGACCGTTTCCGACAGATACTTCACTTCATCCTCGAGTTGCTTCAAACGCGCCGCGCCTTCGGCGTCGGAAGCACCCGAGCCCAGCCGGCGCGCCAGCGCGCGGCCCACCTCTGAGTCGAGAACGATCGCCGTCAGGGGGATCATCATAAGAAGGAGGACGACGACTCCTAGAACCCATACCATTTATCGAAACCTCGTATTGTCTTGTTTCCCTATGGAATAAACGTAGGCCCGTTGAACCGAGGGAGCAAGAGAGCTGTTGGAGGGGGAAAGACCGACATCGGACAGCGTTCAGCCGTCGCTCGACGACCGAGTTGGACTCAACGCGGAAAGCACGACTTCGTACGTGCGGGGAAGAACTCACTCGTACGCCGGGCGTCCAAAGTCGTGCGTCCTGCATCGAGTCCAACTCGTCCGTCGAGCGACGGCTGAACGCTGTCCGATGTTGAATCAGTAGCCATCAAGCGGCGTCACAACCATCTCATACACCCTGTCCAGCAGCCCTGGACCATACCGAATCAAGTAGGGATACGGATTCAGCACACGTTCCTGAGGCCGACCGCCGGGATACATATTGACGGCGGCCTTCTCCAGCTGCGCCTGCATAGCCTGGTGCTTCTCCTTCACTCGCGCTTGCAGCCTGGCGTCCAGCGCCTTGATCCCTTCGTAGACGGCTCGCTTCCCTGCCCCAACGGCGCTCTTCGAACCCGCATCGAATTCCACCGCCGCCGCTTCGACCCGCTCGAGCAACTCGTCTACCGAGCGGCGCAAATTCGTCATCGATTCTCGCAGCTCCGGCGGCGTTCGATCCTTGAGCAGGCGGTTGATCGCGACCGTCGCGTCTCCGGCAAGATCGTCCGGCCTGATTCCGTACTTGGCCAGGGCCCTGGCCACCTTGGGCTCGATCAACCGGAACGCCGCCCGCGGTACCACCACGGGCGCCGGCACCTCGTGAAGGCCGAACAGAACCTGGCTCTGCGCCAGGTAGGCGATCTCGCTCGGCCCCCCCACGTAGGCGACGACCGGGAAAGCACGGGCCTCTGTCACGGGCCGCAGCAATGCCCCCGGGCTCAGGCGCTCCGGAGTCTCGTCGAGAATCCGACGCAGATCAGCCTCGGTCAGCTCCTCCCCCGATCGACGCAACCGAGGCGTTTCTCCCTCGTAGACGATGCGGTCTCGTCCCAGGCGGCCCTCGAGGAACAGGTTCGTGGTTCCCTCGGCCACCGGGACCTGCGACTCGAAGCCGGCTTTGGACAGTTCCAGACTGCGGGCACGCAGCTCGCCGCCTACTCGCTGACGCTTCTCCCACTCCGACCAGAGGACATCCCGCGTTTCCCTCTTCACGTAGGGATCGGCCGTACGAGCCAGGAGGATGGGATGCCCCTGTAGCAGGGCGGCCAAAGCGTCCTGGAAAGCCTGAGCGAAACTGCGACCCGGCTCATATGCGGCTCGAAGAGGCTCGAGCACCGAAGCCTTAAACTCAGAATCTGGAGTTAGTTGCGTCAGTTTATCTAATGCACTCTGTGCCTGCGAAGCGACTTCGATTCGCTCCACCGGCGGTCGCGGGGCGTCACCGTCCGACGCGGGTCCGGCCACCGAGAGTCGTGCCAATGCGTTGTCCAGATCGATCAGGTGAGTGTGATCGACTTCGTTCCAGTCATGATCCTCTGAGGCGACTGAGAAGAGCCCCATAACCGGGATCCCCAGTTGCTCCTCCAACTGCCGGGCGAGACGGGCGGCGGTGAACGCCTTGTAGAGCGTGAACAGGGGGCTGACGAAGAGGCCCGCCTGCTGGCCGGTAGAAACGAAGACGCCCCTGCCCCGAATCACCCTCTCGAGGCGCTCGCTCACAGCCTTGTCGCCGGGCGCGGTCAGGGCGTCGGCGAGCTTGTCCCAACGTGACTGGGGTGAGGCGTCGCGGATCTGATCGGCGACGCGGCGGTAGCTTTCGATGTCGTTGGGTGGACCGGCCAGATAGAAGGAGCCGACGCTGGCATGGTCGTCGATATAGGCCGTCGAAAGCGGTGGGCCGGCCAGCGGAATGCGCTGAATCTCGAGGCTCATACGGCGTGTCCCATCAAGATGTAACGCGGGCAGTCGCGGCAAGGCCGGCCCCCATCGTAATCCCCAAATGTAATCTCGGGTTGGAGTCCCGCAGCGGCGAGCA
Source organism: Gemmatimonadota bacterium (assembly GCA_039588075.1). Lineage (GTDB taxonomy): Bacteria > Gemmatimonadota > Gemmatimonadetes > Palauibacterales > KS3-K002 > JBDHAL01. The sequence continues at coordinate 4,545 of JBDHAL010000174.1, read as the reverse complement.
GACTCTCGAGCTCTGACGGCGAGTAAAGCCGCACGCGCTCGTAGTATGTCTTCTCGAGCGCGCCGCCGTCCCGGCCAAAGAGGAGAATCTCCTTCACTACCACGTTGCCGTCCTCTTCCAGTCGCCGGTTTTGCACCACCCGCCGCTCCTCAACGATTCGCTCGTCCGACTCCACCAGCCCTTCGCGTACCCTGTCGGCGTTCAGGAAGTCGAGGGCAAAGCAGCCTCCGGCCCGAAGGACGCGGCGGATCTCGGCCAGCACCTTTTCGTCCTCATAGGGCTCGGCGAAGTATCCAAACGAGGTGAAGAAGTTCACGACGATATCGAAAGCGCCGTCGGCGAACGGCAGATGCCGCATGTCTCCCTGTACGAGCTGCAGAGCCGGGCCGCCGGCCCGCGCCTCTCGCAGCAACGTGCTCGAGAGATCCAGCCCAACGACCTCCGCGCCGCGCCGCTCGAGTTCGTGCATGTGTCGCGCGGCCCCGCTGGCCAGGTCGAGGACAAGACCACCTGGGCGACCGCAGGTACGGAGGACCAGATCTACGCCCGCCCGGGCCTCTTCCTCATCTCGATGAGGGTAGAGAGCCAGGTATTCCTCACCGAACCAGTCACGGTACCATTCCGGCGCTTCGGGATGCGTAGTCATGCCTTGTGGTACGGCTCGCCCCGCTGGATGGTGCCTGCCCGGTAGATCTGCTCGGCCAGTACCAGGCGCGCCATCTCGTGCGGTAAAGTTAAAGACGACAGCGAGACCATCTTGTTGGCCTCGCGGCGCAAGCCATCGCTAAGACCCAACGGGCCGCCAATTAGAAAAGCGACGCCGGGCTTACCGTGGAGCCCCGCTCCCTCCAAGTACTCTGCCAGTTGAGCCGTCGTCCACGCAACACCACGCTCGTCCAGGGCGATCAGGTCGAAGCCGTCCGGCACCCTGGCCCTCAAGTCGTTCGATTCCTCTTCGATCACCTGCTTCGCCTCGACCCGTTGCGTGATCTTCTGGGGACGCACCTCTAAAGCCTCGAACTTGAAATAATGAACGATGCGCGACTCGTAATCTCGAATTGACTCTGCGAGGCCCGCACCTTTTGGTGATCCGATGGATACTACTAATACTTTCACTTCGACCCTGGCCTGGAGAATGAGAGAAGCATGAACGCACCAGCCGACAGCCGACAGCCGATGATCGACCCTTAACGAGGGATTCGACTCTCAACCATCCACGCTCGATTTCCGACGCCCAATAGCCGCACCGCGTCGAACGTCCGACGTCGATCATCGAACATCGATAGACGCCTCCTCCGCTGGCACTCGATCACCGGCTGTCGGCAGTCGGCTGTCGCCTAATAACTAAGAGCGGCGCTACTCCGTCGGCACGACGAAACTATCCCTAAGGAAATTCTCATTATCCCTGTAAGGATAATCAACGACAAAGTGCAGTCCTCGACTCTCGCGCCGCCAGAGCGCACAGCGGACGACGAGCCGCGCGGCTTCCAACATGTTCAAGACCTCGGCGGCGTCGGCCCAGCGTTCGCCGTCAGCGGTAGTCGAGCTGTCGGTACGCAACGCCGTCCACTGGTGTCGCAATTCGTCTAGGATCGCAGCGCCCGCAAGCATCTCGGAGCGGGTTCTGACGATTCCGAGGTGATCCCACATGACTTGTTTGATGCGGTCTCGCAGACCGGTCAGCGCTTCGCCGGGAAGGCCGGACAAATTGGGCGGAGCCGGGCAATCCCTGCAGCGAGGATCCGGGACGAAGGGCAGTTGCTGAACCATTCGCTCGGCGGCCCGTTCGGCGTAGACCACCGCTTCGAGGAGCGAATTGGACGCCAGGCGGTTGGCGCCATGAACGCCGGTGCAGGCGCACTCGCCTGCGGCGAAGAGGCCCGGGAGACTGGTCTGGCCGTCGGCGTCGGTCCAGACGCCACCGCACATGTAGTGGGCGGCGGGCACCACGGGTATCGGCTGGGCACGGACGTCTATGCCCCGGGCGCCGCATCCCTCGAGGATGTGGGGGAAGCGCTTCTCGAGGCGCTCCGCCGGAATGTGTGTGGCATCCAGCCAGACGTGGCTTTCGCCGCTCTTCCTGAGCTCGCTGTGAACCGCGCGGGCGACGATGTCACGCGGTGCCAAATCCGCCCTCTGTTTATCGTAGGAGGGCATAAAGGCATCGCCGCGAAGGTTCCTGAGAACGGCCCCCTCGCCGCGCAGCGCTTCCGAGATCAGGAAGCCGTGCTCTTCGGCTGGATAGAGCGCAGTGGGATGGAACTGAATGAACTCCATGTTGGCGACCAGGGCGCCGGCGCGGTAGCCGAGCGCGACACCGTCGCCCGTGGCGATTGCCGGGTTCGTCGTGTGACAATAGATGGCCGCGCTACCGCCAGCGGCCAGCATGGTGGCTCGCGCCCGCACTTCTATTGATCGAGCGGACTCCACGTCGAGGACACATGCCCCGACGCAACGGCGACGCCCCTCGCGGCACTCCACCTGGAGCGAGAGGACCATGTGGTCCTCCATGACCCGGATTCGGGGATGCTCGGAGACCGCTCGATCGAGAGCGTCCTCGATTGCCGAACCCGTGTGATCCTTGCTGTGAACGATCCGGGCGCGGGAGTGACCACCTTCCCTGCCGAGGTCGAGCGTACCGCCCTTTTCGGTAAAACGAACGCCCCAGTCGATGAGGTCGGTAACCGCCTGGGGTCCGTTACGCACCAGCAGCTCTACCCGATCTCTATGACAGAGGCCTGCGCCTGCGAGAAGCGTGTCCTGCACGTGTCCCGCGTAACTATCATCCTCGTCGACGACGGCGGCTATGCCGCCCTGGGCGTAATTGGTGTTGGAATCGAGGCGGGCCTTCTTGGTGACCAGCACGACATCCGCCTCTCCCGCGACTCGCAACGCGAAGGAGAGGCCGCCGATACCGCTGCCGATGACCAGGATGTCGGTGTCGATGGTTGTCATGCGTCTTTTTGAACCAGGCCTGCAAGCAGTTTATCGACCTCGTCTTCACCCGCTTCCCACTCGATTTCCTGGATGGGCACGTAGATCTCTGTCGCGGGCGGCAGCGCCGGGGCGAGCTTGACCGCATCCTTCAGCGTGGCCAGAACGGGGCCGCGCCCAGCGTGTTCGGTTATGAACGCGATGTCGGCCTTAGTGTAACTATGATGGTCGGGAAACGCGCGCTGCTTTTCAACCTCGGTGCCTGCTTCTGCAAGCTGGGCCCAAACGGCCGTCGGGTTCGCGACGCCGGCTACGGCCAGGGCGCAGCGAAAACCGCTCAAGGGCCGCGCCTCGGAGATGCAGCGGTTAGCCGCGTCGAACCGAGCCAGTCCCGAAAGCGCTATGTGGGCACGCGCCCTGGGTAGATCCGGCTCGAGGGCGGCCAGTCTCTCCGCGATCTCCTCGCAGCGCTCTACTGAGGCGTGCTTGCGCGTGGTCACGACGAGAGAGGAACGACGCAGGGCCGAAAGGGGTTCGCGCCACGGGCCGCGGGGCAACATCTTCGGCCGCGCCGCCGCCCACTCCTCGGCCGCCACCAGCACGACGTAGGCGTCAGCCCGAATCCGCCGATGCTGGAACGCGTCGTCCAGAACCGCCACGTCGGCTCCCTCCTCGTGCGCCCGCTCCACCCCGCTCACACGATCGGGAGCCACCTGCACCGGCACGCCAGGGTTGAGGAGCCTGTGTACCCGGACCTCGTCACCCCCGTATCCGCGCAGCACGACGGCGGGATTCCTGCCGAGTCGACCGAGGCGCGCGGCGAACCAAGCGGTGATGGGCGTCTTTCCGGTGCCGCCCACCGTCAGGTTGCCCACACCAAGAGTGGGGATAGACGAGCTCGCCGATTGGAACAGACCAGCGTCGTACGCTGCGCCCCGCGCCGCGACGACGAATCGATAGGCCCACTCCGCGGGTAGAAGCAGCATCGAGACCGCTCGGTAGGCGGCCGCGTCGCTCTCCCAGAGACGCCGGTACCACTCGCCCATCAGCCGTTCCCTCGACCATTTGGCGCGTCGTCTACCGCGGCTTTGAGCGTCCGCAGTTGATCCTCCAGCTGCCGCGCCTGCGTCTCCAGGTCGCGGACCGATGTCTCACGCGGTATGTAGCGAGGCTCCCCGATCGCCACCCGGATCTTTGCGAAGGGTTTCGGTATCAGAAACCGATCCCAGCCCTCGATCCACCAGGCCCGACTGGCGCCCGCCATCACCGGGATCACCGGCGTACCGGTCATCCGCGCCGCCTGCAGCGCTCCGGGCTTCAACTTCTCACGCGGCCCCTGGGGGCCGTCCGGGGTTATGGCCAGCGATCGGCCGCTCCTCAGCTTGCGCACCAGGTGTCGCAGCGCCGGAAACCCGCCGTGAGTGCTCGAACCGCGCACCGAGTCGTAACCCAGTCCGTGACCGATACGGGTGAGATACTCGCCGTCTCGATGCTGGCTCACGAGCATCACGAGGCCCTCCCCTCGGTAGAGGTAGAGCAGCGGCAGCAGGCGACCGTGCCAGGTGATGAATACCACGGGCTTACCCGCCGTCCAGATGTCCTGGTTCTCTT
>JBDHAL010000173.1:0-7214 GCA_039588075.1 Gemmatimonadota bacterium | reverse complement strand
TCATCAAGGCCAAATTAGTAACGGCACAAATCGGGAGCAGTGATTCGGTCTCAATGATTGATGATTGAAGTGCCCCCTTCTCAAGGCGGTGTTCGGTGTGCGGTGTTCGACATTCCTTCCGAATTGCCAAGTTCGCCCCAAACAGTATCGACACGCCGCCCTCCAACCCTTAATATTCCCTCTAAGCCCCGGCCTCCAACTACCGCCAGTACAGGAGGATAGCGCCGTGTACCTCTACCTGGTTCGCCATGGTGATGCGGTGTCCGAGGACCAGGATCCGCAACGACCGCTGTCCGAATCCGGTGTCAGGACGGCACGGCGGATCGGCACCTACCTGCGGGAGTCAGGCGCCGTCTCGGTCGCCGAGATTCGCCACAGCACCAAGACCCGGGCCCGGCAAACGGCCGAGATCTTGGCCGAATCGGGTGGGCTGGAGGCGAAGCCGACCGAGGTTCCGGACATGGGACCCAACGCTGACGTGGAAGGCATGGCCGCGGCTCTCTCGGAGTCACCTGCGGAAGATCTGATGTTGGTCGGTCACCTGCCGTACCTGAGCCGGCTCGCCTCGCTGCTGGTGACGGGGGTCGTACGGGACGACGAGTTCGAGTTCGAAACCTGCGGGGTGCTCTGCCTGCATGGTACTGCCGAGCTGGGATGGAGCGCGCGCTGGATGCTGGTGCCGAGCTTGCTGCCTACTTGATCGACAGTTGAATTCTGAATTTGATTACGTGATTACGGAACAGGGGAGTTAGGAAATTCCAGAAGGATCGGTGAGAGGTGATAGAAACCAGGGAACTCATGTTCGAACCTATCAAGGTCCTCTACAACACCCGCGACGACGATGTGCTGCGGAACGGACGGAAGACGATATGGGGCGACCTGACGCCCGACCCTGACGGCCGGGAGGATGCGGAGCACGATCAGCTGCCTTACACCTACGGCCTGTTCATCCAGTCGAGCGACGGGAAGGCGACGGATAGTCTCGAGGGAGGGGTGGGTCGAATGGCCGGCGTTCCGTCGGACCGCTATGGCCAGCTGGAGCTGCGGGCCACCGTTGATGCCTTCCTGGTCGGCGGCGGGACTCTTCGTGCCGACCGGACCGTCGGCGCTCCGACCGAGAAAGAGCTGATGGAGCGGCGCAAGAAAGACAAGGGCGACGTCGCTCCTCTCAACGTCTTCTTCTCGGAGTCCGGTGATATCCCGGCCGACTCGCCGGTCTTCCGCATGCGTGATGTGAAGACGGTGCTGGTCGTCACGGAGAAGGCGGAGACCCGGTTCGATGGGCTGAAGAAGCTGACTCCGGACGTCGTGATGGTCAGCTCGGTCGCCCCGCTCAAGGAAACTTGGAGCGAGCTCTACCGGCGCGGGATAACGACGATCGGATTCGAAGGTGGGCCGAAGCTGATGGGCCTGGCGCTACGAGAGCGGATCGTCCACGAACTACTGCTCACTCACTCGCCGCAGATATTGGGCGGCAGCGGGACCGGCTACACCGACACCTGGGCACCGCTCGAGGGGGTTAGCGCGCGCCGGGTCTTTCTCGGCCTGGACCAGGAGTCCGGCCTGCTGTTCGAACGCAGCCGCGTGATCTACAAGTAGGGAAGGGCGGTCTCGGTCAGCGTCGCAGCCTGGCGCTGGCTAGCCGCCAGCCATCGCCGCGCCGCTCGAACTCCATCCGCAGATCCAGGTGCACCCTGCGCCGCTCGGCCGTGCGTATGAGGGTGTAGTTCATCGTCTGCCGGATGACGGCCGTGGCCGTGCCGTTCTCGAAGTCGATGGTGAGTGGATCCATCTCGACCCGCAGCCCTTCCGTCCGATCGAACCAGAGCTGCAGATACTCGACGTCGCTGGTCGGGATCGTCCCCTGGTAGACCTGGGTCTGCATTCGCCCAAGATCCTCGGCCTCGAGTGCCGCTCGATAGTCATCGATCACCGCGGTGATGACCGTCACGGGCGTGGTCGATGCCGGCATGTATGGCGGGTAGGCGGCATGCTCGGCGGGAGGCGGCGCGACCGCCGCCGCGTCAGCCGGCTGACCGGCCGCCAGCACCTCCGTCAGCCGGACGATCTCCCACCGCAGCGCCGCGATCTCGTCTCTCAGGGCCTGCTGCTCTTGTCGCAGTTCGGCCAGCTCTTCGCTTGTGCCCGTGGGGGCGGTCTTGGCGGAGCAGGCACCGAGACCACCGACGAGAGCGGCGGCGAGCAGGGCAGCCCCGCAGCGCGAGAAGTGTACGGGCGCGAAAGTCGATCTGGGCATGGTCACATCAATCCATGGCTTCCGAGGCGTTTCGGCGCCGCCGGCACACTCTGGCCGCCGGCCACTGATGCAAGATACAGCGGATGGGTGGCGGAATCCAAGCCTGGCTCGAGGCTCTACGTTTCAGTGCGACTGGTCCGGAGAAACGAGCTGACGTGTTCGACCGCCATCGGCTTGCTGGCGAGACTCACCGCCACCAGCGCCGCGCAGTTGACCGCCAGCCCCACGATGCCCTCGTGCAGTCCGAACGGCCGGTACTCGGGGAACTGGTACAGGAACAGGGTGACCAGCGAACCCAGAACGAGGCCCGCCACGGCGCCCCGAGCCGTCGCCCGCTTCCAGAAGAATGCGGCCGCCGTGATGGGCGCCAGTTGGACGACGGCGCCGTACGCCGCGAGCAGCAAGGCGACCAGGGACATCTCGGTGTTTACCGCGATGTAGTAGGCCGCGATGCCGACGATGACAGCGACGACTTGTATCAACCTCTTCCTGCCGTGGTCGCTCATCTTTCGGTCGAAGACCTTGCGGTGCATGTCCTGCACGTAGACCGACGCGGCGGCGTGCAGCATCGCGTCTCCCGTGGACATGCTCGCGGCGAGCGCGCCGGCGCAGAAGAGACCGACGACCACCGGTGCGATGTTCGTGCTCAGGATCATGTGGGGAAGGATGAAATCGGCGGACGGCGGCTTCGTCTCGAAGAGCACTCCCGCGAACGCGATGAAGTAGAGCGGCAGCAGAAACAGTAGGAAGGTGGGGTAGAGAACCATCGTCAACTTGATGGTGTTGTCGTCCTTCGCCGCGAACCCCTTCATGAACAGGTGCGGCCACATGGTGACGCCGATGGCGCTGACGATGATGGCCGACGAATAGGCGCCCCATCCCCAGGGCGCGCCGCTGGCGTCGAGCCCCGGCGCCGTCAGCAGCTCGGGCCGCAGCTCGGCGATGCGCTCGAACATCGGGCCGATGCCCCCGTACAGGTGACTCGGCAGCCACAAACCCAGGGCCCAGGCGATCACCAGCATGAAGATCCCCTGGAACGTGTTCGTCCACCCCACGCCCAGCACGCCGCTCTTCAGCACGTAGAGCATCACCACGCCGTAGGCCGCTAGCGCGCCCAGCCAGATGGGCACGTGGCCGTCGGTCACCGCGTTGAAAACGATGCCGGCGCCCTTCATCTGCAGCGCGATGTACGGTATGAACGCGATGATCGACACGACCGCGATCAAAACCGACAGCGTCGTGCTCTGAAAACGCCCCGACAACAACTCGCCTTGAGTGACGTAGCCGTAAGCGCGCCCGACCCGGGCCACCATTGGCCCCAGGAAGTACCACGGCGCGAACCCCAGCAATCCATAGGATAGGACGTAGAAAGCCGCGCCTCCGCGACTGTACGCCCATCCGGGCGTGCCCAAGAACGCGAAGGCGCTGAACATCATGGCGCTGGTCACGAAATACATGACCAGAAGCCCGAACCCGCGGTCGCCCGCCACGTAACCCGTCACCGTATCGCTCGCCTTGCGACCCGATATCCAGCCGACCAAAAGCGAAAGCGCCAGATACCCGGCCGTGACGATCGTGACGACGACCCAGCGCTCCATCAGCCGCCTCGCGTCTCAGACCGCCGAGCCGCCGAACGACGCTTCTCCCACCGGTAGACACCCGTGAGGACGAAAATGGAGGCGATGATCCAGAGCACCTGCCAGAACATGGCGAACGGCATGCCCAAGACGAACGGGCGAATACGGTCGAACGGCACGTACCCCGGGTAAGTGACGAAAAAGGCCATTGCCAGGTAGAAAGCGACGGCGAGTGTTGGGACGAGCCTGTTTTTCATGATGTTACAAGTGAATTTCGAACACCGCACACCGAACACCGCCTGTCGAAGGTGGCACTTCAAGGCTTGATCACAAATCATTGAGATCGAATCACTGATGATTGGGCGAGCCCATAGAGCTGGAGCCCCTTCGGCATCAGTGATTCGGTCTTAATGATCAATCATTGAAGTGCCCATTTCGAAAGGCGGTGTTCGGTGTGCGGTGTTCGACATTCCTTCTCCTTATCGACCTTTAAATTCAACCTTCTTCTTCTCGAGAAAAGCGGACACTCCCTCCTGCATGTCCTCCGTAGAAAACAGCAGTCCAAACCATTGCTTCTCGAAGCGCAGCCCCGCGTCCAGCGGCATCTGCCAGGCGGCGCGGACGCTCTCCTTCGTGGCCTGCAGGGAAGCCGGACTCTTCTCGGCGATCGTTCCTGCCAGTTCCAGCGTCTTGTCGATCAACTCGTCTTGGGGAACGACCTCGTCCACGAGCCCCATCTTCTCAGCTGCCGCGGCATCGATGATGTCGCCTGTATAGATGAGTCGCATGGCCCGGCCCTGGCCGACGAGGCGCGGCAGGCGCTGTGTGCCGCCGCCGCCCGGTATCAGGCCCAACTTGGTCTCAGGCTGGCCCAGCTTCGCCTTGTCGCCGGCGATCCGTATGTCGCAGGACATAGCCAGCTCGCAGCCGCCGCCGAGGCAGAAGCCGTTGATCATGGCGATGACGGGCTTGGGGAAGCGCTCGATCGCCGAGTAGATGTCGCCGGTCTGTATGTAGTGGTATCCCTCGACCCCGGACTTGCCCTTGAACTCGGCGATGTCCGCGCCGGCGATGAACGCCTTCTCGCCGGCGCCGGTTATGATCACGACCCGCACGTCGTCGTCCAGGCGCAGTTGCTCCAGCGCCATGGCGATCCCCATGCGCACGTCGGGGCTCAGGGCGTTCAGCTTGTCGGGTCGGTTGATCGTGATCGTTGCGACTCGGTCCTTCTTGTGGATGAGGACGACGTCCGCCATATCGATACCCTCCCTCTATTCAGAATCCCACTTATAGAATCCTTCACCCGTCTTCTTGCCCAGCTTCCCTTCGGCCACCAAGCGCTTGAGAGTTTCGGACGGCTTGAAGCGATCGCTGCCGGTCTCGCGGTACATGTACTCGGCGATGGCGAGGCGGACATCGAGTCCGACGAGGTCGCCGAGCTTGAACGGTCCCATCGGGTGACCGTAGCCGAGCTCCATGGCGATGTCGATGTCCTCCGCGGTGGCGATCCCCTCATCCAGCATTCGCGTAGCCTCGAGGCCGAGGACCAGGCCCAGCCTGCTGGTGGCGAAGCCGGGCGAGTCCTTCACGACTATCGGCGTTTTGCCCACGGCGATGCCGACGGCGCGCGCGGTCTCGAGCGTCTGGTCGTCCGTGTGATCGGTACGCACGATCTCCAGCAGCTTCATGATGTGGACCGGATTGAAGAAGTGCATTCCGAGAACCTGGCCGGGTCGCTGGGTTGCTTCGGCCATCCGCGTGATGCTGAGCGACGAAGTGTTCGACGCCAGGATGGCATGGGGCGGGGAAGCGGCATCGAGCTCGGCGAAGATGCGTCGCTTCAGATCGGTGTCCTCGGGCGCCGCCTCGATGACCATGTCGGCGTCCACACCGGCTTCGCTCAGCTCCGTCGTCGTAGAGATCGCGGCGATGGCCTTGTCGCGGATCGCCGGCTCGACCTTCCCGAGCTCTACGCCCTTCTCGAGGTTGCCGCGGATCCGCTGCACGGCCCGCTCGAGGATCGAACCCTCGACGTCGTAGAGTGTCACCGTGTAGCCGGCCATGGCCGCGACCTGTGCGATGCCGTGTCCCATCGTCCCGGAACCGACGACTCCCAGCCGCTTGATGCGGCTTCCCTTGTCTGCGCTCATCTGTTTTTCCCGAACTGTGGCTGGCGCTTCTCCACAAAGGCGGTGATCCCCTCGATGCCATCGGCGGAGCGACCGCACTGCAACTGGGCGTCCAGCTCGTAGTCGAGCATCTCTTCCAAGCCGGCATCGGCGCTGCGGTAGATCGCCTGCTTTGTGAGCCTCAACGAGAGCCGTGGCTTCGCGGCCAGCTTGCGCGCCAACGTCGCCGTCTCCTGCGCGAGCTGTTCGTGGGGCACGACCCGGTTGAAGATGCCCAACCGGTAAGCTTCCTCCGCCGTGATCATGTCACCGGTGAACATCAGCTCGGCGGCGGCGGCGGTTCCCACCAGCCGCGGCAGAAAGTAGGTGCCGCCCCAATCGGGATGCAGGCCGATGCGGTTGAACGTCTGGCCGATCGATGCGCGGTCGCTGGCGATCCGGATGTCGCAGGCCAGCGCCAGGTTGGCTCCTCCGCCGGCCGCCGGGCCGTTCACCGCCGCGATCACGGGTTGCGGCGCGGTACGTAGCGCGCTGACCGCGGCGCTGCCCGCCTCGACCAAGGCGCGCAGCCCGTCCTCGTCTTTGCTGTCGGCGATTTCCTTCAGGTAGGTGACGTCGGCGCCCGCGCAGAAGCCGCGTCCGGCGCCGGTGATCACCATCACCCGAACGTCGTCCCGCTCGGCGAGCTCCTTGACCGCCAGGGTGATCTCCCGGCGCATCTGGTTCGCGAATGAGTTCAGCTTGTCGGGGCGGTTGAACGTGATCGTGCCGATCCCGTCGTCGACCTCGACCAGTATGTCCTTGTAGCTCAAGGCTGAGGCCTCCTTGTTGCAAAGGTCGAGGATAGGATGCCCCACGGCGGAACCCGCGGCAAGGCCCGCGACCCCCGGAATACCCCATTCCGGCCCTGGGAAATCTTGTTTCCGGGCCTCGGTTTCCTTACTATGCGGCGCGATCCTGCCCCGGCCGGACACAGCCCACCAGAAAGAAGGACCACGATGGACTTCAAGGAAGTCAAGATCCCGGAAGGCGATCTGATCGAATACAAGGACGGGAAGCTGATCGTCGGCGATCACCCCATCATCGGCGTGCTGCGCGGCGACGGTATCGGACTCGACATCACCCCGGTGATGCGGAACGTAGTGGACGCGGCGGTGGAGACGGCGTACAAGGGCGGCCGCAAGATCGCCTGGTGCCCGCTCTACGCCGGCCTCGAGGGGCTGCACCACTATGGCAGTGAGTTCCCCGAAG
>JBDHAL010000172.1:0-11037 GCA_039588075.1 Gemmatimonadota bacterium | reverse complement strand
GCTCGGGCTGGCGAGCGAAGGAAGCCGTGGCGCTCACCAGCGACATAGTACCGCAGAAGAGCGAAAGACAAGTAATATAAATCACACGCTGCATCTCTATTCCTCCTAGAATGCCTGATCTCAGGGGTCTTTACAGGGTCATCGGGCCTCGCAAAGGGGCTTGCTTTATTATTACTAATATATAATAATACAGTATGCACGCAAGCGAGACGTTATCCGGGCTGGGGCTCTCACGAATCGAGGCTGAGGTCTACCTGGCGCTGCTTCGACACGGTAGGGGCACCGGCTATGCGATAGCGAAAGCGATGGGCCGGCAAGCTCCACAGATCTACAACGCGCTCGAGTCCCTGGCTCACAAGGGGGCCGCGCTTCTGGATGACTCGGAAGCGAAGCAGTGGCAGGCGGTGCCGCCCTCACGCTTCCTGCGCCAGCTCTCGCAGCGCTTCCAGGCCGACTGCCTTCGCGCCGAGGCATCAATCGCCGAACTCGGCGCGCCGGAGGAGAACCGCGAGGGGATCAACCGGCTGCGAACCGTAATCCAAGTGATCGAGCATTGCCGGGGTTTGCTGGCGGAGGCCCAGGAGATCGTTCTGCTGGACTGTTTTCCGATCCCGTTGGAGATGCTGAAGAAGGATCTCGAGGCCGCGGCGAGCCGAGGTGTCTCGGTGCACTGCATCACGTATGTCGATATGCAGGTTCCCGGCGTCGAGTTTGTGCTATCGCCGGCCGGCGACGAAATATTGCGAACGTTTCCCGGTCAGGGGGTAATTTGCGTGGCAGATGCGACAGCCTTCGTCTCGGCTCTTCTCAGCCGGGACGGCGAATCGGTACAAACCGCCATTGCGACACGAGATCCGTTTCTCACGGGTCTGCGTCACGAAGGGCTGAGCACGGAGCTGGCAATCGACCTGTTGAAGCACCTGATTCGCGAAGGTGCTTCACTCGAAGAGCTGCGTGAGTCGGTCGTTGCCGGCGAGAGAATAAGCTGGCGACGGACGCCCGGATTCCGCTCCTTCTTCCTGGCAGGCTCGGAAGTCTAGGTGGGCTGCCGCGCCTCCCCGGGCTTTACGATCCGCGCGCGAACCACGTACGGCACTTCCATCTCATCGATGACCACCGCCCAGATCGTGGAGCCGCGGATCACGGGATAGGGCCGCGAGAGGCGGAACGGCAGCCTGACCTCTCCCAGGTAACGACCCGTCGAATCGAAGACGTCCACCACCTTCCACTCGTCTTCCGCCGTGGTCACGCGAACGACCCAGACGTTGCCCTCGTCGTCGAAGAAGAAGTCTTCCACCGGCGGTTTGCTGGAGGGGATCTTCCCCTCGACGATCTTGCCGCCTTCCCGAAGGAACCAATCGAGGTCCGCGATCGCCGCCTCGAGCTCCTCGTCGGTGACCGGGTAGGGCTCGAACTCGCGCGTAACGGTCCGCAACGTGTCGCCGGCCAGGTCGAGTTCGAACAGCTTGTACTCGCCGGCAAGCAGGCCCCAGACGGTCCCGGAGGAATGGAGGCGCCAGCGGAAGGCCGGGGTGAACGGGATGCGGGCGCCGACGAAGCTGTCCTCGCTGCGGTGTGTGAACCTGACATCATCGCGGTCCGGCTCCACCGGCGGGGCGAGCGTGTCCACCACTTGGAATTCCGTGTCGTAGCGCTCGAGTCCTTCGCGGAATGGCATCTCGGCGCCTTCCGTCGGGATGAATACGGGCGTGTAATAGAAGCCGGCATCGTCGAAGCCGCCCGGCCAGGGAATCAGAATGAAGCCACCGGGCGCGCGCCGGCCGCTCAGGAAGGTGCCCTCCGCGTCGAAAGCCGAGATGCGCGCGTTCTCCGGATCGACGACCCAGATATTGCCGTCGGGGGCAAGCCTGACCATGACGCCCCGGGCGAACTCGCCGGGTCCACCGCCCTTCCGTCCGACCGTCCATCGATGCGACCCATCGGCATCGAAGGCACGCAACTCTTGAGCCTGTGACTCGAAGATGTAGATGCGACCGTCGGAGTCCACGTCCATCGACATGATCCGCCCGAACAGTTCGGGTCCGACGTCCTCGACGCTTCCGATGCGCAGCTCCTCCTCGACCTGCCAGGCGCCGCCTTTCGGCCAGATCGGTTCGGCCGTGTTTCGTACGACGACCTGGCCTGACGGCAACGTATCGACGGTGCCGGTCCAGCTGTCGGAGCCCGAGCCGCCAGTGGATTCGCAACCGGACGCGGCAAAAAAGAGAACGGAGAACAGAACGCAAGGACGCCCACGTCTCATGATCTTGCTCCATGTAGAATCGCAGATGTCGCCAAGTAAGCTCTGATTGGAGTCACCATACTTCTAGACGCAAAAGCGCCGCCTAGGGTTGCACGTCCGATTCCCTCACGGTCTGTTGAGAGCCGGTGCGAGACGCCCGCGGTTCTCTTCGAGAGCTTCACGCGCCATTTCGAACAGCACCCAGTACGGCGCCTCGTACCCGTTCTCCGCTCGAAAGACCGTCGCCTTTTCTTCGATCGCCGCTCGGAGTTGCGGATGGATTCGATTGGCCAGCGCGTCGACGCGCAACGCTGTGGCGGCGCTCATACCGGCGGGAATCGTGGGCACGCCACCCAGCAGGCCTTGGCCAACCGACCAGGCCTTGAGCAACCGCGCCGCCGGCAGGTGATACCACGCATAGCCCAGGCGGTCGCCGTCATCTGCGCCTTCCAACAGCGCTTCTATCGTCACGTTGTCGAAGCGGTGTTGCCGGAGCGTTGAAACGTCCCTCCACTCCGCCACCGTACCCAGGCGGGGATCGTACTCGAGATCCGAGGGGACCAGCGTCGTGAAGTGTTCCACCCCCATCGCCCCAAGCCAACTCGCCAGACCCGGCGCGGACATATCCGACCGGACGGCCCAGAGATCCAACCCCACGCTTCGGTACGCGTGGAACGGCACTTCCGAACAGAAGAACTTCGCGGGGTCCTGCCAGTCCATCGAGAAGTCGTACTCAACGCTCTCGCCCCGAACCCGGGCCAGCATGAAAGCCGCCGCCCTGTGCGGGGCGAGCGGGTCGGCGCTGATGACCGGACCGTCGGGACGCTGTCGCAGAAGCAGGATTCGCAGCTTCTTGGATTCCAGGTACTCCTCGGCGGTGGACAGCACGGACCCCATCTCGATCAGTGCCTCGATGACCGTGGCCACGCCGGTCTCCGAATCCACGTGCACGAGGGCGGCGTGCGAGAAGCTTCCGGGAAAATCACTGCCCCGGGCGATCAGGGCAGATGTGGGGGCTCCGCCGCGTGACAACAGGATGTCGCCACTGTGAATCCGCACCCCCGTCACTTCAATCCAGGGCGTCGACGAGGGAATGTCCTCCAAGAGAACCAGGGCGGGAAGCGCATCGCTACCGGCCTGCGCCAGTGCCTCCTCGATCGCCGCGCGGCCGCCGTAGACCACCCGGTAGATGGCCGCGTGTACTTCGGCGCGCTCCACCGGCCAGGTCCGCGCCGCGCGCATCACCACGATGCGCGCGCTATCGATGAACGCCTGGGCTCGGGGAAGCAGCGGCGCGTGGGCGGCGCCACGCGTCGCCAGACCGAACTGAACGGACTCGAGCCGCGCCAGGCGCTCCACCGGTACCGAGGCGCCGCTGTTCGCGATCTCCTCCAGGATCTCCAGCCCGTCCCGCTCCAGGCCATCGACGATCCGTTCCGTCGCCTCGAGCGAAGCGACGCGAGCGGCCCGGAAATCTCGTTCCAAGCTCTGGAATAACTCGCTGCGGTCCCACCGAAACGGATGTGGCTCGAGTTCCGGCAGTGATGTGGGTGGGGGATCGGGTATGAAGAGGACGAGGATGAGTCCCAGGCCTGCTGCGCCCACGATCGCCCACCGGTAGCTCTTCACGGCGCCGAGACCGCGCATCGTGCAATTCAGTCGCCGCCGCCAGGTCTCGCTACGTACAGTTCCGAGCCGCTCTTTGCGAAGTCCGCGGACCTCTCCGCCATCCCTTGCTCGATGGCTTCTTGATCCGAGAGCCCGTGCTCCAGGGCGAAGATACGGACTTCCTCGCTTATCTTCATGCTGCAGAACTTCGGACCGCACATCGAGCAGAAGTGCGCGACCTTAGCGCCCGGAGCGGGCAACGTCTCGTCGTGAAATTCCCGAGCCGTGACCGGGTCCAGCGACAGGTTGAATTGGTCCTCCCAACGGAACTCGAAGCGCGCCTTCGAGATCGCATCGTCCCATCGCTGTGACTCCGGGTGTCCCTTGGCCAGGTCGGCGGCGTGCGCGGCGATCTTGTAGGCGATGACGCCCGCCTTCACATCTTCTCGGTTCGGTAGTCCCAGATGCTCCTTCGGTGTGACATAGCAAAGCATCGCGGTGCCGTACCAGCCGATCATCGCCGCGCCGATCGCCGACGTGATATGGTCGTATCCCGGCGCGATGTCGGTGGCCAGCGGCCCCAGCGTGTAGAACGGCGCCTCCTCGCACCACTCGAGCTGCTTGTCCATGTTCTCTTTGATGAGGTGCATCGGGATGTGGCCCGGCCCCTCGTTCATCACCTGCACGTCGTACTCCCACGCGATCTGGGTCAACTCGCCCTGTGTGCGGAGCTCGGCGAACTGCGCCTCGTCGTTGGCATCGGCGATCGAGCCCGGACGAAGACCGTCGCCCAGCGAGAACGCCACGTCGTAGTCACGCATGATCTCGCAAAGCTCGCGGAAGTTCGTGTACAAGAAGTTCTCCCGGTGATGCGCCAGGCACCATTTGGCCAGAATGGAACCGCCCCGCGAGACGATGCCGGTGACGCGATCGGCCGTCAGCGGCACGTATCGCAACAGAACGCCGGCGTGGACGGTGAAGTAGTCGACACCCTGCTCGCACTGCTCGATGATCGTGTCTCGGTAGATCTCCCAGGTAAGCTCTTCCGGCACGCCGTCCACCTTCTCCAGGGCCTGGTAGATGGGCACGGTTCCGATGGGCACCGCCGAGTTGCGAATGATCCACTCGCGGGTCTCGTGAATGTTGTCGCCCGTCGACAGGTCCATCACCGTGTCGGCGCCCCACAGCGTCGCCCAGCGCATCTTCTCCACCTCCTCATCGATCGATGAGGTCACGGCGGAGTTGCCGATGTTCGCGTTGATCTTCACGTGGAAGTTGCGGCCGATGATCATCGGCTCGAGCTCGGGATGGTTGATGTTCGACGGGATGATGGCGCGACCCCTCGCCACCTCGCTGCGCACGAACTCGGCGGCCATGCCCTCGCGAAGCGCAACGAACTCCATCTCCTCCGTGACAATCCCATTGCGCGCGTAATGCATCTGGGTGACCGCGCCCCTGCCGCGTAGCGCCCGGCCCCGCCGCAGCCCCTCCGGTATCAGCTCGGGCTCGGACTTCCCGGTGCGGTCGACCTCATCGACGTTGCCACGCGCACGAATCCACTCGGCTCGAAGAGCCGGCAAACCCGATCGGACATCATAGTCCCGCGGTCCGCTCGTGTCGTACACGCACAAAGGCGGCTCGCCCCCTGTCAATGTGATCTCGCGCACGGGTACACGTATTCCGCCCCGACCCTCGATGTGAATCTTGCGCGAGCTCGGGAACACCTCCGCGTCTCCTGTGTCGCCCGAACCGCCGGCGCGGTATCGATCTCTTAGATCGTTGGTTGCTGACATGTCACTCGCTCGCTGTGTTGCTAGGAGATCCGGTCTGGAGGAGATGGGTCGGCTCTGCGGAAAACTGGATGACTGGCCTCGTCGGCCTGAGGCGCCGCCCTCCCTCCGCCGGCATCAACCGGATCAGGTTCCAAGGGTCTCATCTCAATCCCTTTAACGGGATACCCCTGGCGGCATATTCCTTACATAAGTGCCGCTGCCAGCCGCTGTCAATGAAGGGCGCGAAAGGCGCGGTAACCGGTAGTCGGTGACCGGTGACCGGTAACGGTTTCAGCGGGCGCAGAATTGCGTATAATTCGGCGGACGATACCATGGGAAGACGCGGAGGAAGCCTTTGAATTCGGCCGGGGAACAGGGGAAGAAGATCAGGAAGTCGGTGGTGGTCTTGTACAACCAGGTCGGCGACGACTGGTACGAGACGCTGAAGCACATCGATCCGGACAAGCTGCCGTTCAAGCCGGAGTACCCGATCCACGTTGCGACGGTAAAGGAAGAGTACGAGGAAGTCGCGAAAGCGCTGAAGCGCGCCGGGTACCGGGCGCGAGCGGTGAACTTGAAAGATGACCTGCGCATACTCGAGCGAGTCCTAAAGCGTAATCGGCCCGAACTGGTCTTCAACCTGGTGGAAGGGTTCCACGACGATCCCGAGCTCGAGGCGATGATCGCCGGGATGTTCGACCTTTACCGAATCCGCTACACCGGGTCGCCCCCCTTCGCGCTGGCGCTATGCATGGACAAGGGCTTCACCAAACAGGTCCTGCAGACGCACGGCGTGCCGACGCCGCGCTACAAGCTTTTCCAGCACGCCAAGCTCCCGAAACGGCTCGGACTCGAGTACCCGCTCATCGTGAAGCCGGCCTGGGAGGACGCGAGCGCCGGCATCGACAAGAACTCCGTCGTTCACGATGAACAGCAGCTGCTTCAGCAGCTCGAACAGCTGCTCGAAGAGTACGATCCGCCGATGATGGTGGAAGAGTTCATCGCCGGCCGCGAACTGCACGTCTCTGTGTGGGGCAACGACAAGCCGGAGATTTTGCCGCCCGTCGAGTTCGATTTCTCGAAGTTGCCGCCCGGCTACCCGCCGGTGATCAGCTACGAGATGAAGTGGAACCCGCTGGACGAGCTTTACCATCGCGTTCATACCATCTGCCCTGCACAGCTCGAGCCGCAGGTGCTTCGCAGGGTGGCCAAGGTTGCCATCCAGGCTTACGAGGCCACCTGGTGCCGCGACTACGCGCGCCTCGATATCCGCCTGAAGGGTGACAAGCCGTACGTCCTCGAGGTCAACCCGAACCCGGATCTCACGGAGGGCGTCTCGTTCATGGACTCCGCCGAAGCGGCCGGCATCTCGTTCGATCAAGCCCTGGCACGTATCGCCGAGCTCGCGCTGGCCCACCACCTGACGCCGATGCCGACGCCCGAGACCAAGGCCGAGGTCATCGCCGACCTTAACTCGCTGGGCGTCGGCCGCTGACCGGCTGGTCTTTCCGACCGATTGGCAGCCACGGTGGGGGGGAGAGACGGTAACCGGTAACCGGTAACCGGTGACCGGTAACTGCGGGGGGACACACTATGACAGTGAGAACGACAACGACAGCGAGAAACGAGAAGCGAGCACCTTCTCGCTTCTCTTTGTCGTTGTCGTTGTCGTTGTCGACATAGTCGCAATCCTTCAGGAGACCCTAAAATATGATCGGAGCATCGATCACGAGAGCTTTTCGACCGGTGGTGGCTTTGCTGGCCTGGGCGTTGTTCGCTTGCTCGGCTGGGGAGAGTGAAGACATCGGCGTGACCGTCATAGACAGTGCGGGGGTGCCGATCGTCGAGAACACTGCTCAAGAGTGGCGTGAGGGAGGTGGGTGGCGGTTGTCGGCCGAGCCTGCTCTGACCATCGGCGTGCAGGACGGACCGGATGAGTACCAGTTCTACAAGGTGACATCGGCGCTGCGGTTCCCCGACGGGCGGTTCGTGATAGCGAACCGCGGAACGCAGGAGCTACGATTTTTCGACGCAAACGGAGTGTTTCTCAACGCGGCGGGCCGGGAGGGCGGCGGACCGGAAGAGTTCGGGAATATCTCGAGGGCCCGGTTCCTCGGTTCCGATTCGTTGCTCGTATTCGACTTCGGCAACCTGCGCTTCTCGGTTTGGAGCGCCAGCGGCGAGTTCGGTCGGACTTTTCGTCTGGATGGGAGCGGCGGCTACCCGGTTGCCAAAGGGGTGCTCGGCGCGACGCGCCTCCTCGTCGAGACCAGCATCACGGACGCGAGCCAGACGATTCCACCCGGCCTTCATCGCGATGCGACCCTTTTCCGCGCCTTTTCGCTCGATGGCGAGCCGCTGGGGACGCTGGGACGCTTCCCCGGCAGCGAGCGCTACGGAACGGAGATCGGCGGCTCGGCCAGCGTCGCTTCGGTCCCCTTCGGGCTCGAGGCCCAGGTGACGGTCGCGCCCGACCGCTGGTTCTACGGCTCCAGCGAAACGTACGAGATACAGGTGCTGTCCCCGAACGGTACGCTGCAGCGGATCATCCGCCGGTCGTTGCCCGTCCGAAGGATGCCGGCGGACTTCGCCACCGAGTGGAAGGAGCGCCAGGCCGGCCGCTTCTACTCGAAGGTCCCGCTGCCCGAGACGCTGCCCGCCTACGGCCAGTTCATCGCCGACGCCGCCGGCAATCTTTGGGTCGAGGAGTACCGTCTCCGCACTGGTGACTCGCCCGAGTGGGCGGTGTTCGATCAGTCTGGCCGCTTTCTGGGGGTCGTGGAAATGCCCGCCGGCGGTCGCATCATGCAAATCGGTGAGGATTTTGTGCTCGGCGTCTGGAGGGATGAGCTGGAGGTCGAGATTGTTCGGATGTACCGGTTGGAGAAGCCGGGTGATTTGTAGCGGATTCGTATACGAAACTATCTCGACAACGACAACGACAAGGACAACGACATAGAGAAGCGAGAAAACGGCCGCTTCTCGTTTCTCGCTGTCGTTGTCGTCATAGTCCTAATCCTTTTGACTAGCGACGGCGACCGCCTCCCCTCCGCCGCCGCGATTCTAGGAGCCGAATAACCTCCGCCCGGATTCGGCCGAGTTCCTCCCTCGACACTGTCACCCTTCCCTGCCAATCCTGCCCCACCCACCAGACCGGCGCGCAGCTCTTCGCGGGCGCCGTGCCGGGCAGAAACAGCTCCGGCTCGCCGCGGCAGCCCGGGCCCGCTCGAAGACCGGTGTGCGGATCGATCTCTACCACCTCGAGGCCGCTCGGGCGAACGAAGCGCGCCCCTCCGTAGGAGCCCTCTTCTCCGTCGGCGCCGGTAGCGGCGGCCAGGAAACGAGCGAAGATCGGGAGTGCCACTATCGCGCCCGGCAGCCCGATGCTCCGGCCATCATCGAAGCCGACCCAGACCCCAACGGCCAGCGTAGGGGTATACCCGATGAACCATCCATCGCGGAAATTGTTCGTGGTCCCCGACTTCGCCGCGACCGCGCCGCGGTAGCCCAGCGCCCGCAGCGAGCGGCCGGTCCCGCGCTCAACCGCGCCCCGCAGGGCCGACGTTACGAGATAGGCCTCCGCAGGATCGTAGACCTGCTCGCCGGCTCTCCGACTGCGATGGAGCACGTTCCCTTCGCGGTCCAGAACGAGCAACGTCGGCTGCAGCTCCGAACGATAGCCGCCGGCCGCGATGACTCCGTAGGCACGGGTCAACTCCAGGGGCGTCACTTCGGAGGACCCGAGCGCAATGCTCGGCACCGGGTTGAGCGGACCCCCCACACCGAGCTTCCGCGCGGTCTCGACGATGCGCTGCGCGCCGACCAGCGTGCCGAGCCGCGCGAAGGGAACGTTGAGAGAACGCTCGAGCGCTCCCCGCAGACTGACGCGGCCGCGGAACCGCCGATCGTAATTCACCGGCTCCCAAGGTCCCGATGGCGTCTCCACCACCAGCTTCTCATCCTCCAGAACCGACGCGAGCGTAAAGGGAAGTCGATCGTCGATCCCAAGGTCCGCGCGCGATAGAGCGGCGAGCGTCACGATCGGCTTGAAGGCGCTACCCGGTTGCCTGCGCGCATTAACCGCGCGATTGAACTGTGACTCCCCGTAGTCGCGCCCTCCTACCATGGCCAGGATCTCACCGCTTCGCGGATCAAGCGCCACGAGCGCCGCCTGCAGCGATTCTTCTCCGTCGCCACTCAATGGATACCGGCCTTCGAGTTCCGAGAGACCGGCACCGACCGCCTCCTGTGCCGCCCGCTGGAGTCGCATATCCAGCGAGGTGAAAACGGCCAGCCCGCCATCTCCGAGGCCGTTGCTCGCATGGCGCACGCGCATCTGCTGCGCGACATGATCGACGAAGTATTGAACGCTCCGCACCGGTGCAGCTTGAGCCCTCAAGTCGATTTGCGCCTTCGATGCCTGCTGGAAGGCCTCTTCGTCGATAGCTCCCCGGTCCAACATCTGTTTCAGAACCAGATCGCGGCGCGACCTCGCTACTTCCGAACGCCGGAGCGGCGAGTAGAGGCTGGGGCCACGAATGAGGCCGGCGAGCAGTGCCGCTTCGCCCAGGTCGATCTCGCTCACGTCCTTACCGAAATAGTGCTGCGCCGCGCGACCCACACCGTGAATGCCGACCGCGCCCGCCTGCCCCAGGTAAACCTCGTTCAGGTAGGCCTCGAGGATCCGCTCCTTGCTGTAGCGCCGCTCCAATACGAGGGCCATGGCGGCTTCGCGCACCTTTCGCAGCAGCGAGCGGCGCGGACTGAGGTAAAGATTCTTTGCAAGTTGCTGCGTGAGCGTGCTACCGCCCTGCACGACGCGTCCGGCCCGCGCGTTGGCGAGCCATGCGGCGGCGATCCGTTTCAGATCGAGGCCGCGGTGTTTGAAGAACCGCCGGTCTTCGATCGTGAGCACGGCCGCCACCAGGTGATCTGGAACGTCGGATAGTCTGACCGGGATACGGTCCTTCAGCGACGGGCCGGGAAAGGTGCCGATGATCTCCGGCTCGAACGCCAGGTACGATAGGCTCTGGCCGCTCTCATCTTCCACCGTGGCTATCCGTCCATCGTACGACAGCCGGACGGTCGAGGTACCTCCCGGACTATGCCTCTCGTGATGGCGGAAAACTCTCAGGCCGATGGTCCAGACGCGCGAGCCGAGGTGGTACTCTCCCGGCTCAACGGTGGCTCGTGTGGTGGGTGAATAGCCGAGCCGTTCCAGCTGGTCCTGGACGACCGCCCGGCTCGGACGCGCCCCGACATACAGAACGAACGGTCGAGCGTATATCCTGGTAGGTGCGCGCGTGACACTCTCACCGAGGCGCGCGACGACATTAGCCTCGATGGCCACCGTCGCCAGCCCGATGACGACGAGGGCGAACAGACCGGCAGCGATGACTTCCGCCCTGGACCGGC
>JBDHAL010000171.1:0-16301 GCA_039588075.1 Gemmatimonadota bacterium | reverse complement strand
CGTCGACGTGCGCATCCCCGCGATCGAGATCGAGATCCCGGAGATCAATGTCGAGGTTCCCGAGTTCGACCTCTACATGCCCGGGTTCAGCTTCTATGTCTCGGGCTACGACATCGATTACGACAGCTACGGTATCCATATCCCGGCCATCGAGATCCACGTCCCGAATATGGAAGCCTATCTCGAGGGTTGGTTCGACGACTGGGACGACGACTGGGATGACCACTGGGACTACCAGGACGCGGATATCGATACCACCTTCGATGTCGATCCCAATGCCCGGCTCGAGCTTCGCAACCATGCCGGCGAGATCATAGTTCGGACTTGGAGCAAGAGTCAGGTGCGGATCGAGGCCAGCCACTCGAGCAGTGACAAGGTCAAGGTCCTGAGCTCCGGTTCGGCGGTGCGAGTCAGGTCCGAATCCCGGCACGGTCACCCCGAGGAGGTGGACTACGAGGTGACGGTCCCGGCATCCATGTCTGTGGACCTCTGGGGCTTCGACACGGACATTTCGGTCGACGGCGTCCAGAACGGCGTGCAGGTGGAGACGATGGACGGCGACATCGAAATCCGAAACTGTGCGGGCGAGATTTCGGCCACCTCTTTGGAGGGCGATGTGGTCGTTCAGCGGTCGAGCGGCCGGATGGAGCTGCACAACACGGAGAACGATATCTCGGTGCTGGATTTCGAAGGCGAGATGTTCATCGAGTCGATCGATGGCGACATCCGGCTGGAAGGGATCCGGGCGGCCGTTGTCGAGGCGAAGACCGTCGACGGTGACGTCTACTACGAGGGCACCATCGCTGATGACGGACGCTATCGGCTCAGCACGCACGACGGCGACGTGGTCGTTGCGATACCGAGTAACACGAACGCTACTGTCCAGGTGGCGACGTTCGACGGCGAGTTCGAGGCGGACTTCCCCGTCCAGATAGCGCCGGGAACGCAGGCGAGTCGCAAGTTCACGTTCACGATCGGCAATGGTAGCGCGCGGCTCGAACTGCATTCGTTCGACGGCGACATACAACTAGTTCGACGATAGATGGCAAGCGAGCAGGCAAACGGAGGGAACGAAGATGTATAAGCTCGGCGTAGTCGGTCTCACAGCGGCCCTAGTGGCCTGGATGCCACTCAACGCATCCGCCCAGGACCGAGATTGGGACTGGAGCGGCCGTGTAGCCAGCGGTGACCACATCGAGATCAAGGGCATAAACGGCGAGATACGCGCCGAGCTGGCCCGTGGTAACGAGGTGGAAGTCAGGGCCAGGATGCACGGCAAGCGGGGCGACCCGGACGAGATCGAGATGGTCGTTCTGGAGCACGATGACGGCGTGACGATCTGCGCCGTGTATCCGCACGACCGGGATGAAGAGCCGAACGAGTGCCGGCAGGGCGGCCGCGGGCGCACGAACATCAGAGAGAGATACGACGTACAGGTCGAGTTCACCGTGATGGTCCCCGCCGGAGTGGGCTTCGTCGGGCGGACCATTAACGGCGAGATCGAGGCGCTCGGGTTGGAGGCCGATGTCAAGGCGTTCACCGTGAACGGCGGCATCGACATCACGACGACCGGTCTCGCGGTGGGGTCTACGGTGAACGGATCCATCACCGTCTCCATGGACCGGGCCGATTGGGACGGAAAGCTGGACTTCACTACGGTGAACGGGAGCGTCACTCTGGAGATGCCGACCGATCTGAATTGTGAGGTGAGCGTGTCCACGGTGAACGGCCACATCTCCAGTGATTACCCGCTGATGGTGGAAGGCCGGTTCTCTCCCAGGCAGCTGAAGGGAACGATCGGCGATGGCGGGCGCATGCTGAGCATCAAGACGGTTAACGGGAGTATTCAGATCAGGCGGTCTTGATAGCCTGGCCTGGGACAGCGAGGAGATCACCAGCCCCCGAAATGACCAAGGGGTCGACAGTCGGACGTTGTACGTCGGCCGTCGAGCGAAGAGTCCAACTCGAAAGTCGAGCGACGGCTGACCGCTGTCCGATGTCGCGCCCAACGTCTCTCGCTGGCGTGTTGAGCATTTGAAGATGAGCAGTGTGGATGTTTTCGACATCGGACAGCGGTCAGCCGGGGCTCGACGGTCGAGTTGGACTCTTCGCTCGACGTTCGACGCTCGATGTTCGACGTATGGACTTGCCGCCCCGCACGCGCGGGCAAGCATTTAACGGACCGTTTGATGCAACCGCCATCGAGAATTCTGCCCGATCATTGAACGTCGAACCTCGGACGTTTACGTTGAGCGTTGAAGATCTGTCCGGGTTCGAGGTTCACTGCAACATCCCTGTTTCCACCCGAGGAGATTCATGCGAAGGCTTCTGCTAATCGTGGGAATCGCGGTTGTGCTGGCTCTGGATTGGGCCGCTATGCACGATATTGTGAACGCCCGGGAGCCGGATCTGAGCGCGGAGTACCTGATGCTGGTTTCTGGCGTTGTCGTGATCGCTTTCCTGCTGTACCTGCTGGCTAGAGATATCAGGGGCGGGAGTCGAGGCGGCGATAAGTAGGCGGCTCACCGTCCATCGACCATCCATTCTCGATGTTCGATGGTCAATGTACAATGTTCGATGTTCACTATAATATTACGCCCGGCCCCACCGAGCCGACCCAAGAAGGGTCGTTCGCGGTGCGAAGGAGTAGGATTGTCCAACATGCATAGCTGGCTCGATGACATCGAGGAGGCGCGAAAGGCGATCGCCCGCATCGCGGTCGAGACGCCGGTTCTCGACGCCCCGATGTTGAGCGAACGCACGGGCGCTCACGTCTGGCTCAAGCTCGAGAGCTTGCAGGTCACCGGTTCGTTCAAGGTGCGGGGTGCGGCCAACAAGATTCTGGCGCTGTCGAAGGCGGAGCGCGAGCGTGGAGTCGTGGCATGCTCCAGCGGCAATCACGGCCGGGCCGTCGCCTACGTGGCGGATCTGCTGGACATCCCGGCTGTCGTCTGCATCCCCGAGTGGGTCGACCCCACCAAGCTGCGGGCCATCCGCAGGCACCGCGCCGAGACTGTCCTCCACGGCCGAACCTACGACGAGGCGGAGGAGGAGTCGCTGCGGATCATGGACGAGCGCGGGCTGGCCTACGTGAGTCCGTTCGACGATCCGCACGTCATCGCGGGACAGGGAACCATCGGCCTGGAGCTCCTGGAGCAGGTACGCCATCTGGACACGGCGGTCGTTCCTCTCTCGGGCGGCGGTCTGATCTCCGGCATCGCGCTCGCCCTCAAGTCGAACGAGCCGGAGATGCGCGTTGTGGGGGTGTCGGCGGCCAATGCGCGCGTGATGTACGAGAGCGTGGATGCCGGCAAGCCGATCTCTTTCCCGGAGGACGAAACGATCGCCAACGCGCTGTCCGGTGGCATCGGTCAACCCAACCGCCACTCGTTCGAGCTGGTCAGAGACCTGGTCGACGAGCACCTGCTGGTGTCCGAGAAAGAGATACGAGAGGCGATGGCGTTCGCGGCCACGGAGCACAAGCTGGTGGTGGAAGGCGGCGGCGCGGTGGCAATGGCCGCTCTGCTGGCAGGGAAGTTCGAGGGAATCGGTGAGAACGTCGCGGTCTTGGTGAGCGGCGGTAACGTCGAAGCGGGCGCTCTGGCTCAGCTGATCGCGGAGCACGGCAATCAGTCGTAGACGTCAAAGGAGGAAGCATGCGCGGGTTCGGTGCCGTTTCGAGACTCTCTTTGGTACTGCCTCTCACGGCCATCTTCTCGGCCGGCCTCCTGGCCCAGGACATCGGTCCGTCCAACGGTTCGCTCGTCATCGTGGGCGGAGCGCTGCGCGACCGGGCGATCATCGAGGAATTCCTCGATCTTGCCGGCGGACCTGACGCGCCGATCGTCGTCATCCCCACCGCCGGAGGCCGGCGCGACTATGACGAATACTGGTCCGGACTGGACCAGTTCAAAGAAGCCGGCGCGACGAATCTCACCGTCCTGCATACG
The DNA here is from genome assembly GCA_039588075.1 of Gemmatimonadota bacterium. Taxonomy (GTDB): domain Bacteria; phylum Gemmatimonadota; class Gemmatimonadetes; order Palauibacterales; family KS3-K002; genus JBDHAL01. The sequence goes on along the minus strand of JBDHAL010000171.1, from coordinate 12,351 downwards.
ACGGACCGCGAGGAGGCCAATACGGATGAGTTTGTCGCGCCGATCAAAGCGGCGCGCGGCGTGTGGTTCAGCGGGGGCAGGCAGTGGCGGTTGGCCGACTCTTACCTTGACACCAAGGTTCACGAGGAGTTGTGGGCGCTGCTCGAGCGTGGCGGCGCGATCGGCGGCACGTCGGCCGGCGCCACGATCCAGGGATCGTACCTGGCCAGGGGCGATACCGAGACGAACACGGTCATGATGGGGGACCACGAGGAGGGGCTCGCCTTCCTGCGCGATGTCGCCATAGACCAGCACCTGCTGAAGCGAAACCGGCAGTTCGACTTGATAGAGATCATCGAGACCCACCCGGAACTGCTGGGCATCGGCCTCGACGAAAACACCGCCATCATCGTCGAGGGCGATATGTTCCGCGTGATGGGGCAAAGCTACGTGGCGATCTACGATCACAATCGCCAGGTGGACTCCGGTGGCCGGTTCTACTTCCTGGCGCCCGGCGACAGGTTCAACTTGGCGACGAGGACGGCGTACCGGATGACCCTGCAGCCGGAGCCGTTCGAGCGGGTGATGGAGGAGGTATGGCCTCGCCGCTAAGGGTTAGAGGTGTGAGGCACTATGTCGGCAACGGCAACGATAACGACAAGGACAACAACAGTGAGAAACGAGAATCCTCGTCTCAGTTTTCTCGCTTCTCGCTGTCATTGTCGTTGTCGTCATCGACATGGTCACGGCTGATGAACCGTCGGCAGTAGGACAGCCGGGAGGCAATCATGCAACGGAGCCAGTCCATAATCTTCGCTACTTCTGTATTGGTGCTATTTGGTGGCTGCGGCGGCCAAGGACCGGTACAGGAAGCGGACATCGTCCTGACGCGCGGTCTGGTGTGGGTTGGATCGGGAGCGCCCGCCGGACCCGGGGCGGGACCCACCGCCATCGCCATCGCCGAGGGCAGGGTGCTGGCGGTGGGCTCGGATGATGAGATCCAGGAGTACCTCGGGGATTCGACGGCCGAGATCGCGTTGGAAGGCCGGCGCGTCATACCCGGCTTCATCGACAGCCACACGCATTTCATAGCCGGCGGTTTCGAGCTGGCGAGCGTGCAGTTGCGGGATGCGGCGACACCGGAGGAGTTCGCGCGACGGATCGGATCCTTCGCCGCGGAGCGCCCCGACGAGTGGGTCCTGGGCGGGACCTGGGACCACGAGCTTTGGGGCGGCGCGCTGCCGCGCCGCGACTGGATCGATCCGCTCACCCCCAATACCCCGGTCTTCGTCAATCGCCTGGACGGGCACATGGGGTTGGCGAACAGCCGGGCACTGGATCTCGCGGGTATCACGGCGACCACGCCCGATCCGCCGGGCGGCACCATCGTCAGGTATGCCGATGGGCGGCCGACGGGTATCCTGAAGGACGCCGCTCAGGATTTGGTGGCCGATGCGATCCCCGAGCGCTCCGAGGCGGAGCTCGACCGGGCCCTTCAAGCGGCGATCGAGCATTCGCTGGCCCGCGGCGTGACCATGGTGACCGACATGGGCTCGTGGAAGAACCTCGAGACCTATCGGCGCGCCCAGGCGCGTGGGGCGCTCCCCATGCGGATCTACAGCGTCGTCCCGATCGCGACGTGGGAACGGATGGCGGACCACGTGGCAGCGGAAGGTCGCGGCGACGATCGCTTGCTCTGGGGCGGCCTGAAGGGATTCGTCGATGGGTCGCTGGGATCGACCACCGCATGGTTCTACGAGCCGTACGACGACGAGCCGAATACCGCGGGCCTGGTCGTGACCGACACCGTGGACTTGCGGCGCTGGATCATCGCCGCCGATTCCGCCGGCCTGCAGGTGGTCGTCCACGCCATAGGCGATCGCGCCAACGATTGGCTGCTGACCGTCTTCGAGGAGGCGCGCCTCGCGAACCGAACCCGCGATCGCCGCTTCCGCATCGAACACGCCCAGCACCTGACGCGCGCCGCCATCGAACGGATGGCGCTAGACGAAGTCATCCCATCGATGCAGGCCTACCACGCCATCGACGACGGGCGCTGGGCGGAGAAGCGGATCGGCCCGGAGCGCATCAAGACGACCTACGCCTTCCGCGGGCTCCTCGATGCGGGGGCCAGGCTGGCGTTCGGGAGCGACTGGACCGTGGCGCCGATCGACCCATTGCTGGGGATCTACGCCGCGGTAACGCGTCGCACAGTCGATGGCGCGAACCCCAACGGCTGGGTTCCGGAGGAGAAGATCAGCGCGATCGAAGCCGCCGTGGCGTACACGGCCGATGCCGCCTACGCGTGTCACATGGAAGACCGATTGGGCGCGCTGAAGCCCGGGATGCACGCTGATCTCGTCGTGCTCTCAGACGACATCTTCGCGGTCGCTCCCGTCGAAATCGAGAATGTGGAAGTCGACCTGACATTCGTCGAGGGTCAGTTGGTGTATCAGCGGTCGGCCAGATGACGACTACGACAATGACAACGACAGCGAGAAAACGAGAATAGACGCCTCAGTTTTCTCGCTTCTCACTGTCGTTGTCATTGTCGTTATCATTGTAGTCATCGACATAGTGGAGAAGGCGCACTAAGCCGACATCACACGGCTTCTCGCATGCGTAACGCACCGTCGTCCGTGACAACCGCTCGATGTTGGCGATCAGATAGTCGGTGACGGCGACCGGCTCGGTGCGGGACATTTCCTTGAGAAGCCAGCCGATGGCCTTCTCGACCAGGTCGTCGCGCACCTTGCCCAGGCGGTCGCAGATGTCGAAGGCCGCTTCGTGCTGTTCGCCGTGACGGGCGAGCGGTACGAGGGCGACGGCGGCGGCGCGGCGACGCCAACGGTTAGGGCTTCGCGTCCACGGCTTCAACTTTGGCACGAGGCCAGGCTGCTCGGTCAGCAGCGGGGCGAAAATATAGATGCAGAGACCGTCGGTCTCGGCCCAGTTGGTCAAGGTGTTGACCCAGCCGTCGAAATGGCTCCAATGACGCCGTTCGAGCTTCCGCTTGAATTTCGAGATGATCAGGATGGCCAGAGACCGTTCCTCGATCGTGCCACGTCTCCAGAGCCGATCGGCGATCTTCAGGATGTCGTCTAGTGGCAACTTGGCCCGACGGTACTCCTTGGCCGCGAGCCCGGCGAGCCGGCGCACCTCGGGAGTACGGACGCCCAGGCCGCGAACGGGCTCTTTGGAGAAGTGCTGCATCGACTCCGCGATTTTCGGGTCGGCCATGTCTCGCAGGAGCCGCTTGAGATGCGGCGCCGTGTACTCGATCTTTGTGCCCATGTGCATCATGCTGCGTGATAACCGAAGCTCTAGCAAGGGTAGGCCGATAGCCTGGTGAACGCTTTCGCCTCGATCTTCCAGGATCTTGCTCCGGCAGTCGATTTTGGCTGGGCCGGCCGCCTCTACGTCGTCGCTCTACTCGTGGGCGTCCCCTTCCTCGCCCTGCTGCAGCCGAGCGATCGGGAGATGGATTTACCGCCGCGATCGCTCCTCTACGCTTCGGCCGTCATCGGGATCTGGCTGCTGGCGATCATCACCGCCCTGATCCTGCTGGTCGAGGACCGGCCGTTGTCGGCGGTCGGGCTAAAGTGGACGGGGGTCGCGCCTTTCGTGATCTGGACGGTCGTCACGGCGGCGATCGCCCTTGTCGGCGACTGGCTCATCACCCGGCTGGCGGCCAAGTTCGGGTTGCGCGAATCGCGACTCACCTACCATCTCATGCCGCGGAACCGCCGGGAGCTGACGCTGTTCATGGGCGTCTCGGCGAGCGCGGGGTTCGGCGAGGAGTTCACTTATCACGGGTTCCTGCTGGCGGGGCTCGCCGGCTGGCTGGGAAACGGCTGGATCGCGGCCCTCGTCGCGAACCTGTCGTTCGGCGTCTTGCACGGGTACCAGGGCCAGGCGGGCGTCGTGCGGGCCGCGTTGATGGGCTACGTCTTCTGCCTGCCCGTGGTGACCGGCGCCGGCCTGCTGCCGGCCATGGCGGGGCATTTCCTGGTCAACGCGCTGCTGGGGCTCGGCCTCTGGAAGTGGCTGTTACCGCCGGGCCAGGAGGTGCCCGAGGGCTAATCGCTCGGAGTTGGCGCGTTGCTGTTGAAGATGGCGCGCCAGATTTGCAGGGAGCCGTCGGGCGTTCTGCGGATCACGAAGAGATACTTGTCATCGAACTCCGCCGGCGCGCCCCCGCTCTTGGGCGTCATCGTTCCACTGGCAACCCCGCGATGTATGATGTACTCCCCGGCGGCGTCCATCTCCAGCGGTTCATGATGGATTTCTACCGAGGTCGTTTCAAAGAGATTGCGGTACCACCTCTCGATGGCTCGCTTCCCGACGATTGCGGGTACCTCCGGCAGCATGTACACGGCGTCATCGCTCACCAGGGCTGCTAAACCTTCCAGATCGGCCTCGCTGACCACCCTGTCTAGCGTGGCCATCAGCCGGGCCACCGCCACCATGTCGTCTGGAGTCGTCGTGGCCTGGTTCTCCGAAGCCTGGGAACAACCAGCGGCAGCGACAATAAAGAGGCTGATCAGGCTCCAACGAGGGTTCATCTGAGCTCATGGTGTTGGATGTCGTCGGGCGGCAGCCACCCTTTCCGAGGCCCACACATCTCAGGAATGTGTCGGCCTCGGGATCGAGTGTCTACCGCCCGTTATGATGCGGTCGAGATCAGCGCGTCTCAGCGTGTCTCGATCGTGATGCTGCCCGAACCCGTGTCGATCTCCAGGCTGCCGCCGCTGCCGCCGCCGATGTCCAGCTCGACGTGATCGCGGCTCATCCTGCGGAGCGTAGCGTTGGGTACGTCGAGGTTGATGCCGCCGCTGCCGGTATCTGCGGAGATGCGGCAGGAAGCATCGGAGGGCAGGCGGACGGTGACGCTGCCGCTGCCGGTATCGATCACGTGCCGGCCCTCGCCCATGCGAACGAGGTCCAGGGTGACCGAGCCGGAGCCCGTATCGATCAGCGTGTCCTCGGCGTCGATGTCGCTCGTGCGAACCGAGCCGCTGCCCGTATCGACTTTCAGGCTGCGGCCACTCGCCCCGTCGACCGTGACGCTGCCGCTGCCGGTATCGATCAAGATGTCGTCGCCCTGGACGTCAGCGACCTCGACCTTGCCGGAGCCGGTGTCGATGTGCACGAGATCGACTGGGGCGCGAACGTCGCGCGCCTCCAGCTCACCGACGGCGAGGCGAATCCGGGTCGAAACGCCGTTGGGCACCAGGATCTCGAGATCGGCCCACGCCTCCAGGCCACGGCCGCCATCGCTTACCTCGACCTTGTCCCGGCTGGAGAGATCGCCATAAAGATCCTCCAGGAACGAGCTGTCGTCACGCCAGCTTCCCACGTTGATCTGGGTGCGACCGTTGCCCCTGCGCGGATAGCTATAGCGCAGCTCGTCATCCAGCGGATAGACCACGTGGAACTCGGCCCGGCCGCCCTCCTTCACCTGAAAGTCGAGCACGCCGGCATCGTCGCCCTCGGCCCGAGCCCGCACAATGATGCGCGAGCCGTCATGGCCGCTGACGGTGATGTTGCCGATCAGGTTGCTGACGAGGAGCTGGTCGCCTTCGAACGAGTACTCCTCCTGGGCCAGGGCCGGGCCCGCCAGCACGAGTAGAGCGCCGGCTACCAGTGAGCTCAGAAATCGAGCGTTCATGTAAGTGCCTCCCATGACAGGACATAGGCCGCCCCACGGGTGTGGGGCCGAACGGTGTTGATGGACTTCCACCGCATTAGACATGACGGATGTCCGAAGGGTTGGAACGTCAGACTATATAGAGGCACTACGATGTGTCTGGTGGGCGAGTTTCGACGCTGGACGTTGAAGGTTCAGAGCGACATCGGACAGCGGTCAGCCGGGGCTCGATTTTCACCGATTACCCTTCGATCGACAATCGACTGTCGACGTTCGACTTACAAGGCAGAACGTCGACGGTCCAACGTCGAGCGAAGAGTCCAACTCGACCGTCGAGCCCCGGCTGACCGCTGTCCGATGTCCCGTCGAACGTTCACTGTTCGACGTTGGCGACCCCTAAGCGGCAAATCTGTTGTACAACCAGGCAAAAGCCGCTCCGCCAATCGCGCCATCCAATGCTGCGTAAAGCGTTCCCACGATCACCGACCCAAATCCGCCCACCGTGTATCCTGGGTAGATAGAAGCGGCGACCTGTAGCAGGCCGGTCCCGTAATCCGGCCAAATCAGGTGGGCGAGACCGAGCAGCAACATTACGGCGCCCCAGAGGATACCAACCGCCAGCGCCAGACCTTTGATGGAGAGTTTCATCTTCAGCCTCCCGGTTTAGAGCCGAAACGTGAACTGTATGTGGTGGTGGCTAGAGGATAGCACGTTAGCGTCTGGTGACGTCCGTGTCCATATCGGCGAAGGGAAGACCGAAGCGCTGCCCGGCTGGAAGAAGCTCGTTTGGGCTGCTAGCCCATCAGGCCGAAGAATTTGGCGCGGTTGACCTGATAACGTGGAAAAACCGGGTCGAGCTTCTCGATTCCGAGATGCCCGGACAGCGCTTCGGCGAAGATATCGCGGAAGTCGGTCGTGAGCGCGAGATCGCGCCCTTCGTAGAGTTGCTCCGGCTCGAGGCCGGGCCACTCTCCATAGATCGTGCCGCCACGCACACCGCCTCCGATCAGGAACATGCAATTGGCGTGGCCGTGGTCGGTGCCGGCGTTGCCGTTCTCGCGGGCGGTGCGTCCGAACTCCGACATCGTGATGACGAGGACGTCTTCCATCCGGTCGCCCAAGTCGGCGCAAAACGCGGCGATGCCACCACCGAAATCGCGCAGACGCGCCGCCAGCTGGCCCTGCGCGCCGCCCTGGTTCACATGAGTGTCCCAGCCGCCGACGTCGGCGAACGCGACCTCGACGCCCACGTCGGCTTTGATCAACTGCGCGATCTCCAGCAAGGAGGTCCCGAACGGACTGCGCGGGTACTCGGCCGACGCCTCGTAGCGGCGCGGGTCGTTCTCGCGCAAAAGCTTGATCGCAGCGCCGGCGTCGCGGCCGGGCCCGCCCAGCACGGCGTCACCGCTGTCTTCGTCGTACAGCGCCTCGAAGGACTCGAGGCCGCCCGGCGGCCCTCGCATGAACGACTCGAGGTTCGAGATGGCCAGGGCCGCCTCGTCGCCCTTCAGCGTGACGGGCAGCCGCTCACTCATCGCCACGGCCCGCAGGTAAGAGTGTCCCTCGGGATCGCTGATCGAGGAGGCGGCGAGCGCCCTGTTCAGCCAGCCGTCGCGTACGGATTTCAGGTCGGGCGCCGCGGTCTCCATGAAGTACTGCGCGTCGAAATGTGAGCGCGTGGCACTGGGCGATCCCACGGCGTGCACCGCGGCGAGCAGGCCTCGCTCGTACAGGTCTTTGATTGGGGCCAGGGCAGGGTGCAGCGCGAAGCGGCCGTCGAGGTCGAGAGCCGCCCCTTCGCGAGCGCCGGGTTGCGGGACCGCGATACGGGGTCGCATGCGGTAGTAGCTCGGCTCGGCGAACGGCACGAGCATGTTGAGCCCATCGACGGCTCCGCGCTGGAAGATACACACCAACACTTTGCGGCGGCGCGCGGGCTCCGCCTGGACTGTTCGCCAAACGAAACCCGGTGTGAGACCGAAGCTAACGAGCGCCAAAGCGCCCGACTTCAAGAACACGCGCCGCCTCATCGTCATCTCCTCTGGAACTCCGGCGAGGCCAGCGTCAGGCTGACCGCCGTTTCCAGCCGTTTGCGGGGAGCGTCCTGCCCTTCGGCGGCGGATTCGATCAGCGTACCGAGCCGATCCGTCTCAACGCCGGGGAGCAGTCGCTCGAGGACGCCTTCTACCGGGTCGCTGCCGGACAGCAGCCGGTGTCCGGTCGGTCCTCGCATGCCTGCCCGGGCAAGCCTCTGGCTCATCTCAGCCCGGGTCAGCAGCGCTCCGGAGCTGGCCCAAGCTTCCGCCACGTCGGGGTAGCCAGTCGGCGGCTCGGCGCCGTAGAGTGGCTGGTCGAGTTGACGAAGAGCGCCAAGCAAGGGGCGCAGGTCGCGGACTTCGATGTCCAGGCCGCGGGCGCTGCTGGCGAGCCACTCCAATGGCGTTTTTACTTTGGCGCGGTAAGCGTCCCGACTGAAGAACTCGGGAGACGTGACGATGAGTCGAACCACTTCCCGGACATCGCCGTCGCTGGCGCGAAAGGTCGAAGCGGCGCGCTCCACCAGCGCTTCCGGCGGGTCATCGCTGACGAAGCGGCGTACCAACTTCTCCGATATGAAGCGAGCGGTTGAAGGGTGCCGGGCCAAAAGATCCAGGATTTGCTCCCCCTCGGAGATTCCCCTGCTATCGATCTCTTGACCCAGCACCTCCTGCGTAGTCGCATCGTGTAAGTCAGGTCTAAAAAGGAAACTTCCCGTTCGAAGATCTATAGTCCAACCCGTGAACGCCCTCGCCACCGCCTCCACGTCATCCTGCGTGTAGCCGCCACCCACTCCGAGAGTGTGCAGCTCCATCAACTCACGGGCGTAGTTCTCATTCAGCCCAGCGGCGCGCCGCTGGCCGGGTACACCATTGTCTCCCGCACGGCGTCTCCCGCGGTTTGGTGGTTCCCCGGCTCGCGGCGCACCTTCCGGCGCCGCGCTCAGCCAGTTGTCCAGGTAGAACAACATGGCCGGACTTCGCGCGACGGATCCCAGCAGGTCTCTAAAGTTGCCGAGCGCGTGCCGTCGGATCACGTCCCGCTCGTACTCGGTCAGGAACAAGCGAACCGCGCCTTTGCGCGAATAAACATTGAAGTGATTGAGCCAGAAATCGACCATCACTTCTTCAAGTTGTCGCTCGCTGTATAACGCCCGGGCCAAACGTGCCTGGCTCAGTTCCTGAACCGGCACGAACGACCTTCGCGCCGCCATCCGGAGAGCCGCCGTATCGAGCGCGCCGCCCTGCCTCTGCATCTGCGCCCGGGCTCGCTGTGCGGTCGGGTACTCCAAGAACAGCTCGGTGCTGGACATGGCCAGGGTCGTGTATTCGGCCAGTCTTCGCTCCAGCTCCGGATTCTCCCGGATCGATTCCGGGTAGAGTTGGGCCTCGACGTACGCGGCGATTCCCATCCGCATCACACGCTCCACATCGCCCGGTCGAGGCCCATAGCCCAGTCGGTTCAGCACCTGGACCGCGGCCTGCCGTTGAGTCAGTTCGCCGGGCCCTCCAGCCTCCTGCAGCGTCGCTGCAGCTCCACTCAAAGGCTGGAGCAACCCGGCGAACAGCGCGACTGTCGTTTTCATGGTTCGTCGCATCGCTACCTCACCGCCAGGTTTGGCGCGGGGACCGCTCGCGGCCCCGCCGCCGTCCGTCTATGTTCTAGATGTCAGGCCCTTGGGAAACGTTAAACCCCTCTGCCATTCACCGATCGATGTTACCGATTACCGGTCACCGGTCACCGGTTACCTATGAGTGACGAGCAAACCGCACCGGGACGCTCAGCGGAGCAGGCCCGAAGCCTGGGAATCGCGGGAACGATGGCCGCCTTCACCTCAGGTTTCCTGGCGGCCGTAGCGTTCGTCGGAGTTGGTGCGGTTCTTGACGTCTCGCTCACGATCACCGGCCTGTTGCTGGAGATCGGCTCATTTGTCGGCGTTGTCCTGTACCTGGCGGCGACGGGCCGGCGGCTGCCGGAAGTGCTCAGGCTGGGGTCCGTGCCGGCCGCCGCGTACTTTCCGGCCCTGCTGCTGGGCTTCGTGCTGCTCGCCGCGAACTTTTCGGCCACGGTGTTGCTTGGACCGCCGGTCCAGGACATGGAATTCGTCGCCGGCGCCGAGAGCGCGGCGGAGCGCTTAGTGCTGGTTGTGGGCGTCGCCCTCCTGGCACCGGTCATCGAAGAGGCTCTCTTTCGCGGATTGCTGCAGGGCGTTCTGGAAGACCGGTTCCGTCCCTGGCTCGCCATCGCTTTGGCCGCGGCGCCTTTTGCTTTGCTTCACGGCCTGCCCCACGCCATCTTCTTCTTGTTCTGGAGCCTTCCGCTCGGCTGGCTCACCTGGCGAACGGGAAGCATCCGGCCGGCAGTCGTGGTGCACGCGGTGAACAACCTGGTTGGTGTGGTGGGCCTACTCTCTACCGGGTCGGTGGAGCCGGAGGCGCTGGAGCGGAGCGAGAGCCTGGTGGTCTTGGCGCTGGCCTTGCTTCCGGTCGTCGTGCTGTTTACGCTGGGGCTATGTAGGCAGATTGACAGAGTGGTTCGAGGGTCTTCGCCGAAACAAACTCCACCCTGGCTTCGTAATGTTCGGTGACAAGCGACCGGGTTGAGGAGGTCGCAGTCGTTTGCAGCGGGCAGGTGTGGACGGCGAACCCCGGACGTCACGACTGATGGGCCATGCAAGAGATCACCAAGCGACGTCTTCGGTTCATTGCGGGGTTCGCCGTTTACTTCGTTGCCTTGTGGTTCCTCTGGAACACGTTCTTCGTCTATCCCCTTAAGATCTTCGTCGTGCTGCTGCACGAGATCAGCCACGGCGCGATGGCCGTGGCCACCGGTGGTACCATCCAGAGGATCATAGTGACCGCCAACCAGGGCGGCGTCTGCGAATGCCCCGGTGGTAGCCCGTTCCTAACGCTGTCCTCCGGTTATCTCGGCAGCCTGTTGTGGGGCGCCGCCATACTCTGGGCGGCCCGCGGCCGTGGCAAGACCCCGCAAATCGCCTCCGCGGTCATCGGTGTCATCGTCATCGGCGTCACCCTCATGAACGTGGGCAACTGGTTCGGCCTGCTGTTCGGGGTGACCTTCGGCATCGCGATGATCATGGCAGGACGCCAACTGCCGGCCGAAGGTAACGCGGCGTTGCTCACGGTCCTCGGTCTCACGAGCTGCCTCTACGCCATCCTCGACATAAAGAGCGATGTCATCGATCGCCCGGGAATCATGTCCGATGCCCGCATGCTGGAGGACTACACGGGCATCCCAACTCTCTTTTGGGGCATTCTCTGGATCGCGATCGCGCTGGCGGTCAGCGGCTGGCTCTTCAGGCGCGCATTTGAGCGAGCGGGAACGGAGGGTACGAAGCCCAACGAAGTGTTCGAGGTCTAACGCGCGACCCTCGCGCGTGGGCACCTCTATAGATAGTCTGACGTTCATCTCCAAAACAGCGTAGCCAACCCCAATCTGGAGTTGCATCATGCGAGGTCCACGCTATTTCGTGGCTGTGTTCTTACTTGTCCTGCTGGCGGCGCCTCTGGCTGCCCAGGAGGAGGCGCCGCCCATCGAGTTCGAGAGCTTCTCGCTCGAAAATGGCCTCACCGTCATCGTGCACGAGGACCACTCGACCCCCGTGGTCGCGGTCAACATCTGGTACGATGTCGGGAGCGCCAACGAGGAGCTCGGCCGCTCGGGGTTCGCTCACCTGTTCGAGCACATGCTCTTCCAGGAGACCGAGAACCTCGAGCCGGGCGAGTTCAAGCGCCACATTCTGTCGTCGGGCGGCACCTACAACGGCACGACGAACAACGATCGCACGGCGTACTTCGAGACTCTGCCGTCCAACCGACTCAACCTGGCTTTTTGGCTCGAGGCGGATCGGATGGCGCGACTCGTGGTCACGCCGGAGAACTTCGATCGCGAACGCGAGGTGGTGAAAGAGGAGCGGCGGCTGCGCATCGACAACCAGCCCTACGGCAACGCGCAGCTAACCCTCGACACGCTGGTCGCCGACTGGCCGCCGTACAAGCACACGGTGATCGGCAGCATGGACGATCTCAACGCGGCGACGGCGGATGACGTGCTGGCGTTCTACAGGAAGTACTACGTGCCGAACAACGCGACCATCATCGTGGCCGGCGACGTCACGGTCGACCAGGTGCGCGAGATGGCCGAGGAGTACTTCGGCGATATTCCGCGCGGCACCGACCCGGAGGCGTTGCCCGAATTCACACCGACACCGCGCGGCGACGGCGAGCGCCGGGTGATCGTGGAGGACAACCTGGCCAACACGCCGTTGTACTTCGCAGCGTTCAACATTCCACCGCACAGGGCGGACGATTCGTACGCGCTGCAGTTGCTTTCTAGGATCTTCAGCCAGGGCGAGTCGAGTCGCTTGCACCAGCGGTTGGTGAAAGAGGAAGAGGCCGCGCTCGTCGTTTTCAGCTTCCTCGATTCACGGGCCGGACCCGGCGCCTTCTGGTTCGCCGCGCTGCCGAACCAGGGTGTGGAGATCGAGCAGATCGAGGTGCTGATCAACGAGGAGATCGAGAGACTCCAGGAAGAAGGCGTGACGGGGCGAGAGCTTCAGAAGGCGAAGAACCAGTTGCGGGCGAGCCAGATCATGGGCCGCCAGACCGTCTTCGCGAAAACGCAGGAACTTCAGCACTATCGCTTCTTCCACGACGACGTGGCCG
>JBDHAL010000170.1:0-9613 GCA_039588075.1 Gemmatimonadota bacterium | reverse complement strand
ATGTCGTAGCCCGAGACATAGAAGCTGAACCCGGGCATGTAGAGGTCGAACTCGGGAACCTCGACATTGATCTCCGGGATCTCGATCTCGATCGCGGGGATGCGCACGTCGACGTGACCCGTCTGCACCCGCTCCTGTGGTGCCGCGAATCCCACCAAAGCTCCGAGCAACAGCTTGCTATACATGGTTCCTCTGTCCCTCTCGATTTAACTCACTGAGCCGGCCATCTGCGTGGCCTGCCTCAAGAACTCGAGTTTTTGCCGCATCGTCACGGCAAGGTGCTCGCGCAAGTAGCCGCTGGCCGGATCTTGTGCCAGCGCCCGTTGCGCCTGGGCGATGGCCAGGTCGATGACCATCAGGTTCTCTTCGATCACCCGCACCGTGGCCGTGTCCAGCTGCGCGCGGTTGCTCTCCAGCGCCCGCTCCAACTGCGAGATAGCCACGTCGTACTCCGAAAGTGTGTAAGAAGCGGCCGGCATTCCCACCAACGCTGATCCGGGAATCTCCACTTGCGCCGTCTCCTCGACCGCGGCGCTCCGCGACCCAGAGACCAGCCAGGCCGTTCCGCTCGACAGCACCATCAACGCGATGCTCGCCGCGGCCAACTGGGGCAACGAGAACGTCAGTCGCCTCTCGCTCAGCCGCGCCTTGCTTCGCCGGTGCTCATCAAGATCGGCGACCGCGCCGGCGGACGTCGCCCCGATCCGCTCCGCTATCCCCGACCAGAGGTCGGAAACGGGAGGACGATCGGCCAGCGAACGCGCCCGCCCCACAACGCCGCTCAGCTGTTCCACCGTCGCCGTGCACTCCTCGCACTCGGCCAGGTGCGCTTCCAGCTTCAGGCGCTCGGCGGCGCTCAGCTCGCCGTCCAGGTATTCCGATAGTCTGTCTGTCCAATGGTCGCTCATCGTCGACCTCCCATCCCCTTCAACGGTCAAGATGCTCGCGGAGGATCATCCGGGCTCTGTGCAACTGTGACTTCGATGTCCCGGCGCTTATCTCCAACATCTCCGCTATCTCACCGTGCTTGTAGCCTTCAACGTCGTGCAATACGAATATCTGCTGCGCTCCATCAGGGAGCATCTCGATCGCGGCCTCGAAATCGACCGCCGTCTCCGCTCCACCGGGATTCTGCGAGAGCTGCCCTATCACGTTCTCTCCCTCCACGAATCGCTCCCTCCTAATCCCCAACTGCTTGCGACGGCCCAGGACCACGTTGATCGCCACCCGGTGCAGCCACGTCCCAAACGCCGCCTCGCCTCGGAAGCTGCCCAGCTTCTCCCAGGCCCGCACGAACACGTCCTGGGTCACCTCGTCCGCCAGATCCACCCCTATCATGCGCCTCGCCAAGCTGTGGATCCGGTCCACGTGCCGCCGGTATAGGCGCTCAAATGATTGGGCATCGCCTGCCGCCGCCAGGACAGCATCGTCCGTATCCGGGGCCTGTAACTCCCGGTGATCCTTCAGCTTCATCACTCTCCGAGGGCCCTGTCCCTCCTGCCACCCTGTGAGATACTACCGGCAGCAGAAAGGTTGGAACCCTCCCAGGGGTCTACGATGTAAGTTGTAATACCTCCTAGCGGGGCCCCCACCCGGCGCTTTCCAGTCGTCCCGGCCGGTTCACGAACAGCACGGCCAGGGCCGCAGCCGCGGCGAGGGCCAAAAGCGTCGTGTCCCCGGAGACCATCCCGAGTGTCAGCCCGGCGAGGCCGGCACCTTCCGCAAGGGCCCATACGACGATCGCCTTCGGCAAGTTTTCCGCCCACCACAGGTTGAGGTCAGCACCGCGAGGCGGAGGAGCCAGGCGGCCGCGGGCCATCCCAGAGACGAGCAGCAGAGTAACCAGCACGGCATAACCGGCGATCTTAAACGGCCGCGCGCTAGTGGGCTCGAGCTCGATGGCCAGGCCGGACTGGAGAAACAGAGCGACCGCAAAGAAGGTGGCCAATCCAAGCATGAGCGCCCCGTGAACGATTCGAACCATCAAGCCCACCTTCTCCAAGTCGAGAGAGGGTCTCTGCTCCATCATTCCCCCTCCCCCTCCCTCTGACAGACGAGCCCCTGATTATCCACAGTCGCTTCTCGCTTCTCTCTTGTCGTTGTCGTTGTCTCTGTCTCTGTCTTAGTCGTTATCGTTGTCGTAGTCGACATAGTACCTCCACCCCTCACCCAGATTCAAGCCGATATGCCTCCATCGCATAATACTCCGCCAACCCAAGCGCATCCGCCCGTGCCGCCGTCTCCAGATTCCGCGCTTCGACGCGCTGCCAAAACTCTCGATCGTCGAAACCGCCAGGAAACGGCGCCACGTCTTTCTGCGACTGGTGCTTGAAGATGGCCATGATCTTGTTGCGCAGTTCTTCCTGTGACAACGGCACCAGCACATCCGCCTGGGTGATGGCCCACTCCTCCCAGGCGCCCCGGTAGAGCCATACCTCGGGCCGGTCGCCCTCGCTTCGATCCAGAGCCTGATCGATCGCCGCCTTGCACAACCGGTGAGTGCCGTGGGGGTCGGACAGGTCACCGGCTACGAATACCAGGTCCGGCCTGAACTCCTCGACCAACTCGAGGACGATCTCTACGTCCTCCTCGGCTATGGGCCGCTTGCGCACCTCGCCGGTGCGATAGAACGGCATGTCGAGGAAGCGTGCCGCCGAGCGAGGCAGCCCCACCGCGGCGATGGCGGCGACGGCCTCCGACTCGCGGATGAAGCGCTTCAGACTCTGCACCTGCGCTGAGTCCACGTCGCCGGGCCGCTTTTGATGGAACGCATCGACTATCTGGCGCCGAATCTCGCGCATCTGCTCCTGGTCGAGCCCCATGGCCGGCGCCGACCGTTCGACGAAATCGAGATGTCTCTGCACGTCGTGATCGAAGACCGCGATGTTTCCGCTGGTCATGTAAGCGACGACGATCTCGTTGTCGTTCTCCCACAGCTTGCGCAGGATCCCGCCCATCGAGATGACGTCGTCGTCGGGATGCGGCGAGAACACGAGCACTCGCTTACCGCGGATGAGCCTCGCGCGCCCACGGATCTTGTCCGTCAAGCGGTTGAACACCTCGCCGTTGATCTCGCCGGCGCCGGCATACCTCGCGAGCAGCGGGCTGAGATGGTTCTCGCGGTAGTCCCAAGTCGACAGCTTCAGGATCGCCTTGCCACTGATCTCGGCCAGCCAGACCACGGCGTCCTCGGTCATTCCGGGGGTCCACTCCACGTCTTCCAGCACCCACGGCGTCTTCACGCGTGTCAGATCGCCGGCCGCCGGCAGGTCGAGGTAGACCGTCGCATTGGGATGCCGCTGTAGAAACGTGGCGGTCACGTCCTTGGAGATCTCGCCTTCCACCGCGCGACGAACGATCGGCGCCTTGTGCTCGCCCGTCGCGATCAGCGCGATCTCCCGCGCCTCCAGGATGGTCGCGATCCCCATCGTGATCGCCTCGAGCGGCACGTTGTCTTCACCGAAGAAGTCGGCCGCCGCGTCTCTTCGAGTGATGGTGTCCAGAGTGATCAGTCGCGTGCGCGACGCCGGCGGCGAGCCCGGCTCGTTGAAGCCGACGTGGCCGCTGCGCCCGATCCCCAGTATCTGGAAATCGATGCCGCCCACCGCGCGGATCGCCTCCTCGTACGCCAGGCAACGCGCCTCCAGCTGATCGCGCGGAACGCCACCGTCCGGGATGTGGATGTGCTTCGGATCGATATTCACGTGCTCGAAGAGATTCTCCGTCATGTAGCGCCGGTAGCTGTGGATGCTGTCCGGCGCCATCGGGTAGTACTCGTCGAGATTGAACGTGATGACCGATGAGAAATCCACCGCGCCGGCTTCGAACCTGTCGATCAGTTCCCTATAGACCCCCACCGGCGTGCTGCCCGTCGCCAGGCCCAACACGCAACTGCCCTTGGCGGATGTCTCGCGGCGGATGACCTCGACGATCCGGTCGGCGAGCAGGACCGCCAGGTCGGCCGGGTCCTCGACGATCAGCGTCGATATGCGCTCGCGCTCCCGGGAGCCCCGGATGACGGCGATGGCGCCGCCGGCGGCGTGGCCCTCGATACGGGCGTCGGTCTTCATGGGCCAATGCTCTCTCGACCGGCCGACCCCTCCTTCAGGTAACCGGCCGGCCTGGCTCGTTCCATGATCGGGGCTTCGCTGTAACAATATAGCGCCCGATACCCGCCCAACGGCCCTCCGGAGCGAGAATCCGATCCTCTTGACCCTATACTGAGGTATAGGGTTATGTTTTGAGATCGCACAAATGGAGGGGCGAAGAGAGTCATGAAAGTGGAGTTCTTGTATTTCGAGGGGTGCCCGGGTCACGTGGCGGCGTTCTCACTGCTCCGTCAGGCAGTGGCGGAGGAAGACGGGGGGGCGGAGCTGGTGGCGATCGAGGTTCCAAGCCCGGAGGCGGCGGAGGCGCACCGGTTCGTGGGTTCGCCGACGATCCGCATCGATGGCGTGGACCTGGAAGGGCCCGAGGTGGAGGCGAGCCAGGGGTATGGCTGGCGCTGTCGATACTACGAGGACTCGGAACCGGACCAGCCTAAGGCGGTTCCGTCGGCCGAGCTGATCCGCCGGCGGCTGAGACAGCGAATAAGTGAGGTTGCCAAGGATGAGAGCGACTAGCGAAGCGGAGCGAGTGCGGGCGGGCACGCTCCAAATCGGAGAGGTTGCGGCCCGTACGGGAGTGAACGTTCAGACGCTTCGGTACTACGAGCGGCGCGGCCTGCTAACGAAGCCGGAGCGAACGCCGTCGGGCTACCGGCGGTATGCGGAGGACGCGGTTCAGATGGTGCGCTTCATCAAGCGGGCGCAGGCGCTGGGGTTTTCGCTGGAAGAGGTCCATCGATTGCTGGATCTTCGGGATGACCGAGTCTCGAGCTGTGATGACGTACAGGCGCTGGCAACACAGAAGATCGATGAGATCGAAAAGAAGGTGCGACGGCTGTCGGCACTGAAGGATGCCCTTAAGAGATTGGTGGAGAGTTGCTAACGCGGCGATCGGGATAGGGAGTGCCCGATACTCGAAGCCATGGAAGACGACGCCTCGACGGTGGAGAATTGACATGGAATCGGAAGTCAGCGCGCCAAGCTCGGGCAGACAGGACCTCGAGCACACCAGGATCAGAGCCTTCGTTCTGTGGAGAGTGCCGTGGCTCTTCATCATCGCCGGCGCGATATGGCCTGCGACGCAGGGTTTTCTGTGGACTCTCGCCCTCGCCTGGATCGGCGGCGGATGCCTGGCCAACGCTCTGCGTTGCGGGCGTGTCCACTGTTCGGTTATGGGCCCCGGTTTCCTGACCCTCGCCCTCCTGTCCGCGGGTAAGGCGCTCGGCTGGTGGGCGCCATCCTGGAACCTCATCTGGGCGGCAGCGATCGCGTTCGTGATCATCGGGTATCTTCCCGAGTTCCTCGGCAAGAAGTACTTCGGCAAGCAGCCGGCCTGTTGATGATACCGAGCTGACCATAGCGAGTCAGGCTCGGGCTCCGTACTATACGACCAGTCCTCGCAGAGACCCCTCCCCCACGCGTCTACGGATTTCGGGAGGCGATGCTAGCCGCCGCTGCAGGACTCCTATCTCTGGCCATGATCGCCGGTCACGCGCCGGCCGCGTCCGTTGAGGATTCGGCGTTCACGCTGCGGCCAGGCAAGACGACCACCTCACCGACAATCGACGGTTCGATCGAAGAAGCCGAGTGGGAGGCCGCGGCGGTCGCCGACGGTTTCATCCAGTACCAGCCCAGCCTGGGAAGCCCCTCGGTCGTGCGATCGCAAGCGCTGGTCATGTATGACGACGGCCACCTCTACGTCGCCTTTCGTCTCTTCGACTCGCAGCCGCCCACCGCTCAGCTCACCCGCCGCGATTCCGATCTGGAGGACGATGACGCGGTCGTGATCGTGCTCGACAGTCACCACGACAACCGAACCGCGTTCTACTTCATGACCAACCCGCTGGGGACGCAGACCGACGGGCAGGTGACGAACGACGGCAGGACGGTGGACGCCACGTGGGACGCGGCATGGCAATCGGCCGCGCGCATCGACGACCTTGGGTGGACGGCGGAGTTCGAGATCCCTTTCACGTCGATCAGCTACGTTGCCGGGGAAGACGAGACCTGGGGCATCAACCTGGGCAGAAGCAGGCGCCGGAACCTGGAGTACAGTTACTGGGCCGGGCCGCTCGATGCGCCATTCCGCGTGTCTCAGGGCGGGACGCTGACCGGGCTGAACATCCCGGCGCCGGAACGGCGCTACCGGGTCATCCCCTACGGCCTTTCGCGCCTGCAGGAGGACAGGCACGCGGATTGGCAGGCGGGCGTGGACATGCGTTACGCGCTGACCCCGGAGATGGCCGGCTACCTGACGTTGAATCCCGACTTCGCCACCATCGAAGCGGACCAGGAGCGAATCAACCTGACCCGGTTCGAGATCGCGCTCACGGAGAAGCGGCCGTTCTTCCTGGAGAGCGCGCAGCAGTTTCGCCAGCGCATACGGACTTTCTACACGCGGCGCATCGTCGACGTGAGCGTCGGCGGCCAGTTCCTCGGCCGGCAGGGGCCCTGGACCTTTACCGGTGTGGCGACGCGGTCGCAATTTCCGGTGGAGCCTCCGGAGGTCGAATCGCCGCCGGCGACGTATCTCGTCGGCCGCGCCCAACGCGACGTCTTCGGCTCCTCGAACGTCGCGGTCATGGCGGCGAACCGTTCACTGGAAGGGGTGAACCAGGGGTCGGCAAGCGTCGACGCGACGCTGTTCTTCACGAAGACGCTCGGCATGACGGCGCAGGCAGCTCAAAGCTGGGGTCTCTTTGAGGCGGGAACGCAGGCATTCTTCGTTCGACCGGCCTACGACTCGCCGGTCACCCACTTTCACGTCCGCTACACCCATCTCGGAGAACACGTCGCGGAGAATATCAACGCCATCGGCTTCATCCGCGACGACAACCGCCGCGAGCTGGACTCGGCCTTGGAGCACACTTTCTGGATCGACAGCGGCGCCATCGAGCAGATCGAGTACGACTCGAACTACAACATCTATTGGGGCGTGAGAGGTACACTGCGAAGCTGGCAAATCGATCAGGGCCTGGATATCCAGTTGCGCAACAGGCTGTCCATGGAAGTAGCGTTTAGAGAGGAGTTCAAGCGGTTCGAGAAGGACTTCCAAAACCGAGAGGTGGGGGTCGAGATCGGCTACAACACGCGGGAATTCCAATCGGCCCAGGTCGGATACGCCGCCGGCAGGAACTTCGACCTCGACTTCCAGCTTTGGACGGCGCTGGAACGCCTGGTACTTCGCCCGGACCCCGAGAACGAGAGCACCTGGATCCACGTGCTGCGCGTCGATCAGTTCTTCACAAAGGATCTCTTCGTCAAGCTGTTCTACCAAACCAACTCGGCGATCGACCGTCGAAACATCCAGGTCGTTTCCGTCTATCGCTACCGGCCGCCGTTCGGCACCATCCAGCTGGCCTACCAGCGCGGGACAGCGGAATTCGGAGAACGATCGCGGCAGGGCAACACGTTCTTCTTCAAGGTGACGGCTGTGTTCTGACCGCCGCGATCGCCGTCACCGCTACGTAGCTGAGCGTCGCGGCACGCTTTCGGTACCGCTCGCTGCCGTAGAAGCCGACCAACAAAAGAAGATTGTCGACGCTGGTCGCGACGAACGTGGCGCCGGCCAGCGCGATGGCCGTCAATAAATCCCGCACCGCCTCCTCCAGGCTGAGCCCTGTCTCTCGCCGAGCAAGCCGCTATAATATTGATCCCGGCCAATCCAGAAGATAGGTAGTGGTACCCCTAGAGAGACGAGGGACTCGATGAGACCAGCCCGTCCGAGCCGCCTTCTGGTTTCCTTCGGCCTGGCTTTGACCTGGGCTTGCCTCCAGCCAGGGGCGGCGCCGGCGCAGGAGGTCCCCGATTGGGAGGACCCGGCGGTTTTCGCCATCAACAAAGAGCCGTCCCACGCGACCCTGTTCCCCTACGAGACGCGTGACCTGGCCCTGGACCGGGAGGAAGCGCGGTCCGCGTACTACCGGCTACTGAACGGGCGCTGGAAATTCAATTGGGTACGCAAGCCAGCCGACCGCCCCGTCGATTTCTTCGAGGAGGGCTTCGATGACAGCGGCTGGGACGAGATGCCCGTCCCCGGCAACTGGGAGGTCAACGGTTTCGGAGTCCCGATCTACTTGAATCAGCCGTACGAGTTCGAGGAAAACCCACCGTTCATCCATCACGACTACAACCCGGTCGGCTCGTACCGGAAGACGTTCACCGTCCCGGCGACGTGGGCGGATCGCCAGGTGTTCATCCACTTCGGCGCCGTGAAATCCGCCATGTACCTGTGGATCAACGGCGAGCAGGTGGGCTACAGCCAGGGAGCGAAGTTGCCGGCGGAATTCGATATCACACCCTACATCCGCACGGGCGACAACACGCTCGCCCTGGAGGTCTATCGCTGGAGCGACGGAAGCTACCTCGAGTGCCAGGACTTCTGGCGCATCAGCGGAATCGAGCGCGACGTTTTTCTTTGGGCGGCGCCCAAGGTACACATCCGCGACTTCTTCGCCGTCGGCGGTTTGGATGACGACTATAGCGACGGAATTCTCGACGTCAGGTCGCACATCAGCAACTACGGCGCTGCGGCGGCTGAGGGTTGGACGCTGTCGCTCGAGTTGCTGGATGACGAAGGCGTTTCGGCCCTCGACGCGCCGGCACAGAGTTTGACGTTCGCCGCGACTCCCGGCTCGGAAAACTCTCTCGAGTTCCGGGAGCGAGTGAGCAACCCGAAGCAGTGGACAGCCGAGACTCCGGATCTCTACACGTTACTCCTGACGCTTCGAGATGCGGCTGGCGAAGTCGCCGAGGTCATCACATCGCGGGTCGGATTCCGAACCGTCGAGATCAAGGACGGCCTGCTGCAGGTGAACGGCGTGCCGATCACCATCAAGGGCGTCAACCGTCACGAGCACGACCCGCTGGCCGGTCACGTCATGTCCGAGGAACGGATGCTCCAGGACATCGCGCTGATGAAGGAGCTCAACATCAACGCGGTCCGTACGTCGCACTACCCGCACGACCCGCGCTGGTACGAGCTGACCGACGAGTACGGACTCTACATCGTCGACGAGGCGAACATCGAGTCTCACGGCAGGGGCTATCACCCGGACACCACGTTCGGCAACGACCCGACGTGGGAGGCAGCCCACCTCGACCGCACGATCCGCATGGTGGAGCGGGACAAGAATCACCCGTCGATCATCATCTGGTCGCTGGGCAACGAAGCCGGGAACGGCGTGAACTTTTACGCCACGTACTCCTGGATAAAAGAGCGCGACGAGACACGGCCGGTGCAATACGAGCGCGCGTTGCTCGATTGGAACACGGACATCTATGTACCCATGTATGCCGGTTTCCAGCACCTGATCAGCTACGCGGAAACGCACAGCGACCGGCCGCTCATCATGTGCGAATACGCCCACGCCATGGGGAACAGCGTGGGCAACTTCGTCGACTACTGGGAGATCATCGACAGCTACGACAACCTGCAGGGCGGCTTCATATGGGACTGGGTGGACCAGGGCCTACTGACGACGACCGAGAGCGGCGACACGATCTTC
>JBDHAL010000169.1:0-7326 GCA_039588075.1 Gemmatimonadota bacterium | reverse complement strand
AGAATAGCCGCGTACTCTACTGCAATTTCGAACACCGCACACCGAACACCGCCTGTCGAAGGTGGCACTTCAAGGCCGTATCATTAAGCCCGAAGACCGAATGCACATAGACCTTCAGGGGTTGGCGATTTGTGATTAGTGATCAAGGATTGCCGTGCCACCTTCGAAAGGCGGTGTTCGGTGTGCGGTGTTCGAAATTGCAGTAATACGCCCCTCAGGCACCGTCCATCTCTTCCGCCCTGGCGCGACGCAGTCCCGTTCCCAAGCCGATGACCATGGCATCGACGGCCTGGCGCTGGCCGTCGGGATTCCTGAAAGCCGACCGCACGCTCCCGCCAGTATCCTTCGACTCGAGCGTCTTCTCCAGCGTAGCCCCAACGGCGTAGGCCAGCGGTCGTAGGGTAGGGTCGGCCTCCAACGTGACGAGGAGCGAATCGGCCGTCAGAATGGCGGCGAGGTCGGTGAGCCGGCTGTCGAGCCGGGCCTGCATGACCAGCATACCGCGCATCTCCACGACCACCGTATCGGCAACGGCCTCCTGCAACTTCTCCCTGAATTCGAAATAATCGTTCGGGATGGCCGGTCTCATGATCGGGCAGGCGGCAAGCGCCGCAACCAGGCCGACGATGAGAGTGGCGGGCACGAGCGGCGGTCGGAGAACGCGCATGCTGTGACTATCCCAGCGCCTTCTTGAGGATCGACTTCACCGCGCCTTCGTAGCGTTTCACCACCAGAACCGGCGTAGGTGAGTAGCGGGCCACCCGTTCCGGTATCTCGCCGAACAGCATCTTCTGGAACCAGGGCTCCTTGGCGGCGCCGATCGCAACCAAATCATAGTCCTTGGCCGCCCGCGCTATGCCGCCCGCTACTGACTTGGCTGTCACGATCCGCTTCACAACGTGGAGCTCGTCGCCGAGCTGAGCCACCGCCTGGTCGAGCCATTCGTTGGCCCTGTCATGCTGCTCGGGCTCGGCGTCAGGGTGGACTATATAGCAGCTGGTCACTGCCATGCCGGTATCGGCAGCGATGACTTTCAGGAACTCGGCCGCGCACGCCGCGTGTGGCCCACCCGCCGTCGGGAAGAGGCAGCTCTCGAATACTTTTCGATCGGTCGCCTTCAAGAGCATCAGGTCGCTGGGTGCGTGGCGAATGACCTGGTCGGCCACTTCACCGAAGATTCGCTCGCGGGTGTCGGTATAGCCCTTCCAGCCCATGACGATCAAATCGGCGCCGTGACGCTCCGCCGCGGTGAAGAGGCCGTCGTGAGCATGGTGCGCGATGACGACATCAGTTTCCAGCGTGTGGCCCAGGTGCTGAGCGTAGGCCTGCGCCTGTTTCAACAAAGGCTCCCGGTGATGGACGAAGCGCAGGCCCTCATGCACCGGCAGCTGTCTGGGAACGTTGACGACCGTGACCGCGACGACTCTGCCGTTTCGCGCTCCGGCGATGGGGAAGGCGAGATCCAACAGCGTCTCGGTGGTGGCCGGGTTGTGCAGGGTGACGAGCACGCAGTACTCGGGCTCTGGGACCGGCGGCCGCGCCTTCGGTATGAGCACCTGGGGTAGCTCGGGAGCCGCCCGCTTTTCCGAGTAAGCGAAGTAGATCAGCGCGCCCGCCACCACCCAGCCTGCCGTCACGTACCAGGCGAGCGGCTGGAACTTGAACTGGTAGACGGCGAGGAAAACATTGAGCCCGATACCGAGAATGGGCGTCACCGGGTAGAAGGGCACGCGATAGCGACGTTTCAGCTCCGGCGCCTTACGGCGCAGAACGATCACCGAGAGGTTCACCATCGCGAAGGTGAGCAAGAAGATCAGGCTGGCGGCGGAGCCAACGGCTTCGATGGGAAGGGTGAGGGCCATGGCCAACAGGATCACACCTGTCGCGATGATGGCGACGTGAGGGGTTCGCCGCATCGGGTGAATCTCCGCCATCGGTTGGGGAAGGTACTTGTCGCGACCCATGGAAAAGGCGACGCGCGATGAGGCCATGATCGTCGCGTTGAGCGCCGACAGGGTAGAGAAGAGACCGCCGAACACGATGACACCCACGCCGAAGGCCGGCATGAAATCCTCGGCCGCCCGAACGATCGCCGTCTCTTGATACTGCCCCAGGAACTGCCACGACGGCATGTCCAAGGGCTGTACCGCGGCCAGCGAGACGAAGACGATCAGCAGGTACATCGTAACGGTCACGGCCAAGGAGATCATGGTGGCCCGTGGGATGTTCACCTCCGGGTTCTTGATCTCCTCCGCGACCGTGGCGATCAGGTCGTAGCCCTCGAACGCGATGAAGGTGAGGCCCATCGCGACGAGGACGCCGCCCGAGCCCTCGGGGAAGAACGGCCTGAAGTTCGTGACGGCCGCCTCGGGCTCGCCGAACACCTTGCCCAAGCCGTAGAAGATGAAAACCGACAGTATCGCGAGCTTGGCCAGGGTTAGAACGTTCTCGGCCATGCCCGTGACTTCCGCTCCCCGCACGTTCAGTCGAATGAAGAAGAAGCCGATGACCAGCGTTACGAGAGCTACCGCGCCACGTTCGCCGAGCAGCGAGAATGCGAGCTCGGCAAAGCCGGGCACGTACTTGAGGAAGAACTCCCAGAAGTAGCCGCCGAAACCCAGCGCGTAGAGGCTGCAGGCCACCGTGTAGGCGAACCACAGCATCCAGCCGGCGATGAAGCCGACGACGCCGGGGAACGCGCGGCGGACGAACGCGTAACCGCCGCCCGCCTCCGGCATCGCCCCCGCCAGCTCGACGTACGCGAAGGCGGTTAGCAGCGTGACCAGGCCATTCAGTGCGAACGCCAGGATGGAGGCCGGGCCCGCCTCGCCGGCGGCGATTCCGGTGAGGACGAAGATACCCGCGCCGATCATGGCGCCGACGCCGAGCATAGTGGCGTCGAACAGGCCCAAGTCGCGGGCGAAGCTGGGTTTGGGGGTTGTGTCGTTGCTGGCCATAGGAGCGCCATATAGTCGCGTCCGAGAGGGAAACGCGCAACGGGATCCTTTGTTGCCGCCGACTCGCGGCGCGCCTAGCTTCGCTCTCTCAGCCGGCGACTACGACTTCACCCGCTGCAAGGGTTGGGCAGAGTGGGCCTGGACGTTCCCGGTTACAGCAGCATGAGCATTGGCGGCGCCGAGGTACTCGCGCTCGATGACTCGGTAGCGTTCGCGCGCCAAGCCATCGAAGCGGCAGGGTCGATCTACGACTTCGCCGCGCGCCACCCGGAGGCCGAGTCGATGCGCGGCCGCCAGACGATATTCATCATCCCGGGACCGCGTCAGGATCGCTGGGTCGTGCGGCGGCTCAGTCACGGTGGTCTTCTGGCGCCTGTAACGGGGGACCGCTTCCTGAGACTCGGCACTCCCCGTCCGTTCAACGAGCTCGAGCTTTCCCGCGCGCTGGCCGAGTTGGGCGTTCCGACACCACAGGTCGTCGCCGCGGTTGTGTATCGCTCGGGCCCGACCTATAGAGGTGAGGTGGCGCGTGAGGAAATCACCAACGCCATGGACCTTGCCGCCTGCCTGTTCGGTGATTCCGCGTTCGACGAGTCGAAGCGTTGCGAGGCGTTGGCGGCGGCCGGGCTGGCCATAGGGTCCGCCCACCGCGTCGGACTGATTCACTCCGACCTCAACCTCAGAAACGTATTGGTCCAGTGGAGCGACCGTTCGCCGCTCGCCTACATACTCGACATCGAGAAATCCAGTATCGCGCCAGGGCTGATGAGATTGAAGCGCGGGCAAATGATGCGGCGTTTCCAGCGATCGGCTCTCAAGTTCGAAAGCCAGACGGGAAAGCGAGTCAACGAAGTTGAATGGGACGCGTTCGTGTCGGCTTACAAGGAGGCCTCCTCGTGAGCGCAGCTTCGCTCCGCATAGCGGCGTACAACGGCGCTCGGGTCTGGGGCGGAGGAGAGATCGCGCAGGTCGCTGTCCTCGAAGGACTCGCGCGCAGGGGACACGAGGTCATCCTCTACTGCAACCACGACGTGGTGGCGAAGCCCGCGGCCGAACGCGGGATCGAGACGCGAATCTCATACATCGGCGGGGACATAGCTCTGCATCATGCGTGGCGATTCGCCGGCGACCTGCGCAGACAAGACCCTGACGCCTTGATACTGGGGCTATACAGGAAGAACCTCCTGGCGGGGTTGGGAGGCCGGCTAGCCCGGGTTCCGCGAGTGGTGGCGAGGATCGAAATGCAGGACGCGGCGCCGACGCCGAAGTACCGGTACGTGTTCCGCAATTGGGTAGACACCATCGTCACCATCGCCGAGAGCGTCCGCAAGATCTACATCGAGGCCGGTTACGATGCGGAACGCGTTGTGACGATTCGCAACGCGTTCGAGTTTGCCGCCGCCTCAACGCCGGCCGCTGAGGTCAGACGCTCGCTGGGGATTCAACCGGACTCGTTGATCGTTGGAAGTATCGGTCGCCTGGTGAACCAGAAACGCTTCGACCGACTTCTGGAAGCGATGGCCCGTTTGCCGGAGAACGTGCATTGCGTGATCGCGGGCGAAGGCGAACTGCGCTCGGAGCTGGAATCGCTGGCGGCCAAGCTCGGACTCACCGACCGCTTGCACCTGCTGGGTTTCCGCCGCGACATACCCGACCTGCTCGGCGCGTTCGACGTGATGGCGCTGAGCTCCGATCACGAGGGGTTGGCGATCGTCATCACTGAAGCGATGGCTGCCGGAGTGCCGATCGTCTCGACACGGGTGTCGGGAACCGAGGAGGCATTCGCTGTGACCGAAGGAGATATCGCTCCGGGAGCGATCGTCGACTTCGATGCGCAGGAGCTGGCGGAGGCGACACGCCACCTGCTCTCCAATCCTGACCTTCGACGCGACATGGGCGACTGCGGCCGGCGGCTGGCAAAGAGACGCTTTTCGTTCGAGAAGATGATCGACCAGTGGGAGTCGGTCCTAAGAGGGGAACTCTAACGACCCGCGACACGAACGTGATAATCGAACCCGTCAGCCCGCCGCTTCACCTCGGGCGAGGGTCGAGATGCCCTTCCTGGCGCGGATCGCGCCGCTCTCTATGGTCTCCTGCAGTAGCTTGACGTTCTCCTCCGACTCGGGCGAGTTGGGGTGCCATAGATGCAGAACGGATACGGCTAGACGACCTTCCTTCCTGAATATGCCCGCATTGATCAGTCGAACGACCAGGTCGATGTCCTCCAGCCCCCAACCGGTGTAGGCCTGGTCGAGGCCGTCTACCTCGAAGAAGTCGGCGCGCCACACTCCCAAATTGCACGTCATGCACCCCTGCGTTCGACGCGGGTAACGCTTGCGAAGCGCCTGAGTCTTGACTCTCAATACGGCTGTGGCTCGATCGGCTTCGCCCTTCAACCTGGCGAGCAACCAACGTGGGAATCCCCAGCGCGTCACGGGCAAGTCTTCGGCCAGGACGCGCTCGCTGAACTCTCGCCAGAGGTAGTTCCTCGTCCCGCGCACAAACCAACCTGGCTCGGCCAGGTACCGGTGCATCTCGATATAGTCTGGGAAGGGAAGGCAGTCGCCGTCCAAGAATATCAAGTAATCGCCCGTCGAGTGGAATACGCCAAGGTTGCGGATCCGGCGCGGACGATACCCCCGATCCTCCTGCCAGGCGTGCTTCAGCTCGAACGAAACCCGCTCACGCAGATGGTCTATAGTCTCACGTGTCTCGTCGGATGATCCGTCATCCGCCACGACCACCTCGAAGCAGTCGATCGTCTGTTCATCCAGCGCCAGGAGAATACGTCTCAACGCACGGGGACGATTGTAGGTCGGGATGATGACGGACGCGTTATCGAACGACATCCAAAAGCCTCCGGGCGCCGTCTTCCGAGACCCCCTCGATCTCGACGACCTTGTCGCGCCCGCGCTCGCCTTTGACAATGTGGACATTCGACTTTGGAACGCGAAATCTCTTGGCAAGAAAGCCGACGAGCTCCTGGTTGGCATCGCCATCCACGGGGGCTGCCGTAACTCGGATCCTTACAGCCTCCCCGTGAGCGCCGGCGATCTCGCTCCGCGATGCTCGCGGTTGCACTCTGACGGTGAAGCGGACCCCGGTCTCGGTAGTGTTGATTCTCACCGGCTAGACGGCTACTGGACGCGGCGGGTCTTGCGACGCAGGAAGTCCATCATGATGTACTCGCCGAGTGTCACGGTCGAAGTGAAGTAAGCCTTGCCGCGGCAAAGCTCAGCCACCTTCTTCACGAACTCCACCAAAGCGTAGTCCCGGGCCAGCATGAACGTGTTGATCTGGATTCCGGAGCGGCGGCACATGTTCACCTCGCGATAGGTCTCCTTGAGGATCTGCGGGTCCAGGCCGATGGGATTCTTGTAGATGTGCCCGGCCGAGACCGTCATCGCGGACGGCTTGCCGTCGGTGATCATGATGATCTGTCGCATGTCCTTCTTCTGCGACATGAGGATACGGCGGGCGAGACGGAAGCCCTCGCTGGTATTGGTGTGATAGGGGCCGACCTGCGCCCTGGCCAATTCGGCGAGCGGAATCTC
This sequence comes from Gemmatimonadota bacterium, assembly GCA_039588075.1. GTDB lineage: Bacteria > Gemmatimonadota > Gemmatimonadetes > Palauibacterales > KS3-K002 > JBDHAL01. The sequence goes on along the minus strand of JBDHAL010000169.1, from coordinate 815 downwards.
TTCGGCGCTGTCGTGGAACAGGACCACCCGCAACGTGTCGCCCGGGTACTGGGTGCGAATCAGGTGCGCCAGGGCCAACGCGACTTTCTTCGCCGGGGTGAAGCGGTCTTCGCCATAGAGGATCATCGAGTGTGAGCAATCGAGCATCAACACGGTGGCGCACGACGAGCGGTACTCCGATTGGTGAACGTGCAGGTCGTCGTAGTCGAGGTTGATGGGAACGCCGAGTCCCTCGCGCTCGATAGCCTTCTTGAGCGTCGCCGGCACATCGAGGTTCAGCGTGTCGCCGAACTCGTATTTCTTCGACGCCGCCTCGGCTTCGATGCCCGTGGAGAGCTCGGCGGTGTCGTGGGCTCCAAAGCTAGACTTGCCCACGGAGCCGAGCAGAGCTTTAAGCGTTTTGTAACCGAGGAAGTCGAGTCCTTTCTGAGTCAGGTTGAACTTGATCGAGCGGGCCGCACCCTTGCCGATGCTCCCGGGACCGGTGACCGGTTGACCTTCGGTGGTCATCTGAGGAACGGTTTCTGCGCTCAGATAGCCCTCCTCGATGAGCTGGCTCACGATATCGTCGAGCAGCTCGGCCAGCTGGCGGGCGCCTTGCTCGTCCGGCTCCTCGGCCAGTGCCTTGAGCATCTCGGGAGTCACTTCTCCCATCTCGAGCAACTTCTGGAGGATCGCCTGCTTGAGCGAATCGAGACTGTCCTGCGGCTCGTCGCTCCCGAATTCACCCCAGAAGGGGTGGTAATAGGGGCCGCCGGCAAAGCCGCTCTGCAGGAGGTAGTCGGCGAGTTGATCGAGCAACCCCTGGAGGTTGA
>JBDHAL010000168.1:0-7347 GCA_039588075.1 Gemmatimonadota bacterium | reverse complement strand
GCTGAGCGACGGGCGAAACTCGCAGCCTCGGTCGAAGCGTGCGGAGCTTTTCCCTGCGGCATCTACACCCGCAAAGAATGGTGGAACAGTACGGTTTCGAGCAGCGAGTACTGGCGCATGCCTCTCTGGTACGCCCACTACGATCACCTGCCCACCTTCGCGGACTGGGATGACTACGGGCCGGAGGAAATCTACGTCGGACCGTTCGGCGGTTGGGATCGCCCGACCGGGAAGCAATACGACTCGAACTGGTCGGTATCGTCTGAAAAGATGGCGCTGTGCGATAGCGTGGCCGTCGATTGGGACATCATGGAAGTTCCCGATGCCGGCGAAGATGATGACACCACAGGCTCACCGCCGCCTCCCCCGACGGGCTTGCATCCAAACGGTGGGACGATCGACGCCGCCTCAGTGGAGCTCGGGTGCGACCCGATCGACGACGCACTGGAGTACGAGTTCGTGATGGAGTATCAGAGCGGGGGTTGGACGGACTACGAGACGTCTAGCTCGACCACGAACTCAAAGATCTTCTCGCTGCAACACGACAACACCGGCTACCGCTGGAAGGTCCGCGCTCGCAACCAACACGGCTGGGGTGATTTCTCGGGATGGGCGGCCTTCGACTACGAGGCGCCGGTCACGGGCGAGCCACCGCCGGCTCCGACGCGGTTGCAGCCCGACGCTCAGGGCGTCACCACGAGTCCGGTGACGTTGAGCTGTGACGCGATCGACGGCGTGACGGATTACGAGTTCGAGATATACTACAGGAGCAACGACCAGTGGGTGTACTACTACACTTACAGCTCCAACACCAATTCGCAGACCTTCTGGCCCCAGATTCCCAACACCTCGTACCGCTGGCTGGTGCGCGCCCATAACCAGCACGGCTGGGGCCCCTGGTCCTACGACGCGGTCTTCTGGTTCTTCCCCGCGATGTGAGCGGTTGCGGTACACCGGCGGCGCACCAGGCGCCGTCGCCGGATGGTCCGTTCCCAGCGTCCCTCGTCTAGATTGCGCTGGCGCTCCTGGCCCGAGTACTTTCGTGGCCATCGCAAGTCGTCAACGCACTCGGGAGGTATGTGATGTCAAGCGAATGGGCCAGCCGTTTCAAGCAGTTCGCGCTCGCCGTGGACTACATCGACGATAGCGTCATCGACGAGATCAAAGAACTGCTGAAGAGGTACTTCGAGGAGACGCTGGAGACCTGTCACTACCGATTCCTAATGGAGGGCCCGGGCACCGAAACGCCGAGCGGCGTCCTGCCGACCCTCGAGACCGTGTGGGCGAGCAGCGAGGGGAAAACCGGCGACGTCGCGCTGTTCACGCCGGACGGCCGATCGAGCGGGCACCTGGCGCTTTGCTACGAGCAGCGCAGGGCCCTTTGGATCACCGCGCCTGACGGAAAGCTCCTCGTCGATGCAGGGGACGACCTGGTCGACGGCTGGTCGCGCGTGAAAGACCTCCCCCCCTACATCGACTACGGAGAGTCGGACGCCCGGACGTCGATCATCGTCCCGCTGCGATACGGCGAACGCCTGTTCGGCGTCATGGATCTCGAATTCAGGCACCACATCCCTGCCTCGAGCAAAGGCAAGCGGGTCGTGAAACTGATCGCCGACGCGTTGGGCAGGATCATCTGGGTCCATAGAATGACCGAGACCCAGCGCGACGACACGCGCGAGGCGTTCTCGGCGCTCGAGCAAGGCTACCACTCGGGGCCAACGCCGCTCCAGCGACACTCCGTCTTCGTCGCCAGCTCCGCGCGCGCCGACCAGCAGGTGATGAAAGTCGTCCTCGGAGTGCTCGAGGAGTTCGGCGACCAGTTCAGCATCAACTACTGGAGAGCCGAGACTGCGAGCGGGAACATCGCGGAACAGGTGCGCGGAGCCATCGCCGAGGCCGAGTTCGGAGTCTGCTACATCTCCGAGCCTTCCGAAGACGAGGCGTCCAAGTACCGTTTCCTCGACAACCCCAACGTCTTGTTCGAGGCAGGTATGCTGCAGATGCTTCACGAGCTACGCGACGACCGTTCCGAGCCGATCTCGCGTTGGGTCCCGGTCCGCGAGAGCCCGGACATCGCGCCGCCGCTGCCATTCGACTTCGCCGGGGACCGCGTCGTCATGGTCCCCCGCCAAGCGGGCGCCGGCCCGATCGACGAGTCGGCGTTGGCAGAGACGCTGAGGAAGACCGTCAAGGAAGTCGTCGACGACCTGAATATCGGCTAGGCGCCGACCGCACCCGGTGCCCGGCCGTCGGCGCCTCGGCTCGGAGACGGAGCTGGGGTTTACCCCGGGATACACCTACTAGATCTACGCCCAAAAGAACATCTCCCCCGCCACGGCCGAGGCATAACGGCGAGCCCTTCACTCTCGCCTTCGAGATGGCGTTCGGGATCAGCGTTTCGTATCTCGAGGAGAACTTCTACAACATCATGGAAGACTACTTGAGTCAGAATCTTGCGGGTCGCGCCGGAATTCTCCGTGCTGCAGGAAGTAGCGGGTCTGCTCGATGACGTCCACGCTCAACATGATGTAGGTATGGGTGTGGGGAACGACGAGGAAGTCAGTCATCCCGCTGACCTTCGCCCGCTCCACCGCCACCTTGCCGTCGTCTTCGCCCGGGATCATCCGCGAGAACAGCGGATTCAATGTGCGGTTACCCGTGATGATGCCCAGCTCGAAGTCCACCGGCCCGAGCTGGCTGGGTACGCTCTCCGGGCCCGTCCCCAGCTCCTCCGCCGACGGACCCATCACCCTCTGCAGCAGCTCGTTCTCCGCCACCCAGTCCGCCACCTCGCTCCCCTGGTTGGGCGGGCTCAGCATCACCACGCGGCCCAGGTTCTCGAATTCGTGGTTCTCCAAGTAGTAGCGCAGCACTATTCCGCCCATCGAATGAGTGATGAAATGGACGGTCCTATCGGGATCGGTGCAGCACGCCTCCAGCGCGGGCCCCAACTCTTCATCGGCGAGGTGGTCGATTGAGTGCTCGGTCGAAGGATACCCCACGTTCACCACCTCGTATCCAAAGTCCGTGAATCGCTTCTCCATCCAGCGCATCGACATATCGGACCGACTCAACCCATGTATCAAGACCACGATCTCCGCCTCGCCCCCCGGCGCCCCCCCCACACACCCGAGATGCCCAACGCCCAACGCGATCGCACCCAGCGCCAACCCCAACCGCCAAGCCCCACCAGCCAACGATCCCCTCATCTCCTACTCCTACTCCTAATCGTACTCGTACTCATAATCCCCAACAGTTCGCCTCGCGCCGAATAGACTGAGTCACCCCTATTCCATACGTCCAAAACCCAAACGAGGTTCCCGAACCTCTCTCATCACTTCGCGTCTCACCGCCCAAAATACTCCCGATGAAACTGCTCGTGCCCCATCGCCTCCTCCGGCGTCCCCAGATGATGCGTAGTCCCCGCCGTATTCCAAATCACGTCGTCCGCCACCTCGAACAGCACCCGCGCCTCCTGCCCGCTGACGACAACCGCGCAACCATCGTCCGCCATCCTCCGCAAGACCCGAGCGAGCAACGCCACATCCTTCGGAACGATCTCTCTAAAAGGCTCGTCCGCCACGAAACAGTCGGGCCGCCGCGCCAGCGCCACCGCCAACTCGGTCCTTCGTCGCTCTCCGCTCGACAGCGTCTTGGACTTCTGCTCCAGCAACCCGTCGACCTCCAGCAGGCTCGCCGCCTCCTCGATCTCCGCCTCTGGATTATGCCGTCGCACCTCGCCCAGGTGCTCGCCGACCCTGATCGATGGAGAGAGAAGGTCTCGGTCGGGCAAGAAGAAAAGGCCGAGCCGTGACAGGGACGCCAGGCTCGGGCGCACCAAATGCCGGCCGTTGTAGATCACGGTCCCCGAGTCGGGCTTCAACCAGCCCGCGGCAATCCGCATCAGCGTCGACTTCCCGGAGCCGTTTCGGCCGACGAGTACCGTTACCGAGCCCGGCACGACCCAAAGCCCGGCGGAGGAGAGGACCTGTTTGCGGCCGAACGACTTGAAGATCGATTCCGCGGCGAGTATCGGCTTCACGGTCCGACGAGCCCCAGTACCACCTCGAGGATGAGCGGAGGGATCGCCGCCATGACTATCAACGCCGAGATGGGAACTCCGAGGTTGCCGAGAAACAGGTGCTCGTTGAGCCGCCGGCCCTCGAATGTCGCCAGCCCCATCGCGACAAGCACGACAAGCAGCGAGACGCGGTAGTCTAGATCGAGGCCGCTGCCCAGTCCGAGCATCGAGAGCCGGACCCCGAACCACACGATCAACGATCGTCCTATGATCAGGCGCGTGAAGGTCCAGCCGGGTAGTCTCATCATCCTTTGGCGGGCGCAGCGCCGTTAGCTGCGGTCCTCGTACCAGTACTCCCGTTCGAAATCACCCGGGGGCTCCCCCTTTAGCCATCGCGGTACGACCTTGGTGAGCATCGCCGTGAAGTAATGCCAGTCGCCGTACTTGTCGAACTTCCGCGTCGACGCGATCGCCTTCGCCGACCGGGCTCGCCCCAGCTTCTGCCCCCGGCTCTTTCCGAGCCGCCTCAAGTCGAGTAGGAATTGCACGTCCTCCGCGAACAGTCGCTCCTCGTTGTATCCGCCGATCGCCTCGAAGTCTTCGCGCTGGCAGAACACAACACCCGTATCGGGGCCGAGAATCCAGACCAGCGGAAGGAATGCCGCCCAGGTGAAGGCCAGGCCGACGGACATGCGCTCCAGCCTCACGCCCGTCGCACCCGCGACCACCTTCCCCGTCGCGAGCTTCTTCTCGATCGCGTTGAATGTCTCGGGATGAATCAGCGTGTCGGCATCCACGAAGCACAACACTTCGCCCCGCGCCACCGCGGCGCCACCGTTTCGCGCCGCCGCTATCACTCGCCTCTCCACCCGGGCGACCCGACAGCCCCGCGCCCCTGCGATCTCCGCCGTGGCATCCGTCGACATGTTGTCGGCCACGATCACTTCGATGGCGCCCGCGCCGCCCGCGTAACGACTCCTGGCCTCGTCCACCGTGTCCAACAGCCGCGGCAGGTACTCCGCCTCGTTGTACGCGGGGATGACGAGGGAGAATCTCACTTCACGACCTGATCATCGTCAGCGCCATCTTGAACCTCTCTTCTGCCTGCAGAGCGTGCGGTTCGTCCGCCGGCATGATCACCATCTCACCGCTTTTGACGGAGAACGACTCTCCCGACACCGTGATCCGCGCCTCACCGTCTATAATATAGACGAGCGCATCGAACGGGGCCGTGTGCTCGCTCAATCCCTGCCCCCGATCGAACGCGAACAGCGTCACCGTACCCGTCTTCTTCTTGATGATGGTGCGGCTGACCACGGAGTCTTCCTGGTAGTCGACCAAATCGGCCATTCTCTCGACATCTGCCACCGCCGCCTCCGCTTCAGTCCAAGCCCGGCAGCTGCCCGCCGTGCTCGAGTATGAAATCAGTCGGGTCGAACCACAGCTCGCGGTACTCCTCGTTGGTTATATCCGGGCACGACCGCGTGTAGCCCACGTACAGCCACTGCCCACAAATTTCGCCTTGCTCGGAGTAGGGGCCGCTGCGTATCCCGAAATGCAGATGCGGGCGCCAGTCACCCCCGTCCTCATCGTCGTCCCCGACCAACGCGATCAACTGGCCCCTCGTTACCCGCTCACCCGTGCGGGCTCTAAAACCTCGACGCGTGCTGACGTGCCCGTAGAGCGATACCACGAACCCGTCCTCGAACCGATGCTCGATCAGCACCAACGCCTCGTAGCCCTGCAAACCTGTCAGCGTCGCCCTCACCACGCCATCCGCCATCGCGAACACCGAGTCGCCCCCACCCGCGTTCGCGTCCTCAGCCAGGTGGTATCCGTTCCAGCCCGGGTTCCACGTCCCGAAATCCTGCGTCACCAGCCATCCCGAGAGCGGGAACCGCGCCTCTGCCGCGATATCAATCGGCTCCGTCGCCGAATCGCACGACCACGGTGCCCCCACCACCAAGGCCGCCGCCCCCAGCCTCCAACCCCCCCTACTCCTACTCGTAATCGTACTCCTCCTCGTACTCGTACTCGATATCGCGAAGCTACTCATGAAGCCTGAGGCTGACCTCGCCATCGCATCCACACAAACACCGGCACCCCCGCCAGCAAGAGCAGAAAACCCCAGTACACCGTATCGCGCCCGGATCCCGCTATTGTCCAGAGCGAGTAGATGAATGCCAGCACCGGAACCGCGAGGTAGAGGCCCGGCCGCCCGCCGAAACGCCCGCCGGATTCTCTCGGTATCGCAAACTCGGCCAGCGAGCAGAACACGTAGGGCACCAGAGCGGCCAGCGTGGCCAGCAGCAGAATGAACGTGAACGCACCGACCAGGCCGCGAGAGTAACTCATCATGATGAGTGCTGACGCCAAAACGCCGGACACGACGAACCCGGTGACCGGCGTCCTCCGCTCGGAGACGCGGGCGAAGACAGCGGGAAAGAGCCCGTCCTTCGCCATCGCCATCGGAATCTGCCCCGAAAGAAGTATCCAGCCGTTCAGCGCGCCGAACGCCGAGATGGCCGCACCAGCGGCGATCGCGTACGACGCCCAGTTTCCCCACATCACACTCGCCGCATCCGCGAATGGCGCCGTCGAGCCCGCCAGAAGCAGCGGCGATATCACACCCATCACCGCGGCCGTACCCAAGATATAGACGACCGCCGCCGCCAGCGTCCCCAAAACCGTCGCCCGAGCGATCGTCCTCCGCGGATCCTGCACGTCGTCCGCCGGTATCGTCGCCGACTCCAACCCCAAGAACGCGTACAGCGTCAACGCCGCCGTCGCCGAAATCGCCGCGAACGACGACTCCCCACTCATGTTGAAAGGCCGCAAATTCTCCGCATCGAAGTACAACAGCCCCAACGTACCGATCGCAATCAACGGCAGCAGCTTGAGAACCGTAGTGACCAGCTGCAGGATGCCCGCGTTGCGCACCCCCAACGCGTTCACCCAGATCAGAAACCAGATCGCCGCGATCGCGGTACCCCCCGCCAGCGCCGCGTTCTCCGCCAGCCCCGGCACGAACACCCCTGTATAACCCACAAACGCCGCCGCGATCGCCGAATTCCCCGCCCAAATCGAAATCCAGTACCCCCAGGCGACAAAAAACCCGGCAAAATCACCAAACCCCTTCTGCGTATAGGCGTACGGCCCACCCGCCTTCGGCACGATCCGGCTCAACCGCCCAAAGACGAGCGCCAAAAGCATCGCCCCCGTAGCCGTAATCACCCACCCAAAAATGCCGATCCCTACACACAACGCCACCGAAGCCGCCAGCAAAAAGACGCCGGTACCAATCATGTTCCCCGTAACCAGCG
>JBDHAL010000167.1:0-7360 GCA_039588075.1 Gemmatimonadota bacterium | reverse complement strand
GTCAGCCTGCAACTGCCGCGGGGCTACATCATGGGCCTCATCGGTCCCAACGGCGCGGGCAAGACGACGCTGATCAAATTGATCCTGAACCTGATCCGTCGCGACGGGGGCAACATCCAGGTCTTCGGTCAGGACAACCTGGCCGACGAAGCGGTGATCAAGTCGCGGATCGGGTTCGTGCCCGACGAGCCGCGTTTTCATCCCGACGCGACGTTGAGAGAGCTGGCGGCGTCCGTCGCGCCGTTCTACGCGAAGTGGGACGACGCGCGCTTCCGGGCGCTGGCCGGCGAGTTCGAGCTACCGATGAAGAAGAAGTTCAAGAAGCTCTCTCACGGCACCAAGACAAAGTTCGCCCTCGCCCTGGCGCTCTGCCACGACGCCGAGCTGGTGTTGCTGGATGAGCCGACCACCGGGCTCGATCCCGTCTTCCGGCGCCGGCTGCTGGACATGCTGGCGGGGCTCTTGCAGGACGAGCGCGTCGCGGTGCTCTTCTCGTCGCACATCACCGCTGACCTGGAGCGGGCCGCCGACTTCGTCACGTTTCTGTCGGACGGGCGCGTGGTCTTCTCCGAACCGATGGACCAGCTGACGGAACGCTGGGCCGTGGTGAAGGGCGGCCGCGAGATGCTGGACGCCGACGCGCGAGCCTTCCTGCAGGGCGTCCGTGTTCGAGCGCACGGGTTCGAAGGGCTCACATCTCAGGTGGACGAAGCGCGGCGGCGGTTCGGCAACGGATTCGTGGTCGAGCGCGCGTCGCTAGACGACATCATGGTGCTTTATGGAAAGGAGGGTGCGAATGATGACTGATGTGCTCCGGCAGAACTGGATCCTGTTGCGTCGTGACCTCCTGCTTCACTGGCGCGTCCTCGCCCCGTCGGCGCTGATTTTCGCCGCCTTCCAAGCCTGGTTTATCACGGAAGTCAATAGACCGACGCTCTGGCTGGTGTTCGCGTGTGTCTACATGTCGTTCTTGACCGTGATCCCCATCAACGTCGACGACAAGGCGGGCACGGCCGCGTGGTCGTGCACGCTCCCCGTCACCCGGGCCGACCTGGTGCGGGGCCGCTACGTCACCGCCTGGGCGATGGTCGTCGGATTTTTCGCCGTGGGCGTCGCCCTGGCGGCATACATGCCCGGCAGCAAGCTCTCAGCCACGATGCTGCTGGTCCCGGACAGGCTGCTGCTCACGATTGGCATCGTGACGTTCATCCTCGGCCTGCTCATCCCCTTCACCCTCCAGTTCGGCTTGATGGGTGTGATGCTGATGCTGGTCGTCCTGCAGATCGTTGGCGCGGGCCTGTTCGTGGTGGCGAAGCTCACCGGCGCAATGGACGCCGTGGAGGGCGGGGTCGCCGTACCCTTCCGGGCCCTGGCCGCCGGCATCACAGCACTGCGCGAGGCCCTCCCCTCCCCCGTCTTCCAACTCGTGCTGCTGGCCGTGCTCGTGCTACTGAACTGGGGTAGCTACCGGTTCGCCCTGGCCCTTTTCCGGCGGAAGGAGCTATGAGCCAAGAGACGAACGGCGCCCTCGAGGTCCGGGACCTCTGCAAACGGTACCCCGGTTTCGCACTGGCTGACGTGTCGTTCACCGTGCCCAGCGGCTACATCATGGGGCTCATCGGGCCCAACGGCGCCGGCAAGACGACGACGCTGAAGCTCATCCTGGGGCTTCTGCACCGCGACGGCGGAATGATCCGCGCCCTGGGCCTGGACCCCGCCACCGACGGCGCCCAGGTTCGTTCGCGGATCGGTTTCGTCCACGACGAGCCCAGGTTCTACCGGTCGCTGACGCTGGCGCAGAACGCGGCGTTGGTGGCGCGGTTTTATCCCACGTGGGACGCCGACGTCTTTCGCCACCACGCCGATGCCTTCGACCTGCCGCTGGCGAAACGATTCGGCCAACTGTCTCACGGCAACAAGACCAAGTTCGCCCTGGCCCTGGCACTCTCGCACGGGGCCGAACTGGTGGTGCTGGACGAGCCGACTTCGGGGTTGGACCCCGTTTTCCGCCGCGACCTGCTGGACACGCTGACGGAGCTGCTTCAGGACGAGCGCGCCTCGATTCTCTTCTCCACACATATCACGTCGGACCTGGAGCGGATCGCCGACTACATCACGCTCATCCAAGACGGCCGCATCATCTTCTCTGACTCGAAAGACGAAATCCTGCAGCGCTGGGCGCTGGTCAAGGGCGGGCTGGACGTACTGGACCTGCTGCCGCCCGACTACTTCCGAGGCATCCATCGCGGCGCCCACGGGTTCGAGGCGCTCACCGACGACGCCGCCGCCGCGCGCCGGCAGCTGGGCGATTCGGTCGTGATTGAGGTGGCCACGTTGGACGACGTCGTCCTCTACACCACCGTAAGCGAATCCGATGATTGACCTGGTATGGAAGGACTTCGTCGCCGCGCGCCGGCTCTTGTGGCTGGTGATCCCGTTGGGTGGCGTGCAGGTCGCCGTCATGTCGTTCATCCCGCCCATCTACGTCACGGCGGTTCTGATCTTCTCCGCACTGCTGGGTTTCGGCTCGATCTGGGTAGAGGAATACCAGGGGACGGAACTCTTGTGGAACAGCCTTCCGGTGACACGCGGCCAGTTCGTCGCCGCGCGCTACCTGACGACGCTGATCGGAATGGTGGCCGGGCTGGCTCTCAGCTTGACCCTGGCCCAGGCGGTGACGCGGATGGCCTCCGGCGTCGCCGACGGCCCAGCCGCATTCCTCGGCTTCCCCGCCCACGTGGTGATGTTCGCGTTTCTGGTCTTGGCCGCGGCAATCTACCTACCGCTCTACTTCCGCTTCGGCGCCGGCCGGGGCTTGATGTTCTTCTTGGCTATTGCGATGGCCGTGGTGGTGATCGTCTCGCTGGTGACGCAGCAGGTCCTGGCGGCGAAGGGCTATCCCAGCCCGGTCGCCGACCCAGAGGCGTGGCGGACGCTGATGATGAGAATGGTCGAGAGGGTGGAGCCGCGGCTCGGTCAGCTTTTGAGCCTGGTCATCGGCGCAGCGGCGCTGGCGACGGGCGTCTCGATGCTCATCTCCCGGCGGGTTTACCAGGCGCGGGATCTGTAGTCTTTCTCGTACACCTCCATGAGGAGGACGCCGGATGCCGGGTCGAACGTGCCTCCGACATACTCGATCCCCGTGAGCCCGGCACCCTCATCTGACCACGGGCAATAGTACAGAGCCCCTTTCAACAAATCCTCAAGGAATCGGGGCCTGAAATCCGAACGGGGCCGGAGTGGCGCTCGGAGGCTGACTGTCTATCTTTCAGCCTTTCCCGTCCTCGTGGGAAGCGATGAGAGGCATGAACCAGAGCCCCAAGCGTTACCAGATCTTCTTCGCCGACCTGAAGCGCCGGCAGGTGTTCAAGGTCGCCGCCGTCTACGGTGCCGTGGCCTTCGCCGTGATGCAGGCGGCGGACATCGCCTTTCCACGTATGGGGCTCCCCGACTGGACCATCACGTTGGTGGTGGCGCTGGCGGCCATCGGCTTGCCCATCGCCATCGTGCTCACCTGGGCGCTGGAGGTGACGCCGGAGGGTGTGAAGAAGACCTACCCGGCGGCGTCGGGCGAACTGGAAGCCATCATCGCCCTGCCGCGCCGCAGCCGCTGGCCGGTGGGCATCTTCGCCGCGGCGGCCATGGTCCTGCTGTGGACGAGCGTCTGGTGGGTCTTCCGCGACTCCGGCGCGGCGGCCGGCGCGGCCGCAGATCCCGCGTTAGCCCAATCCATCGCCGTGCTGCCGTTCGTCAACATGAGCGGCGACCCCGAGAACGAGTACTTCAGCGACGGGCTCGCCGAAGAGCTGATCAACGTGCTCACCGAGATCGAGGGTCTCAAGGTCGCGGCGCGAACGTCGGCGTTCTCGTTCAAGGGAAAGAACACCGACGCGCGCGAGATCGGCGAGGCGCTGGGCGTGGGCAACTTGCTGGAGGGAAGCGTCCGCAAGTCGGGCGACCGCGTGCGCATCACCGCCCAGCTCATCCAGTCGGCGGACGGGTTCCACTTGTGGTCCGAGACCTACGACCGGGAGCTGACCGACATCTTCGCCATCCAGGAGGAAATCGCCGGCGCCATCGCGGCGCAGCTGCAGCTGACGTTGGGTACGGAGGTGCGACGCGCGGTGGAGCGGCGCGCCACCGACGACCTCGCGGCGTACGACCTCTACCTGTTGGGCCGTCACAACTGGATCACGCGGACGGACAGCGGGCTGGTGGCGGCGCGCAGCCACTTCGAGACGGCGATCGAGCGCGACCCCACCTTCGCCCGGGCCTGGGCCGGGCTGGCCGCCGTCTATAACGCTTTGCCCTGGTACACCGGATTCCCGGTCGACGAGGCCACCACGGCGGGGAAGGCGGCGGCGCTCCGAGCCATCGAGCTCGATCCCGAGTCCGGCGAAGCGCACGCGGCCCTGGCGGTGCTGACGTTCGAGTTCGATTGGGATTGGTCGGAAGCCGAGCGTCAGTTCCGCCGCTCGCTCGAGCTTGACCCCGACTACAGCTACGGGAATGTTTGGTTCTGCCAGTTGCTGAACCTCATGGGCCGCCTCGACGAAGGACTCCCATACTGCATCCGCGCCGTGGAGCTCGACCCGTTGGCCATGTACAACACCTGGGCACTCGGAACTCTGTACGCTACCATGGGGCGGTTCGATGAAGCGTTCGAGATGTACAGAAAAGCGGAGGCGATCGAGCCGGTAGCGAATGTCCTCGTGGAGCACACCGGGATGCTCATTCTGACGGGACGCTTCACCGAGGCCGCCGACTTATTCGAGCGCTGGGCCGAGATCGAGGGCCTTCAGCGGCCGGAGCTGGCGCGGAACGTGATCGCCGGCATCGCCGACCCGGGCCGGCGCCAGGATGCTGTCGAAGCGCTGCAAACGCTCCGAGCCGAGGGGCGCGTCGATCCGTTCGATTGGACATCCCTGCTGGCGCGTCTGGGTGAAACGGAACAGGCGCTGGCGATCCTCGAGCGGCTCCACGCCGAGCGAAACCCAAAAATGACCTTGACTGGAACCGATCCCCGCTTCGATGTTCTGCGGTCCGAGCCGCGCTTCGCCCGGATCCTCGAAGAACTCGGCCTGCCCAACGGCGGACCGACTTACCGGTAACGGACAGCAACAGGTCCGTAAGCGGCGCTCCCTCCACGCTGCTACAGTCCCAGGCGCGCCAGTAGGTCGGCGAAGCGCGGGTCGCCCTTCAGCGCTGAGGCGGTCGGGTCGGAATTGATGTAGGTGAGGCTGCCGCGATCTTCCAGGTAGGCCCGTTCCAGGTACTCGAACGCGCGGTCCAGCTCGCCCAGCTCGCCGTAGACGATGGCCAGCTCCTTGAGCATCTGACCCTGCGCGTCCACCTGCTCCAACATGCGGAGCGCTTCGGCCGGGCGGCCGGCCCGCGCGTACGCCCACGCCAGACCGGGTGCGTTGAACGGGTCTTCCGGCCGCACTTCCAGCGCCCGCTGCAGCGCGGCGATCCCCTTCTCGTACTCGCCGTTCAGCACCGAGGCAAAGCCCAGGCTGTAGAGCGCGCCCGGATTGTCCGGCTCCAGCTCCAGCACCTTGCGTGCCTCGGCGATCCCGCCCGCGTAGTCGCCGGTGAACCAGAGCCCGCTGGTCAGCGACAGCCGGTAACTGATCGACAGCGGGTCGAGCTCCACCGCCCGGCGCAGCTCGGCCACCAGTTCGTCGAAGCGACGCAGATCGAGCAACAGGCGGGCGTAGCGCCGGTGCGCCTCGGCCGAGCCCGGGTTGAGCTTGAGGGCTCGCAAGTGAAGGCGCTCGGCGTCGGCGAACCGTAGCTCGGATTCGTAAACGTCGGCCAGCGAGGTGTGCGCATCGGCGAGCGTCTCGTCCAGCGCCAGCGCCTGCTCGGCCGCGGCGCGCGCTTCGGGCAACGCTTGTTCCGCCGGGATGTAGCCACTGCTCCACAGATCCAGGTAGATGTCGGCCAGGCCGGCGTAGGCCGGCGCGAAGTTCGGGTCGACCTCCACCGCCTGCAGATACAGCTGCGCCGCCTCTTCCAGCACTGCCTGCGTGCCGCCGCCCGGCTTGTGGTGCAGGTAGCGCCCGCGCGTGTACAGATCGTAGGCCTGCAGGCTCTCCGTAGGTCGCGTCGCCAGGCGCACCTCCACCTCGGGCGTCAGCTTCGCGCTGAGCGCCGTGGCGATCTGGCGGGCGATGTCGCCCTGTATCGCGAAGATGTTCGCGGCCGTCAGTTCGGCGTTGTACGTCTCGGCCCACAGCTGGCGATCGTTCAGCGCGTCGATCAGCTGCACGCTCACCCGCACGTGTTCGCCGGCGCGTTGCACGCTCCCCTCCAGCAGGGTGGCGACGCCCAGCTGGGCGGCGATCTCGCGGACGCCCAGCTCCGTGTCGCGATACTTCATCACCGAGGTGCGCGAGATGGTCTTCAGGCTGTCGATCTTCGACAGCTGGGTCAGCAGGTCATCGTGGATGCCGTTGGTGAACGCCACGCTCTCCTCGTCGGACTGCAAGCTGACCAGCGGCAGCACGGCGATGGAGCGGAAATCGCCGGCCCGCGCCAGGCGCGGCTGCAACGCGGCGCCCGGCCCGAACAACAGCCAGCTGGCGGCCACCACGCCCCAGAAGCCGAACGCGATGAGACCGCCGCGAAACGCGTTCCCCCAGGTGAAGACCCGCGCGCTACCCGAGCGAGCCGTGTGCTCGGCCGGCTCCTCGACGCCGTCGGCCCAGCGGGCCAGGCGCTTCTGCACCAGGCTGGTCAGCAGAACGACCGGCAGGCCGATGACCAGTAGCGCCAGGGTGAAGCGGGGGAACCAGGCGGGCAGGTCGAAGTTGTTACCGAGAACATCCACCACCTGGAGCGCGATCCACGACCCGACAAGGTAGATTCCCAGCACCTGCCAAACAGAGCGATGCTGCAGTTTCTCTATGAGTATTTTGAAACCTAACATCCGATAACCGTTGTTTCGGCCCGCAACTCAGCCCGAGCCAATCGCGCGAGCTGGCTATTCCCTCTTTCCTGTCATGATGAAGCCCAGGTACCTGGCAGAGGTGGGGGCCTTGCAGAAGGAATAATAGCAGTCCGGCGCGGGCGCGCTAGGGCGTTTCCGCTAACCCGCTTAGCGCGTCTCGAGCTCCAGCACCCAGACGTCACTCGTGGGAGCCCATTGTGAAGTAGAATACCAGGCCGTCGGTGGCGAATCTGTAAGCCGCGATCCTGAACCAAGAAGGTTGCTCGCCCGGGCACGGCGCGATTAGAATCAAAGATAAGCTCGGGCCGGTTGGCGCCCGAGCACTTACGCCGCATGCAATCGAACCCGGAATTCATAGAACTGCAGGAAGCGTTGGCGGGTCGCTACTCCATCGAGGAGGAGCTG
>JBDHAL010000166.1:0-13975 GCA_039588075.1 Gemmatimonadota bacterium | reverse complement strand
ACGACCATCTGCCGCACCGACGACGCATCCGCGCCCAGAGCCATGCGCACTCCGATGTCCCGCGTCTGTCTGCTGACGAAGTAGGAAAGCACGCCGTAGATCCCCACCGCGGCGAGTGTCACGCCGACCGCGGCGAAGATTCCTACCAGCGTCGCCCAGTAGCGAGGCCGGGCAACTGAAGCAGACAGCCGGTCCCGCATCATCTGCACCTGGGTCACCGGCACCTCGGGGTCCAGCGCATCGAACCGAGACCGAAGCTGCGCGGCGGTCAGCGGCGCGCCCGCGCTGCGGATGATGAGGTTGAAAGAGCGCCAGCCGCTCTGGGCATACGACATGTAGACCGCGCTCTCGTCCACGCTGGCCAGCCCCAGGTACTTCACGTCGCTCACCACGCCCACGATGGTCACCGGCGTGGTCATATTACCGCCGGAGTAGAGCTGTCTGCCCAGGGCTTCTTCGCCAGGATAGAATCGGGCCGCCCAGCTCTCGCTCACCGCCACCACCGGTAGATCGTCCGCCGAGTCCGTTTCGTCCGGCAGCCGACCCTTGATGAGGCGAATGCCCATCGCCTCGAGGATGCCCGGCGAAATGATGATCCAGGGGACCGCCGGTTGTGAGCTGCCCGGCGCTACCGGCCGGTCGACCAGGTCGAAGTTGTTGGTCATGCCGGGATTGTCCGGCGGCACCGCCGACGTGATCCCCACAGCCGCCACCCCAGACACGGCAGCCAGTTCAGGAAGCGCACGCTCCCAGAACCGAATCAACGAGGCGGCGTCGGGATACCTGTTGGGCGGGAGCGTCACCCGTGCCGTAAGAACGCCCTCGGGATCTATACCGGCATCCACGCCGTGTAACCTTTCGAGGCTCGTGAACAGAAGTGCGGCGCCCACCAGCAAAGGTAGAGCGAGGGCAAACTCGGCGGTGACCAGCGCACCCCGCAGCGCGCTCGAGCGCTTCCCTTCCGATCCGGCGCGCGCGCCGCTGCGCAACGGCGTCGCAAGATCGGTCGAGGTCCCGTGCGCCAGGGGAGCCAGACCGAACAACACCCCGCTAGCCAGCGTGATCGCGGCGGCGAAGCCGAGGGCCCGGCCGTCCAGGCCCACTTCCTCGAGTCGCGGCAGTTGCGGTCCCAGGCCGAGCAGCGCATCAAGCGCTACGCCGGCGAGCAACAGCCCGACGAGGCCGCCGAGGATCGCCAGCGTCGCGCTCTCGACCAGCAGCTGCTGAACCAGGCGACCCCGGGTCGCCCCCAGCGAAGTCCGCAGCGCCACCTCCCGCTCGCGCACTGTGGCACGCGCCAGCTGCAGGTTCGCTACGTTCGCGACGGCGATCAGCAACACGAAGCCAACGGCGCCCAGAAGTAGTAGCAGCGCGTCCCCCACATTCCCTATCATGACCTCCTTAAGAGGAAACGGCGTCAGACTGGCCTCTCGATCCTGAAACGTCTCCGCCCATAGAGGAAAGATCCGCTCGCTAATTCGGGCGAGGTCCTGGGCAGCGTCTTGCCGGGAGACGCCGCTCTCGAGGCGGGCGACCGTTTGTATAATGAACGGCCCGCGCCGGATCGGTGGCTGCAGCTGTAGAGCGGGCCAAATGTCGGCGCGCCAGCCAGCCATCGATTCGACACCGCGCGCCAACACGCCCACGACTGTATGGTCCTCGCCGTCCAGCACGATCGTCTGCCCCAACACGTCGGCGTCGCGGCCGAAATGGCGCTCGCGAAACGCGTGGCCGATCACGGCCACTCGTTCGGCACCGGGACTATCCTCACCGGGACGAAAGCCCCGGCCCTCGGCTGGGCGAATGCCGAGAGTGTTGAACCAGTCAGCCGTCACCTCACCGACTCTTACTCGCTCGGGTTGATCTCCGCCCGTCACGATCGCGCGGCCACGATCGAGTCCGGCCAGGTTCTTAAACGATCGCTGCTGCGCCTCGATCGCCTGGTAGTCGACGACCGATAGCGGCCACCGATTCGATGGGCTGTTCTGCTCAAAGACCTCGACCAGTCGATCCGGCTCCGCATAGGGCAGCGGCTTCAACAGAACCCCATCGACCACGCTGAATATCGCCGTCGTCGCTCCGATGCCGAGCGCCAGCGTGAGCATGGTCACAGCTGTGAAGCCCGGGTTCTTCCTCAGCATTCGAACCGCGTAGCGAAGGTCCTGACCTAGATCCACCAGCAGACGCACGCCCCGCGCGTCACGACCTTCCTCCTTGTGCCGCTCCACGCCTCCAAACCTCAGAAGCGCCTCGCGCCGCGCCGCCTCCGGGCTCATGCCACGCCGCTGCAACTCCTGGATTTCCATCTCTATATGGAAGCGCATCTCTCCGTCCATCTCCCGCTCGATCCGCGAGCGATTGAGAAGGACGCGAGCGCGCCGCCTCAGTCTCTCGATCCATAACATCATCGCACTGCTCTCCTTCTACTAATTCGACTCCAGGATCAGCTCGACCGCGTGCGAGAAAAGCTCCCACGAGCGCCGCTCCTCTCGAAGCGCCTTCCGGCCGCCAGCCGTCAGCCGGTAAAACTTCGCGCGCCGGCCCTCCGCCGAGATCCCCCACTCCGCCTCGATCAAACCCCGGTCCTCCAGCCGGTAAAGCGCTGGATACAGCGAGCCCTGGTTCACCTCGAGCACTCCCTCCGAGGTCTGCTGGATCCGCTTCGAGATCCCCCACCCGTGCAGCTTCCCCGGCGTTAGCGTCTTCAAGATCAGCAGATCCAGAGTTCCCTGGAGCAAATCGGCCTTCGACCGTGCCACGATGACCTCCGTTTCCCACGATACCTAGATTGTCGACAATAATACGGGCCTTGTTGTCGGATGTCAAGGTATCGGCGCGGAGACCGTTGAACGTTGCTCCTCGGGCCAGTAGCGTAGATTGAAAGTGATCGACGAAGCGAAGACGCCTTGACTGGCGATCGGCGCTGGAACTACGTTCGCCCTTGCGGAATGGCCGGTTGGCCACCCTCGTGCCGCTGCTCAACTTAGATGCTCTTTCCTGATGAAGAGATCGATTCCAACGCTGGTCGCGTTGGCCCTCTCGAGTGTGGCTCTGCACGGATGTGGTGACCAGGAATCAGACAGGTCGTTGACCGCCATGGCTGACCTCCTCCCCGAACGCATAGCCGGCTGGACGCGCGGCGATTCTTCCGTCGCCTACGACCGCGAGACGATCTTCGATTACATCAACGGCGCGGGCGAAGTCTATCGCTCGTTTGCCTTCAGCCACGTCGTGGTGGCGGTCTACGCTGGCCCCGAGGGACCCGACATCACCGTCGAGCTGTTCGACATGGGCAACCCGGCGGACGCCTACGGGGTCTTCAGCTACGCGAGAGAGCGAGAGGAGAGCGGCCTCGGCGGCGGCTACGAACAGAAGGGCCGTGTGCTCTGCTTCTGGCAGGACCGTTATTACGTCTGTGTCGCCTCCGAGGAACGCACCGACGACTCGGACCGAGTCTTGATGGAGGTCGCCCGCGCCATCTCGGAACGGATGCCCCCGGCATCCAATCCTCCCGACCTACTGACCCTATTGCCCGGCACGGGACGCGTAGCCTTCAGTGACAGGTACTTCCACCTCCACCAGTCGCTGAACTATCAGTATTACCTGGCGCGGGAGAACGTCCTCAACCTGGGCCCCGAAACAGATGCCGTACTGGCGCGCTACGCGCCGGGCTCGACTTACGTGTTGCTGATCGATTACAAGAGCGAACGCGATGCCGCCGCGGCCGCGGCCGCCTTCAAACAGGGCTACCTGCCGGATTCCGGCGGCTCCCAGACTGTGCAGACCGAGAACGGCAAGTTCTCCTCGTACGAACGGCGCGACCGCTACGTCGTCGTGGTGCTGGATGCGGAATCGGAAACGGCGGCAGACGATCTACTACAGGCGACGGTGAACAGACTCGCTCAGCCCACACAGTGAGGGACGGCAGTCATGGTTACGGACAGGGCCCGCTTCAGTCGACGTGATTTCATGAAAGGCGTGGGCGGCGCGCTCGTGGGGATGGCGGTCGGGCTGCCGGCGACGGCCTCCGGCAAAGTTACGCAGTCCGACAAATCGAGGGTCGTACTGATACGCAACGAGGATGTCGTGCTGGGCCTCCGCAGAAACAACGGCGATCTGATTCAGCGGATGCTGGATGAAGCGATGATGTCGCTGCTTGGCCTGGACACACCTTCGGAGTGTTGGGCGCGGATCATCCGGCCCGACGACGTCGTCGGCATCAAGACCAATGTCTGGCGCTACCTACCGACGCCGCCGGAGCTGGAGCGGGCGATCCGGCGCGGAGTGTTGGGGGCTGGCGTGCCGGAAGAGAACATCGCGATGGGAGACCGCGAAGTCCGCCGCAACGACGTCTTTAGAAGGAGCACGGCGCTGATCAACTCGCGGCCGATGCGCACGCATGCGTGGTCCGGCGTCGGTAGCTTGATCAAGAACTACATCATGTTCGACAACCCGGAGGACTACCATCCCGACGCCTGCGCCAGCCTGGCGAAGGTCTGGGACCTTCCCATCACCCGCGGCAAGACCCGGCTCAACGTTTTGGTGATGCTGACGCCGCAGTTCCACAACATCGGGCCGCACCACTTCGACGAAGAGTATACCTGGCCGTACGGCGGCCTGATCGTCAGCGTTGACCCGGTGGCCGCGGACGCCGTCGGGCTTCGCATCATCCAGCAGAAGCGGCGGTTGGTCTTCGGCGAAGATCGTCCGCTGCAGCCGACCGCCCACCACATCGCGCTGGCCGATACCGAGTACGGTCTGGGCAACGCCGGCATGGACAAGATCGAGCTGGTCAGGCTGGGCTGGCAGGAGGACAGCCTGATCTAGGCGGGGGGAACGCTAGGCTCCGATGGCTGCCGTTCCAGCAAGATCTGGTTCGTCTCCGACCGGGATTCGCCCACCGACGTGATGTAGATCGCCTTGCGGTCCCAAACCGGACAGGCATACTCGCAGGCTCCGCAGCCGGTGCAGAGCGCTGGGTCGACGTGCGGCCGCATGACCTCCACTTCGTTGCCCAGCCGGTCGACGGCGACCTCTTCCCTCAGGTAGATGGCCTTGGGTGACGTCGGGCACCACTCCTCGCAGACGATGCACGGCCTGGCCATCGCCCAGGGCAGACAGCGGCCTCGGTCCAGGAAGGCCGTGCCGATACTGTTCGGCGGCGTGTCCTCGTCGCCGACTTTCTGAGCCAACGTCAACTCGTTGATGGCGCCGGTGGGACAGACCTGGCCGCAGAGCGTGCAGGTCGGTTCGCAGTACCCGATCTTCGCAATCAGGTACGGCGTCCAGAGGCCCTCGAGTCCCGACTCGAGCATCGTGGGGTGCAGCGCGTTGTTGGGGCAGACCCGCATGCATTGGCCGCAGCGGATGCAGCGCCCCAGGAAGTCGTCCTCGGGCAGCGAGCCCGGCGGCCGAACCACGATGGGCGCGCGGTTGGCCTCGTGGGCGTCGCCGGAGCGGAAGAGCAACACCGCGCCCAGTCCAGCCGCCAGCGACGCCAGCACCTTGCGGCGGCTGACGTCGACGCTGTTTGTGCCGGCAGGGTTTTCTTTGGTGTCTGCCTGGATCGGGAAAAACTTGAACCTGAGC
This sequence comes from Gemmatimonadota bacterium, assembly GCA_039588075.1. Lineage (GTDB taxonomy): Bacteria > Gemmatimonadota > Gemmatimonadetes > Palauibacterales > KS3-K002 > JBDHAL01. The sequence continues at coordinate 8,386 of JBDHAL010000166.1, read as the reverse complement.
GCGCCCTCGGGACAGGCGACCTGGCAGTTGAGGCAGAGGTGACATTCGGCTTGCCGCCAGCGACGGCCCACGTCCGGGTCGTCGGCACCCTGACACGAGATCAGGCATCGGTTGCAGCTGTTGCACGCGACGTCGTCCTTCTGGAGGCCGAAGATCGCGAACCTCGAGAAGAGCCCCAGCATGGCGCCCAACGGGCAGACGCCCCGGCACCACAAGCGCGTGTAGACCCGGTTCAGGACCAGGATCGTCAGGAAGACGGCGCCGATCAGCACCACACCGTGGAAGTGCGCCTGCCTGAACGGAAGCACCGTCACCGAGAGCAGATCGCTGAAGCCCTGGGCGGCGGCGCCCAGCGGGGCGATTCCCGTGCCGTTCGCCCAGGCCGCGAACGCCAACGTGCCGGTGTGCAAGGTCGGCAGCACCGCGGTCCCGATCGAACGGGCGAGCAGCGGCAGCGGATCCAGCAATCCGGCCTGCAGGCTTCCCAGAAGTGCCGCGCCGAGGCAGAAGAGGAAAACGTAATACTTGATCCGCTGATACGGCTTGTAGCGATTCGATTCCAACAACCGCTTACCGCGCCGCGAGCGGCGCTCCGAGCGAAACTCGGAGAGCCAGTGGTTCAGGCTGCCCAGCGGGCAGACCCAGCCGCAGAAGAAACGTCCGAGGAAGATCGTCGGAATCAGTATGACGAGCGACCACAGCAGTCCTTTGTGTACAGTGCCGCTGGCCAGCAGGGTCATCAGCGCCGCCAATGGATCGAGCTCGAGGGCGATCGAGACGGGATACGGCAGTCGGATATCGGATGCTTCGGCCGGGCTGAAGTCGACCTCGAAGGTCGTCTTGAGGATGAGCCAGAAAAAGATGAGGAAGAAAACTACTTGCGACGTCCGGCGCAGGTTCCTGACGGTCTGGATAGTCATTGGGCCTGGAGGGTCATCAGACTATCTCCTTGAACCCGGCGTTGAGATAGTCCAGCGATCCGAGCCCGGATTGCGAGGCTAGCGCGATGTGACCGACCTGTCTGCCGCTCAGTCCCAGGAACTCAACGGACCTGGAATCGGCGGCGACCTGGTCGGTCGCGCACAGGACCGTGTTCTCGATCCTTACGTCATCGAGCGAACCGCCTTGCGGACCACCCCGAACCATCACGCGCGTGGCGTCCACCACGGTCAGGGTCGGCCGGACGAAAGCGGCGAGGTCGACGATGGACTGATCGATCTCCTGGTGCAGCCGGTTACGACGTCCGCCGAGTATCCCGTACAGGTTCTTCATGCCGACCGTGCAGCGAGTCAGCGAATGCTGCTTGATTACCGGCATGTTGATCAGGCGATCGGCTTCGACGAAATGCCTCAACACTGGCCAGTTCTTCAAAACGACGCCGCCAAGATCGACCTCCGCGAAATCCTCCTGGGCGGGGAGCATTACCTCGGCCCCTGCAGCTTCGCCGGCCTCCCTGATACCCGAGCGCAAGAAGCTGCGCCGGGGATCGTTGCAGCTGACGTCGGCCACGATCACCCGACCGGCACCCGCGGCCAGACAGAGCCGTACCATCTCGCTGACGAGTGCGGGATGCGTGTTCGCCCCCTGCGCCGGTGTGCGATCCCACCCCACGTTCGGCTTCACCACCACCGTTTCGCCGGACCCGACGAAGCGTCGGATTCCGCCGATGCCGTCGAGTGCGGCGTTGTTGTGGAAGACCAGTCCGGTTGCCCCCGTGGCCGCCGCCAGTGCCACCGCAGAGCCGGTCTTCTTGAGGAAATCCCTGCGCTCCATGGACGCCTTTCCGGGGCTTCGCACGGTCAGTATACAATCCGGCGCAGGGCGCGGCAAACAGCGGGAAACATATGTAGTTAGATGACCAGGGATTCGCGCGCCCGCGCGGTTAGCGCGGCGGTCGGCCGAAGGCTATCATGATAACAATAGGTGCTCGCCCCAACCCACCCCACTATATTAGGCCGGTTGCGACCCGGCTCCGCCGGCCCGATAGGAGCCAGCACCATGCGCGACGATTCCCAGTCCGATCGCGAGCGAACCGCTCTCTCCCGCAGGAACTTCGTGAAAGTCGGTGGCGCGGCCCTGGCCGGCGGCGCGGCATTGGGCGGTAGTCCGACACCCGCGAACGCCGACACGCGACCGCGGCTGTTCCCGGCACCCAGGCAAGACGCGCAGATCCAGAACTACCGCACACTGGGCCGCACGGGCTGGCAGGTCTCCGACATCGGCATGGGCAGCGTTCCACTCAGGGAATCGGCCGTGGTCCGTTACGCCTACGACAAGGGCGTCAACTACTTCGACACGGCGGAAGGTTACGGGAACGGCGCGGCCGAGCGCGCGATCGGCGAAGCGATGCAACACATGCAACGCGACAAGATCTTCATCGCCACGAAGAGCCGGATGAGAGACACGGACACGACCGAGGATGTCGTCGAGCGCGTTCGCAAGAGCCTCGAGCGCCTGCAGACCGACTACGTCGACTCCTACTCGATACACCTCTGTTCGACGGTCGAGCGGCTGAATCACCCCGCCTACCACGCAGCCATGGACCAACTCAAGGCGGAGGGACGAGTGCGGTACACCGGAGTGTCGTATCACGGGCCGGGGCGTGACACCGACGACAGCATGGCCGACGTATTGTGTGCCGCCGCCGAGGACGGTCGGTTCGACACGGAGCTGCTGGTCTACAACTTCCTGAATCACGAGGAAGCACACCGCATCATGGCGGCATGCAAGGCCAACAACGTCGGGACCACGGCGATGAAGACCGCGCCGGGTGTCCTGCGCTACGAGCCGTTGGATCCCGACAACCTGACCGACCGACAGGAACAGTATATCGAGCGGCTCACACAACGGGGCCGCAGCCGCGAACAGGCGCTGGAGCGTCTCGAGGCCCAAAAGAGACGGCAGAAGGATCTCTACGAAAGAACGCGTCCCTTCGTCGAGGAGTACGGGTTGGCTACTGAAGAGCAGTTGCGGCTGGTAAGCGTTCACTGGGTCCTCCAGAATCCGGACATGCACACCGCGTGCGTCGCCTTCACGAAATTCGACCTGGTCGACAAGGTGATCCCGCTCTCCGGCACCCAGCTGGGCGCGGCCGAACTGCAGATGCTCGATCAGACGCGACTGGCGCTCAACGATCAGTATTGTCGCCACGGATGCGCGGCGTGTGCGCCCAGCTGCCCCTACGGCGTGCCGGTCAACACCATCATGCGGTACGCGTACTACTACGAGGGCCAGGGTTACGAGAAGCACGCCATGGAGCTGTACGCGGGCCTGAACGGCAGGGACGCGTTGGCGTGCAGCGACTGCGCGGGAGACTGTGAAGGCGCGTGCCCGCATGGCGTGGACATACAGCCCAACATGCTGCAGGTGCACGATCTGTTGACGCTGGCGTGAGGGGGCCGCGTATCATGAGGACCTACCTGACCGCCATCATCGCGGCAATTACTCTGCTCTCCTGCTCGGACCAGGGCTCGGACTTCCCCGAAGTGAATGGCTGGGCGCAGACCGGTGAGGTACGCACTTTCGACGCCGACAACCTGTGGGAATACATCAACGGAGCCGCCGAGCTGTTCGTGGAGTACGACGTGCAGACCTGCCGGACGGCGGACCTCAACTCCGGGGATTTGACGGTCACCGTCGATCTGTACGACATGAGCACCCCGCTCAACGCCTTCGGCATCTTCGTGCGGGAGCGCCCGCTGGCGGGAGCGCCGCTGCCCAATGCCACCGAGGCGACCGTTTCGCCGCCGTACCAGGCGTTGATGCTGAAAGGCGCAACGTACGTGAAGGTGAACGCGATTGAAGGCGAGCTGGACGAAGCGTCGGGTCGCCAGCTGCTGGAAGCGCTGGCTGCGGCGTTGCCGGGCCGGACCACCTATCCCGCCGAGCTGGGACTACTACCGGAGGCCGGCAGGATCGCGGGCAGCGAGGGCTACAAGCGTGAGGCGTTCCTCGGGCTGACGGAGCTCAACCGTTGCCTTTACGCCGAATACGCCGGTGAGGGTGCGGAGACGTATCAGGGGTTCGTCGTGTTGCCGCTAGAGGGCTCCTCACCTGCATCCGTCTGGGAGGCATTGACCGGCGCCTGGGAGTCCATGGAGCACGAGGGCCGCACGATACTGTATACCGACGTTCCCTACCGTGGCGTGGCGGGGGTCGTTCAGATCGATCGATCGGTGATCGGTGTCGCGGGCGCCGCCGATCGGGACGAACTCATGAAGCGGCTGGAAAGTCTCGTCCGCTAGTTATTCGACTGGCAAGCGCGGGCGATCGCGGAGGGAAAACGCTGCTACTCAGGGAAGTTCATGCGACGCAGCAGGTCCTGGAAGCGTGGGTCCGAGCGTAGTCCGTCGTAGGCTGGTTCCGTCTTGATGAAGGCCAGATTGCCATCGCGCTCTTCAAAGGCTCGCTCCAGCCACTCAAACGCCTCATCCATCCGTCCAAGCCTGGCATAATTTCTTGCGAGCGCACTCGGACGGACGTACTCGCCGGCCGCGATACTCTCGAGTCTACGTTCGAGGCGCCAGCGCCAAATACCGACGAAACCGGAATCGGCACAGGCCTGCTCAAGAGCAGCCTGCCGCGCCAGCGCCTCTGGCTCGGCACCCGAACCCATCAGCCGCTCCCGGCGGAGCGCGAGATACTCCTCGCACATTCCAAGCCCCTCGTAGACCCACAACATGACCACGCGGGCGCGATTGAAATTCGGGTCCATGTCGAGCACCTTTCGCGCTTCCTCCAGCGCCCGGTCGTATTGGCGCGCCGAGTGGTAAAACTCTGCCAGGCCCGCCCTATAGAAGAGTGAGAGCGGGTCGAGTTCCACCGCTCGGATCCCCTCCGCGATGCCCTCCTCGTAACGGCCTACGGCGTCCGCCAGGTACACGCCGTATGCATGGTGAGCCATAGGAGAACTCGGGTCCAGTTCGAGACCCCGTTCGAGCAGGCGCTCGGCCTTCTGCCAGTCCCAGTCGTATCCGAAGCTCACAAGACCCAGCACCAAATAGGCATCGGCAAGGTCGGGGTCGAGCGACAGCGCTTTCTCCGCTGCCGCCTTCGCTTTGGGCATTCCCTCCCTCGTGGGGACTGCCCCCAGCGGCTGTCCCAGTAGGTTCCAGGCGATGGCCAGCCCCGCGTACGGCGCGGCGTAGGTCGGATCGTTCTCGATCGCCTCCTCGAAGTACTCGATGGCTCTGTTGGCGCCGTCCACGGTCATCTTCACCAGGTGGTAGCGGCCCTTGAGGTACGCTTCCTGGACCTCGGGGTCGACTTCGCGGGTGCGGCTCAGCCGCGCCCGTTCCTCCGGCGTGAGCACGGCCTCGATCTCCCCGGCTATGGCCTGGGCTACCTCACTCAACAGACCGAGGATGTCACGCAGGTCCCGCTCGTAGCTGTTCGCCCACAGGTGACGGTCGCTGGGCCCGTGGATGAGCTGGGCGGTGATTAGTACGCGGTCCTCCACCCGAAGAACCGTCCCCTCCACCAGCGCGTCCACGTCGAGCTCCTCCGCTATTTCCGCCATCGGCTTTCGCGAGCCCTTGTATTGCATCGCCGAGGTGCGGGATTTCACCTCCAGCGAGCCGATCTGGCTGAGGCGGGTGATCAACGCCTCGGTCATCCCGTCGGCGAAGTACTCCTCGGCGGAGTCGCGGGCCAGGTTCTCCAGGGGGAGCACGGCGAGCGAACCGATCTGCGGCCGCGCAGGGCGTCCGCCGACCAGCATCCAGCCCGTAGCGACAACGCCCCAGACGGCGAGCGCGGCCACGAAGCTGAGGCCGGCGTTGCGCCACGTCACCAGGCGTCTGTGGCGACTGGCCTCGTGGCGAGCAGCATCGGCCTCTTTATTTACTATGCGTGGCTCAGCTTCGGCTGGCGCTGGGCTCGCAGCCTCTACCTCGCGCACAAACGCCGTCGCCAGGACGACCGGCAGCCCAACGATGAACAGTACTACGGCGAAGGCAGGAAACCACTGCGGTAACCCCAGACCCTCGGTCAGCGCCTGGACCGCTTGATAGGCCACGAGCGCGGCGCCGCTGTAGATCAGGAGCACCTGCCAAAGGGACCGGCGGTGGATCTCGACGATCAGCCACTTGAGACGGTTCATGCTGCCACCTGCGGCCTCGGGATGTGGGTACAGGGTTCTGCACAAAAATGCGGTGCTGGCAGGTGGGTAGCAACGCCGGGGTTGCACGCCGGCTCGCGCGGCGGGGTCCTCTCAAAACGCTGCCGCAGCCGCTACAAGAAAGGCACTGATCTCGAGCACGGTGAGCCCAACGGCGGCGGTGCCTCGCAAGCGCAGAGCATCGACAGTGCGGAGTACCTAAAGGGATTATTGCTTGTCACTAGGGTTTTTGTCTTCTGCGACTCTTGCGATCCGCTTGCACGATCCACCATAGTAGCGTGAGATAACTAGCGCAGATTCTGTCGGTGGCCCTCTCTCGCCCGCGCCGCCGGACATGCGGAGAGTAGGACGGTTGTCTTGACTATCCTTGACCTAGCCAAGGCGGTGTAACATGCCACGACCCATTTCTATTCGCTTTGCAGGAGACAATCGAGTTCCTGACCTTGACCCGATCTTCGGAAGCTCGGTACTCGGATCATCAAGATGAGTCGCGCCGCAATGGAAAAGGCCGTGCGGGGGGTACGCTAAAGACGAAAGACGGCGTTCGCTTTCGCGGCCGGGAATCCCGCTACTCCTCGGTTACGATGCCGTACTCCTTCATCTTCTGATAGAGCGTCGTCCGGCCCATCCCCAGCAGCCTGGCCGCCTGGGTGCGATTGCCGCCAGTAGCTTCCAGCGCTGCCAGGATCGCCTCGCGCTCCGACTCCGGCGGCTGCGGCCGATAGCGGATCTCCCGGCCGACTTCTGCGGCCGGGCTGTCAACGCCCGCGCCGCCGCGAGCCCGCACCTCCTGCGGCAGGTGGGAGGGCTCGATCAGATCGCCGTCACCGCGGATGGCGGCGCTCTCCACGGCGGCACCCAACTCGCGTACGTTGCCCGGCCAGTCGTACGCCATGAGCTGGCGCATCGCGATGGCGCTCAGACCGCGGATCTCGCGATCCAGCCCGGCGTTGGCCCGACGCAGCGCTTGCGCGACCAGTAACGGGATATCGTCTTTCCGCTGGCGTAGCGGCGGCAGCACGATCTGAAAGACCTTCAGCCGGTAGTAGAGATCGCGCCGGAAGGTGCCCTCCACGACGGCGGCCTCGAGATCGCTGTTCGTGGCGGCGATCAGCCGAATGTCGACTCGCTCCGGCTGGACGGCGCCGACGCGAGTGACCTCGCCGTCCTGGAGGGCGCGGAGCAGCTGCCGCTGCATCGCCGGGCTGACGTTGCCTATCTCGTCCAGGAGAAGCGTGCCGCCGTCGGCCGCCTGGAATACGCCGGGCCGATCGCGCACCGCGCCGGTGAACGAGCCGCGAACGTGGCCGAACAGCTCGCTGGCCAGCAGCCCTTCGGCCTGGGCTCCGCAGTCGAGAGGAACAAACGGCCGCGCCTTTCTCTCGCTTAGCTCGTGGATCGCTCGCGCCACGAGCTCCTTGCCGGTACCGGTCTCCCCGACGATCAAGACCGTAGCATCGGTCGGAGCCACGCGCCTGATGGCGGAGAAGACCTGCCTCATCGGCTCGCTCGCGCCCAGCAGGCCGCCGGGTCCGACGCCTCGCTCCTCCTCCGTCTCCAAGCGCGGGCGCCGAGCCAGCAACTCCTCGATGCGCTCCAGCAGCGCGTCGTGCTCCACTGGCTTCGTGATGAAGTCGTCGGCGCCCAGCCGCATGGCTTCCACGGCCGAGTTGACGGTCCCATAGCCGCTGATCATCAAGATCGGCACGTCCTCACCGGCAGCCCGCAGCGCTTCGAGGACGCGGAGCCCGTCCGGTCCCGGCATCCTGAGATCGAGAAGCATGAGATCGATTCCGCCGCGCTTCAGCGCTTCGACGCCCGACTGGCCTTCGCTCACCGCCAGGACCTCATAGCCGTCGTCCTCTAGCAACGCCCGCGTCGAGGCGCGAAACGCCTTGTCATCATCGACCATCAGCAGCGTCGCCTTAGGCACGATTTTCCTCTGCAGACGGAGTCGCCCGGACATCGGCGCACGCCCGCAGCTCGAGCACGAAGCGCGCGCCGCTCGACTTCTGTCGCTCGACCGCGATCCGGCCACCGTGACTGCGTACAATCTCCTCGGCGACGAACAGACCCAGACCGACGCCTCGCGTTCCCGACTTCGTGGTGAAGAACGGGTCGAAGATCCGGGCCGCGACGTCTGCCGGCACGCCGGGCCCGCTGTCGCCGACGATCACGCGCACTGTGCCGTTCAACTGCCGAATCTCGAGGCTGAGTGATCCGCCGTCCGGCATCGCGTCCTCGGCGTTGTGCACCAGATTCAGGAGC
>JBDHAL010000165.1:0-7449 GCA_039588075.1 Gemmatimonadota bacterium | reverse complement strand
CGATGCCGGTTGGTACTACGCCGACTGGCTCTGGCGGCTGCGCGGGTTCCTGGATCTGCTTATGGGTGGGGTGGGCTCGCGCCGCGGACGGCGCGACCCGGATCACCCGGTACCCGGCGAAACGGTCGATTTCTGGCGAGTCGAAGCCTACGAGAAGGATAGGCTGCTGCGCCTCCGTGCCGAGATGAAGCTGCCCGGGCGTGCCTGGCTGCAGTTTGAGGTGGAGGACGACGACGCAGGGTCCGTCGTCCGGCAAACGGCGATCTTCGATCCGGTCGGCCTGTCGGGCCTGCTGTACTGGTATGGGCTCTATCCGATTCACAAGCTCGTGTTCGCTGGAATGCTGCGTGGAATCGCTCGAGCTATCGATTCGGCGGACGGCGAGGCTGAAAAGGATGAAGCAGAGTCGGATCTCAGAGGTGCACGCGAGCCCGAGTCATTCGTCGACGATCGCGCCTCCCAAGCCAAGTCGGAAGGGCGTAAAGGCCTGCGCGGCCTTCATGGCGTGTATTTTCGCACGTAGTCAGCGACGCGAAATTTCCGAGCCGTGTTGGCGGAGCTCATGAAGCGGATCTTCCCGAGCACCGGACGTTCCGGCCCCCAGGCCCGGTCATAACGGCCCAGGCACCAAAAGATGCCACTGTACGAGTTCGGATCGCGGCCGTCGAGTGCGTACTTGTTGTTGAGCTCGATCATGACCTCGAGGGCGTCCTCAGGCGTGGCGCTCCACTCGAGGATCTTCTTTCCCCAGAGCATGCGCAGGTAGTTGTGGATGCGACCCTCGCGGCGAAGCTGCGTCTGCGCAGCGTTCCATAGCTCATCGTCGGTGTTCGCCGCTTCGAACTCGTCCAGCCCGTAGACGTGCTCCCGTCGATCGACCGCGTGCTCGGCCAGAGTCGTCTTGGCCCAGTCCGGCAGCGACTCATAGCGATCGTAATCGGTGCGGTGAACGCACATATTGAAACCCAACTCGCGCCAGGTGACGAGTTGATCGAGAAACGCCTCGGCGCCCCCGCTCATCCCCCACCAGCCGCGGCGCGAGCCCATAGTGTCGGTGGACAGCCGGTCCAGGTCCCAGTCCTCGATCTCCGCCAACTCGGCGAAAACTTGATGGGCCGAGATGTGCCCGAAATGCAGATACGGTGACAACCCGCTCGCTGCATTGCGCTGCGGTTGGTTTCGCTCTTCGTCGTAGATGGACAGCCGTTCCTCCAGGAAGCCGCGCAGCAGGCGCCGCGCGGCTTCGGCGCCTCCCCGCAATTCGGTGGGTGGGACGTCGTGGTCGAGCGGCAGCTCCGAAAGGTCGGCCCCGGCGCCTCGAAGCAAATCGGGCGTTCGGTCGGGCCAGTGTCGGCGGATCTCCGCCGGCGGCGTGTCGAGCCGCAGCAGCGGCGAAACCTGCAGTGGGCTTGCCTGGGGGAGCTGTCTCAGATGCGGCACGAGCGAGCGTTGAAGGTGGCGACGAAATGAGTGTGCGGTCTTGTGAGCCTTGTCAGTCGCACGCAGCGGCAAAAGCCCGTTGGAATCGACGGACTCGAGCAGGACGGAGAGCTTCTCGGCCGCCGCCGCGACCATCCGCGGAACGAAGAAGGCCGGGTAATCGTCGGTGATCACCACGCAGGAACGTTGGGCCAATGCGGCCAGCAGGCCTCGACCGGCGCCGGGGGTATCCTCTATGTAGCTGTAGTAGCCGACTCCACAAGCTTCCAGGCGGCGTGCGTTATCGGCCATCCCCTCGACCACGAAGCGGTGCAGTCGATCGCTCGCCCAGGGGTAATCGCAACGCAACGCCTCCAGCACAAGCAGCGGACGATTCAGTCGCCGCGCCCATTCCGCCGCGCGCTGAAGCGCGAAGTTCCATTCGGTCCTCCGCTGCGCCACCATCCAGTAAAGTACGAACTCCCCGTCCTGACGAACGGGAGCGTCATTCTCGGTCCGGACCCTTTCCGTTGACATCAGACTCCTGCCGTTTCGATCAACGAGCTCGACTTCACTCGTTAGGACCGCGTTCAGCGCCGTCGCCGTTCTCACTTGCGGCGCGGCGACGCAGCTCGTCCAGTAGCGGCTTGAGAGATTCTCGATCGCGAACCCGAATCGCGCCGATCTCATGTAGGACGTCTCCGTACGCCGGCCGCCGGGCCGCCCGCGACGATCGAAACGTTCTTGCGGAGACTTCGCTTCAGCTCGCGCAAGTCGGCGGCGATCCGCTCGTCGTTTGGAGGATAGACGATACTGAGCGCCACGACCTGTGCGCCTGTTTGGCGCGCCGCGTCCGCAATCGCCGCGCCGGGTACATCGGCCCCAACGTAGACGACTCGCCAGCCCAATGCCGCCGCCGTTGTCGCGACCAGCATCGCCCCGATCTCATGGTACTGGCGACTCGGAGTGCCGACGACCATTCGCGGACCAGTGGAATTCTTTTGTAAATCCTCCCGAAGCGCGTCAAGCATCCGTCGCACGACCGATGAGGCCAGCCGTTCGTGGGCCGGCGTCAGCTGCTCGTGCGCCCACAGATCGCCGATCAGCCGCATCAAGGGCGACACGACACGCTCGGCGAAGTCGGTCGAGGGCAAGACCAGGGCCGCCCGGTCGAGTGTCTCCTCCAGTCGCCGCGCGTCAAACTCCTGAATCGCGCTCAAACTCTCGTACATGTAGTCGCGTGCCGACCCTGAACCGGCGGCGCCCCCGGACGCGCCGGGCTCGAGATGCCGCGCGTCCTCCCGGACCATGTCGACTAGCTCCTCGGTCGGAAGACTGGCGACTTCCCCGATTCGCCGCCCCGTTTCGACCGCCGAGCGGAGCAGGCGCGGACGCTCGACGTCCGCATCGGAGTAGCGGCGCTGACCCCCGTGGGAGCGCTGCGGCCGTACGACATCGTAGCGCAGTTCCCAGGCCCTCAGCAAATCCTGGGTCAGCCCGGTTCGGTGGGCGACCACGCGGATCGGGTGGCGCTTGCTGTCGTCGTTGGCTGTATCGCTCATCGCAGTCCCCTCAGGCAAAGACACACTCTGTCTGTCTATATGTAGGGCACTGTCCATCTATTGTCAAGTTATGTTGCTTGACATACCCTTGACATCTACCCGGCTTGCCCTATATTGCTGGACACAAGTTTGACAGAAGGCGATCCCGGCGGCGTAAAGCGGCTGAGTTGGGCCTTCGAAACGAGGTAGTCGTTCACGACTTCAACTGGGAGGAACCATGCGTAATTGGAAGCTTTTCGGACTGTCGATCTCGAGTGTTCTCATGTTGGCGATCGCGAGCCCTCTCGCGGCTCAGTACGGCCATTCGTCGATGGCGGAGAAGGACATTGTCGAGACCGCCATGGCGGCGGGTTCGTTCGAGACCCTGGTCGCGGCCGTTCAAGCGGCGGGTCTTGTAGAGACGCTGCAGGGTGAGGGTCCGTTCACCGTATTCGCCCCGACCGATGAGGCGTTCGCGAAGCTGCCGGAGGGCACGCTTGAGATGCTGCTGGAGCCCGAGAATCGCGAGAAGCTCGTGGCGATTCTGACCTATCACGTCGTATCCGGCCGGGTCACGTCCGACCAGGTGGTTAAGCTGGAGTCGGCGAAGACGGTTCAGGGTCAGGCTGTCGATATCCGCGTCAAGGATGGCCGGGCATACGTAGACAACGCGCGGGTCATTCAAGCCGACATCGAGACGAGCAACGGCGTCATTCACGTGATCGATGCGGTGATTCTCCCGGACATGGAGTAGTAGGGCGGGAGCCCGTAGGTGGAGCGGGCGGGTAGCCGACCGCGCCACCGAAGTTGGATAGATAGTCGCAGTCGAAATTGAGCTAGTGGCCACAACCAACCGTCCCGAAGTATTCACCCTCGGGGCGCCGGCGAAGCGGGGAGGGGGGCGAACGCACCTCTCCCTTTCGTCCATTAGGCGGGTCATTGATAGGGTCGAGGCGGGTTGAGGTACGCGACGAAAGAGAGGGAAAGGGCTGTCATGAGGCCGGAGTCGATCGCCACTGCGCGATCGAAGTGTTCTATCGCGTCGGCGCCGGTGAAGTCCTCGAGGCCGGCGGCGAACAGGAGATAGGCGTCGTACTTGGGCGGATGTTGGCGCCCTGAGAGCGGCCAGCCGTCCAGACGGGCGTCCAGCCGGGAGGAGAGGAGGCGCGTCGCCCGTTGCCGGTGACTCGTGGGTAACCCGATTGTTGATCCTTGAAGCACGGCGCCGCATCTTGTAGCGCTGAAGCATACGTCCAGTTCGGGACACCGAGATCGCCCTTCGGTTGGGGAGTGTGGATGTCGCGTCTTAGGCAGTTCGTCACCGTGATCCACCGACGCACAGTGTGGCAGGTACTCCTCGTCTATATAGGTGTATCCTGGGGCGTGCTGGAAGCCACGGGCCTCTTCATCGAGCAGTTCGGCCTGCCTGCGTGGGCCTTCCCCGCCGCGGTACTGCTTCTCGCCATCGGCCTGATCATCCTCCTCGCCACGGCCTGGATGCAAGTACAGCCCGCCGCTCAGGCGCCGGAGGCGCCAACGCCGTGGGAAGTCGACCTCGTCAGTCTGAAGGAGTCCGTGACCAGCGGCCGCCTGCCGCATCTGACCTGGGCGCGGGCGATCTTGGGCGGCGTGTTCGCCTTCTCGCTGCTCTTCGGTTTGGCGGGGCTCTACGTGCTCTTGAGCGAACAGCCGCGAGCGCTACCAGTCGGCGACGCAGGCGGCGGAGAGGCGGCACCCGGCATCGCCGTGCTCCCCTTCCACGTGGTGGGAAGTCCCGAGCTCGAGCTGTGGCGCGAAGGGATGGTCGACCTCCTCTCCACGAACCTGGACGGCGCCGCGGGGCTGCGGACGATCGATCCGCGCGGGCTGCTCAGCCGCTGGCACTCGGAGATCGGCGAGGGCGTCGACGCGCCGGATCGTGAGTCGGCGCTTGCGGTGGCGCGCGGTGCCGGTGCGAGCTACGCGGTGATGGGTGACGCCGTGGATCTCGGCGGCGGCGTGCGGGTGAGCGCCGAAGTCTATGACCTCGGCTCCGGCGACCTGCTGGGCCGCGTGCAGGTCGAAGGCGCGGCCGACAGCGTGCTCGCACTTGTCGACCGGCTCAGCATCCAGCTCCTCAGCAGCGGACTCGTCCGGGAGGGCGCCGCACTCCCGAGGCTGAATGTCGCGGCGGTGACGACGAACTCACTCGAAGCGCTCAAGGCTTATCTCGAGGGCGAGCAACGAATGCGTCGCGGCGATTGGATCGAGGCCGCGAACCAGTTCGGCCGCGCCGTCGAAGTCGATTCGACTTTCGCGCTCGCCGATTTTCAGCTGACATTGGCGCTCGGCTGGACGGAAGCTTTTTCGGAGCGAGTGTACGAACACAGCCGCCGCGCTGCTCGCCACAGCGAGCAGCTTCCAGAACGCATCGTGCTTCGTATAAAGGGCAACGCCGAGACAGATGCTCTGCTTCCCGATGCCGTGCGCACTCTGGAGGATCTGACCGGACGTTACCCGGACGACGTCGAAGGCTGGTATCGGTTGGGCGAAGCGTACGCTCACCTGGGCAATCGTGCGCTCATCCCTGCGAGGAAGGCTGTGACCGCTCTGGCGCGGACGGTCGAGTTGGATCCGGGTTACGCGGCGGCGTACATCCATCTCATCGACTTCGCGCTTTTCGACCAGGACAGCGTCGAAGCCGGGCGATTCGTCGAGGCCTATAGAGAAGTCGGACGGGATGACCCGCGCAGCATCGCTTACTCCGTCGTTTACGACTACCTGTGGGGCGATAGCGCGGCGAAGGAAAGAGCGAAGGCAGCGCTGGATACTCTTGATGGCGCCGCGATAGACGATGTACTCAGCCAGTCCCTGCAGGTTGCACCCGATTTGCATGAACCGGCCCTCGAGCTCGCCGAGTATCTTCTCGCCGCAGATCGCCCGGCCCCTCATCGCGCCGAGGGGTACAGTGCGCTTGGCTCGATCTACCTCCACCGAGGCCGCCTTGAAGAATCGTCCAGCGCCTACGCGGAAGAGGCTGTCCTGGAGGGCCGACGGGCCGATGTGAGCGTCGCGACGTTCGACATTGTCGGGTACAGCCTGGACACCGGGGACGTGGAGGCGGCGCGAAGTGCCGCTGAGATTTTGCGTCGCGATCCTAGCCCGGTCCAACGCTTCCTGCTGGGTGCCCTGGCTGCGGATGAAGGCGCTTTCGTGACCGTCGAGAACCAGATCGCCGCGCTCGACTCGGTCGCCAACCAGCGGGATGCCGAGGGCGCGGCGATTGCCGCGGAAGCTTCGCGCTCCTTGGCGCAGGCTCTCCGCTGCTACGCTGAAGTACGTGCCGGTGATTTGCAGGCGGCGCTCGCGGAATTCGAGAAGCCGATGCCGCGCCTCGACGGCGGTGCCCACGGCCTCCTGCGCTACGAACTGGGAAAGCTGTCCCTCGAGCGTGGCGAGCTCGTCGAGGCCGAGCGGTTCTTCAGTAGCTTTCTGGCTACGCCCGCTCAAACGCAGGCCCAGTACTATTTGGGCGCGGTCTACGAGCGGATGGGCGACGAAGAGCGCGCCCGGGTGCACTACGCGCGTTTCGTGCGCTGGTGGGAAGACTGCGACCCCGAGCTTCGCCCCTGGCGGGAACGCGGACGCCAGGCGCTGGAGCGGTTGACGGCCGAACTGTGAACCGAGTAGCGCCCTTGTGGTCACGGGCGAAGTCGCGGGTGTGCGTTTAGGTCACTTCCTCGATTCAACCTTGTGATTCTCGCTCCGAAAACAAAACTAGATGGTCCTCGAACCGATATAGCCTGTTCCGACGTTTGCCAGTCACTTCTTGTAGTATTCCAATCCTCTCCAGGTCGGTCTCGGTCAATGTTACCGGTGTCTCCGGTCGTTGTTACCATGTGGTAACGTGCGTTGGCTTAACCATGGATGGGAGATCGGCTCTAACTGTGCGCAGGGGTTGAGTTTGGGCGTGTTACCGCCGGTTGGTCCGGATCCTGCCGCTTGAACCCGTGGCGCCCCGCTGTGCTGTTGATATGTGACGAGAGGGAGAGACGGCTGAAGTGCACGCCAGAACAAGGGAAGACGGGTTCACCATCCTCGAGATGATCGTGGCTTTGACCATCGCGGCCGTGATGGTGGGCGGAATCTACCAGCTGGTGATCGGGCAGAGCCGCCTCTTCATGAGGCAGCAGGAGGTCCGGGACGTGCGGACGAGCCTGCGGGCGGCGGGCAGTCTGCTGGCCTTCGAGCTTCGCCAGGTGGCACCGTCGTTCGGCGATTTGTACGGGATTTGGAGCGACAGCTTCGCCGTGCGCTCGCTGCAGGCTACCGGCGTGGTGTGCGGGAAGCACGAAAGTCAGCCCAGGGTGGGGCTGGCGCATCTGGAGGGGGATCTGCAAGCGACGCCCGACGACAGCGCGCTGATCTATATCGCAGGACGTTTGTGGGTCGTCGGTTCGGTGGAACGCGTGTGGGAGACGGATGCTGGGTTGCCGACGTGCGAGTGGTC
>JBDHAL010000164.1:0-7926 GCA_039588075.1 Gemmatimonadota bacterium | reverse complement strand
GGATCAGCAGTTGGCTCTTCACCCCACCCACCACCTGCTCGTCGAGGGGAACGAGGGTGACGTCCCAACCGGCATTGGTCTCCGGGTACTCCCGCTCCAGCCGCCCGGCAATGGCGTTCATCTCCGCCTCAGCCCGTCCAGCGCCGACCCCGTTCGCGAGTCGGGCCAGTACCGTGAGGTTGCGGGCGCCTCGATTCCCCAAAGCCAGGTCCGACTCGAACGGCACCCAGAGATCGTTGGTCCGCGGTTTTGCGATCCCCCCTTCGACGATCGGTGGAGGGAAATTGAAGCCCGGCGGCATGACCCCCACGACGGTATAACTCCGCTCGTCTATGACTATGGTCTGGCCTATGACGCCAGGATCACCGCCGTAGCGCGCCCGCCAAATCCGATGGCTCAGCAAAGCTACCGGCTCGACTCCGGCTCCCTCGTCTCCGGCGTTGAAGGCGCGCCCGACGCCTCGCCGTCGTGCTCCAAGAAGTATCCGCGCGTCTGGAAAGCACCCAGTCCTGCAAACACCTGGTTCTGCTCGCGCCAATCGACATAGTTGGGAGCGGAAGCGACCATGAACGGCAGACCATAATTAAGGTTTCTCTCCCAGACGACCACCAGGCGATCCGAATCTTCGTAGGGGAACGGTCTGAGCAGAACAGCGTTGACCACGGAGAAGATGGCGCTCGTCGCGCCGATCCCGAGCGATAGCGCCAGCACGGCAACCAGGGTGAAGCCCGGGTTGTTCCGCAGTAGCCTGACCGCATGACGGATGTCTTGCCACAAATTTCTCACGTCGGATCCTCTTTTCCCTCTAGAACCCACTCTCCAGATCGACCGTGCACGCGTCGATCTCCTCGGTACGCGGCACGGCCATCTTGAGGTTGTCGAGTTGGTATACCCAACACTGTTCGAAGACCGAGCAGTAGCAAATCTCGAAGCTCACGTTCTCGCTGACCTCGTGGAACGCTTTCGACCCATCGTCAGGTGATACGCTGAAGATCGTCAGCATCTCACCCGCGGCGAGGACGTTGCCGCTGATCGCCGACATGTTGTAGCGCAGGCTGTCCGTGCCGAGTAGTTCGCCGTACAGCTGCTGCCACGAGTGTTTGCGGACCCCGTCCACCGAGACATCCACCGACCTCAGCAGCGCCGGGCCTATGACCTTGTTGGCAACGCTCACGCCGAAGCCGCTCTCGGACATGTGGAACGACCAGGCCTCCACGATTGGCCACACGGACGCCCGCTGCTGCTCCCGCATCAGGTAGGCCTCGTACACGGACACCCCCAGTGCCGATAGCCCCACCACTCCGGCCGCAATCGCCGCAATCAGGCTGGTCTCGATGGGTTTCCGCGGATGGGGTCTGCGTGGACCGGCCTCACTTTCGTTTCGATCTGTGCTCATCCCTGACCCCCTCAGCTCGTTGCCTGCAGGGTGAGAACCCGGTAGGCCGTCTAGACCGCCGGTCTGCTCTTCACACCGTTAGATTCGAGTCGAGGCCTTAGGGTTGGAGCTTGGTGACGCGGTCCGGCTAGCGGGGTTCGAGGGCCCAGCCGTCGCCACGGCGCCTGAGCCTGGCGGGACCAAACGGCCCGTGCGCCACACCGAGGGCGATGCTCATCACCTCGATACTCGCCGGCCTGAACTCGATGAGGATGTAATGCGGCCCGGTCGGGCCCTCGGGGTAGAACTCCTCCCACTCTGGCTTCCAGCGCCCGGCCCGCTCTTTCTCGTCGTCCACCAGGCGCGCCGTTCCCATCAACGTCGCATATCCCATCCCGGCGGCGTCGTGGCACGCCATCGTGGCCCTCGGGTCACTGCGGATCTGGCCCACCTTCCGAGTCGCTCTGTCGGTGGCCATCCAGATCGTCATATCGGGCTCCGGCTCGAACGGATCCATCAGTCGGGCCTGGGGCTGGCCACCATCGTCGAGCGTTATCAAAAAACAATACTCGGCGGCCATCATCGTCTGCCGCACTACGTCGAGGGCGCGCTCACGAGTCAGTTGGGTCTGTTGCGCCCGCGCGGGCGCGGCGAGAAGCGCCACTGCGATGAGAGGCGGCCCGAGAAGGCGCATGCTCATGCTATTGAGGCCCGATCCTCTGTCTAGCGGGCCGTCTGACGCGGACCCGCGAAGAACCAGATGACGAAACCGAGCAACGGCAGAACCAGGATCAAGGCCGTCCACAGCACCTTGCCACCTAAGGAGGTTCGGCTTTGGAAGACGTTGACGATCGCCCAGATGTCGGCGACCAGAATGACGATGCCGAGAACGCTGCCAATGTTCAACATCGGGTATCTCCCTGGCTGATCGTGTCATTCTCGAGAGCGGACGCGCAAAGCACGCCAAGCTTGTGGCTATTTGCCCGTAGTCCGGCCAAACTAGGAACCCGGATGGTCGCTGTCTACCATGGCCCCGGGCGTCGCCCGCCGGAGCCATTGGCCTTAGAATAGGCAGATCCGTGAGGAACCTCAGCTGAGAGGATGAGCCATGCGTCCGATGATCGTCATCGCCCTATTGCTGGTGCAGGCGCCTGCGTTCGGGCGTCCGCAAGACGGGTCGTTCTCTTCGACGACCCGCGCCTTCATCAGCGTCGACACGCCCATTGTCGCCCTGACCGGTGTTCGGGTGATCGACGGGACCGGCGCATCACCGCGTGAGAATCAGGCGGTCGTGATAAGCGACGGCGTCATCCAGGCCATCGGCGACGTCGATCGCGTCGAGATCCCGAGCGGCGCTCGTGTCATCGACCTGTCAGGTCGCACGGTGTTGCCGGGCTTTGTCATGCTGCACGAGCACATGTTCTATTCCGCCGGCGGCGGCCACTTCAACCAACAGGGCTTCTCCTTCCCACGGCTTTACCTGGCCGGCGGCGCAACCACCGTCCGCACAGCAGGAAGCATAATGCCTTATGCTGACCTCAATCTAAAGCGGGCGATCGACGCGGGGCAGACTCCCGGTCCGAAGATGGACGTGACCGGTCCCTATCTCAATGGGCCTGGCCTGCCGATCCTGGCCGTTAAGGCGCTTGACGGTGTGGAGGACGCGCGCGAGATGGTGACCTACTGGGCGGGCGAAGGCGCCACATCGTTCAAAGCGTACATGCACATCTCGCGAGCCGAGTTGAAGGCGGCCATCGACGAGGCGCACGGACGGGGCCTCAAACTCACGGGGCATCTCTGTTCGATCACCTTCCGCGAAGCCGCCGACCTGGGCATCGACAATCTCGAGCACGGATTCTTTGCCAGCACCGATTTCGTCCCGGGTAAAGAAGAAGATCGTTGCCCGCCCTCACAACAGAGCACCACATCGCTGCTCGAACTCGATGTCGACGGCCCCGAAGCCCGCGACCTGATCCAATACCTGGTGGAACGCGACGTCGCCATCACTTCCACGCTCGCCGTCTTCGAGACTTTCACACCGGGCCGCCCCCCGGCGCCGAACGGCGCGCTCGACGCGATGGCGTTGACGGTCCGCGACCAGTACCTGCGGCGCCGAGCAAGCATCGCCGTACAGGATGACTCTCCCTACTCGAGCCTGTTCGAAAAGGAGATGGCGCTGGAGCTCGCCTTCGCCAGAGCCGGCGGCCTCCTCGTCGTCGGCACCGACCCCACCGGCTACGGCGGGATCGTCGCCGGCTTCGCCAACCACCGCGCCGTCGAGCTGCTCGTGGAAGCCGGCTTCAGCCCCGTGGAGGCGATCAGCATCGCGACGCTCAACGGCGCGCGATACCTGGAACGGGCTGACCACATCGGGACAATCGCCACGGGCAAAACTGCGGATCTGATCGTCGTCCGCGGCGACCCGGCGACCCGCATCGCCGACATTCGCAACGTCGAGATCGTCTTCAAGGACGGGATCGGCTACGATCCTGAGAAGCTCATCGCCTCTGCGACGGGGATTGTGGGGCTTAGATAATATGATAGTTGAACATTGAACATCGGACATCGTTCATCGGACGTCGAGAATACAGCCCGATGTTGGACGTTGAACCTCGATCGACTAACAGTGGGCATCGTGTGACCTGTGAGCTCCGCCCGGGCTGCCCCAACGTTCAATGTTCCCGGCCCATCGTACAACGTTCAACATCGGGTCGTATTCTCGACGTTCGATGAACGATGGACGATGTTCAATGTTCGATACCCCCGCCTTTCAGCACGGAACAACACCCAGCCAGCGGTGTCTTTATCAGGTCGTCCTTGACGGCCAAGAAGAAATATTTGTATTGTAAGCGACCCCAGCCAGCATCCCCCGTCGGCTCCCTTAAATCACAAAGGATCTCCATGCCACACATGCGACCTGCACGCCTGTGCGCGCCGGCGGTTGGTGTTCTTGCAGCGCTGCTCTTTGTAACTGGGTGTGGGGGCGGCGGAGGCTCAGAGACCGTACGGATCGGGCTTGGAGCGCCGCTCGAGCAGTTCATCGGATCTCACACGCTGCGCGGAGCGGAGCTGGCTGTGGAGCAGCTGAACGCGAACGGCGGAATCGACGGCAGGACGGTGGAACTGGTGGCGGTGACGGACAGCGCCGATGCTCAGCGCGCCGTGGAAGTGGCCGATGGATTCTACAGCGACGAAACGGTCATCGCGGTGGTGGGGCACGTGAACTCGGGCGCGACGCTGGCGGCCGCGTCGATCTATAACAGGGGCATCGCGGCGGTGGCGCCGACGGCAACCAGCCCGGAAGTGACGAACGCCGGCGACTGGATCTTCAGGGTCTGCCCCAGCGATGAGGTCAACGCCATGCTGTTGGGCGAATTCGCGTTGCGCGAGCTTGGCACGCGGGCGGCGATTCTCTACGCCAACGACCCCTACGGACGCGGGCTTCGGGAAGGATTTGGCTCCTCGTTCGAAGCGGGTGGCGGAGCTGTGGTAGAAGAATATCCCTTCATCGAGGGCCAGACCGAGGACTTCGAAGCGTACCTGATCGGCATACGGGCCGCGAACCCCGACCTGATCTTCGTCGGCGGCACCGACATCGGCGCGGCGCCCGTCGTCCGGCAGGCGCGGGAGATGGGAATCGAGGCTCCGTTTATCGGCGGAGACGGAATCCTGGGCCTTCTGGACCAGGGGCCGGTCTTCGAGGGCACGTACATCGGTCTGCTTTACCACCCGGACGCGTCGACTCCGGCAGGCCGGCAGTTTGTAACGGCGTACCAAAACCAGTACCGCGAGCCGCCGGATCACTTCGCGGCGCTGGGCTACGACGCCGTGATGCTGCTGGCGCATGCGGCAAACGAAGTGGGCGTGGAGCGGGAAAAGATCCGCGACTACCTCGCGGAGGTGGGCAGCGGGCGGCCGGCGTACCAGGGCGTCAGCGGCGCGATCGCGTTCGACCCGAACGGCGATCCGCTGGGCAAGAGCTTCGCTGTCGGGCGGATCTCGGGTGACGCAATCGAACTCGTAAGCGTAGAGGGTGGCCAGTGATCCACACGATTCGAGGCCGGCAAACGGTCGCGTTCGCCATCCTGCTGCTGGGCCTCCTGGCGGCGGGCATGTTGGGCGTCAGCGCCTTGAAAGGGCTGTCCCGGGACTTCGATGAGGGGATGGCCCAGGTCCGCCGGGTGAGCGAGATCGGCACGCAACTGGAGCGCGACGTTCTGGACTTGATCTTTGCCGCCGAGGGCTACCTGGCCACCGGCAGCCGGGAATCAAAGAGACAGTTCACCGACCTGGCGGGCCGCACTCAGGAAGTGGCCAAGCAATACAGGTCGCTGGAGGGCCTGCCGGCCGCCGAGGTGCAGCAGGTCCAGCGTCTGACCACCTTACTGACGCAGCTCGAGGTGGAATACGCCCGGGCCCATGCGCTGTACGACGTTGGACAACACGACGAAGCGCAGGAGCTGGTGCACGCCGCCACGCCGTTGGCGGCTGAAGTCGCATCACTGATCTCCGCGCTGGGCGAGCGACAGACCCAAGCGCTGGCGGAATCCACGGCGGCGCTACGCGACCGGGCCGGAAAGCGCGCCAACGTCATGACGCTCATCCTTTTCCTCGCACTCGGCCTCGGCGCCGCTCTCGCCTACATCACTCTGCGCTCCATCGATCGACCTCTGGCCCAGCTCGTGTCCGCGGCCGCCGAGTTGGGCGAAGGCCACCTCAAGACGAAGGTGGGGAGCAACGGTATGCCCAAGGAGTTCGCCGCGGTAGCCACGGCCTTCGACAAGATGGCCGGCGGCCTGCGGGGGCTCGCCGGCCAGGTGGTAGCGACGGCGTCTCAAGTCTCTTCCTCAGCGGCCGACTTCTCAGCCATCTCGGAGCAGGTCGCGGCATCCACCAACGAAGTCGCCATGGCGATGAGCGAGATTTCGGAGGGGGCAGACCGGCAGGCCGGCGCGCTGAACGAGACCGCAGCAGCCGTCGTCCAGCTTCGAGAGGGTACGACCGAGATCGAGACGCAGGCCGGCCGGAACCGAGAGCTGAGCCATTCGATTTTGCGGGAGGCCGGCCAGAGCCAGGAGTCGGTGAGGCAGGCACTGGCGCTGCTGCTTGCGCTGCGGGGAGTCGTGCACGAGACGAACGAGGAAATCGAGGAGTTGGTGGCCGCTTCCGACAAGATCACCGGCTTCGTCAAGGCGATCACCTCGATAGCGGAACAGACGCACCTGCTGTCGTTGAACGCCGCGATCGAGGCGGCCCACGCCGGGCACGAGGGCCGCGGCTTCGGAGTGGTGGCGGAAGAGGTCCGCAAGCTGGCGTCCGAGGCCGACATCGCGGCGCAGGACGTCGAAGATGTGGTGGCCCAGCTGCGCGACTCCGTCTCCGCCGCAGCAGCCAAGATGCAAAGAGGTGAAAGCCAGGTCGTCCAGGTCGAGGGCGTTGCCCGAGGGGCCGAGGGGGCCCTCGACGCCATCGCCGAGGGCCTCGACCGGGTCACCCAGGCGACCGACCACGCCGTGGAAACCGCGCAGCGAAGCCGAACCCTCTTGGAGCAGGTGTCGGTCCACGTCGAATCCGTGACCGCAACGGCCACGGCCCACGCCTCGCGCAGCCAGGATGTGAGCGCCGCCGTTCAGGAGCAGTCCGCGACGACCCAACAGATCAGCGCCTCCGTCACCCAGCTCGTCTCGGTGGCCGACGAGCTGAGGCGGATCGTCGGCGAATGGGAGGTCTAGCGGGGGCCTGACCCGACAGACCACGCTCTGGGCCCTGCCGTCGCTCGGCGGCAGGGCCCTTTCCGCGCCCGCCAGCGCCGGAGCGCCGCCGAAACCCTATCCCTCCATCTTCGTAGGGGTGTGTGGGGGAAAAGCCTGTCACCGCCAACGTTCCCGAAGCGCCGGGTGTTTGGGCTGGCGTGAGCGCGGGCCGCAGCGCTTGCCGAGCACTGTCCGGTTCGTTATACGTCACCGGCCCAACCTCCACTGGAAAGCACAGTCATTCGGGCGTCAAAGCCACGCATAAGGAGCTGGGACTACATGAGACGACTTGTCTTACTTCTGATTCTGGCGATCTCCGGCCTCACAGCCGACTCGGCCCGGGCACAGCAGCTGTCCGCCGGGGTCAGGGGGGGCCTCAACGTCGCCACGTCCAGTGTTCAGGGCGACCTGGTTACGGGCGATGTCGGCACGCGGACGGGCTACCACTTCGGGATAATCGGCAAGGTCGACATTGCGAAGAACTGGGCCCTTCAGACCGAGGTGTACTACTCGCAGAAGGGCTTCGGAGCCGGGGATGGCGATGTCTCCCTCAGCGTGAACTACATCGACATCCCCATCTACCTGGTATTTCAGGTGCCCGGGACGCTCTCGCCACACCTGTACGCGGGAGTCTACCTCGGGCTCGAGAGCGGTTGTTCTCTCTCGTCAACAACGGAATCGAACGTCAAGTGCGAGGAAGCCACGTCCTTCCCGAGCACCAAGGGCGCCGATTCCGGGCTGTCGTTCGGCGGTGGCCTCGGCATCGATCTCGGACCGGGGCAACTCCTTCTGGACGTC
>JBDHAL010000163.1:0-8917 GCA_039588075.1 Gemmatimonadota bacterium | reverse complement strand
GTTCACAATGGCCGTATTCGTGGGGGCTGCTTGTGACTCGACGCCAATGGGTATGGGATCACAGCCGCAGCTCGCAAAGGGTGGAAAGAAGAACAGCGACTGGATAACCGTGCTGGACTACCAGGTGCAGCGGCACACAGCGGGCAATACGCATACGCTGACCGATAACGCCGTGCTGGATGAACGGGCTTTGCAGGTCTTCGATGGCGGACAGTACGGCTTTGACTGCGGCCCAGGCAGCACTACCTGCACCCCGGAGGAGTTCTTTGGCTGTCCGGACCCAAATCGGCCATGTAATGAATTGACCTTCACCTACGAAGGGCAGATCGATGCCATCATCTTCAACGTAGCCCACAGCATCGGCGGCGCGGGCCAGAACGGGGGCATCCACTTCAGTTCGACCCTTGGAAACCGGCATCTTGGAGCGAACTGGTGGCAAACCGCCGTCCCGTGGATCCATGTGGAAGACATCGCGAGCAACCCCGACCGATCGATCACGGTGACCGTGTTCTGGCAGGGGCAGCGTCTGTCGAGGTACTGGGATGAAAACGCCGGAGGCTACGTCAACGTGTGGAACTATGTGCCGGACCAGGATCTGCTCGGCGACGACGACAGCTTTCTGTACAAGTACTCGCTCTCGCGGGGTGGCCAGGTTCGCTATACGGGTTATGGATTCGCGTTGGGCTACCCGGATGCTTGGGGTACCTACCGCGGCGCGGATCACGGCGACCGCGTATACGCGGTGATGGATGCGTTCCGGCTCAGTACTCCGGGCGGCGGCAAGGGGCGCGGCAAGAAAAGCGGCTCCGGGTCAACGGTTTTGACGTGGGAGGTTCAGTCATTTACCGAAAACTACTACCCGTCGAGTCCGCCCTATGCGACTTGGAAGGATGAGATCGCCGATCCCCAGGTTCCGCCCGACGCCAGCATCGCCGTCTCGCACCGTGTGAGAGTGCGCCCCCCCAGCGGGCCGGAGTACCTGGTATTCACGGCTTCGAGCGGACTGCACTATGCCGACGATGAAAAGCCGGCGCTCTACAAGAACGGCTTCGGTGTGGAGCTGACCGAGGGCGGGTGCTACGAACTGAGGTTAGTCGGCGTCTACGTACATGACGCGAAGGGTGACCGGTACGAGTACTCGTGGGATTCTCTCGTGGATCCGCGGGATGAGATGGTAGCGGTGACGTTCATCCCGGAGCAGAACTCGATCCAAACTCAGACGGGCCCCTGCCAGCCGAACTGAGCGCACCTAGAGGGGTCGTGCGGCTTCTTTCGCGTCGCGAACGGTCAACAGGCCACCGTAGAAGGCGCTGCCGATGACGCAGCCGGCGGCGCCGGTGTTGCGGACGCTGACCACGTCGGCGACGGTGGCGACGCCACCGCCGACCACGACGCTGAACCCGCGCGTCACCAGCGCCCTGGCGAACTCATCGCTGGGGCCGATCAGGATACCGTCACGGGTGACGTCGGTGCAGACGACCCAGTCGATACCGAGCGTCTTCAGGTTGCCGAGCACCTTGTCGAGCCCGCGGCTCGACTCCATCTCGCGTCCCTGGACCACGAGCTGTCCCTCGCGCAGGTCGAGGGCGGCGCCGACCTGATCGGGATTCAAGTCTTTGAGGATTATGTGTAGCAGCTTCGGGTCTTCGGCGGCCGCCGTACCGAAGATGATTCTGTCGATCCCGGCCTCGAGCAGGCGCGAGGCGACGGAGTGAGATCGCACGCCGCCGCCGACCTGGAGGGGGACGCGTACGGCCTGGCGAATGCGATAGATCCACTCGAGGTTCTTGGCTTCGCCTAGACGCGCGCCGTCCAGATCGACGATGTGGAGAGCTTCGGCGCCCTCGTCGACGAAGAATTGAGCGACGGCGACGGGGTCGTCGGAGTGGACGGTCGCCTCGTCGAAGCGGCCCTGGCGAAGGCGAACGCAACGCCCGTCGAGCAAGTCGATGGCGGGGAAGATCAGCATCGGACGGTGCTGCAACCCAGTGGTATAGCTATTGGGACCTCCGTCTCTAATGATAAACCGCCCGATCCCGGAGGGGAGCGGACGGCGCGGATCTGCGGTAACCCGCCACGGCCCACCAAATCGCCACTCCACCCCGCAGCCCACCGCGTGCTAAACGCGGTGACCGTGATTCACTTCCAGTTGGCATGATACCGCGGGCGAGCGCCGTGTCAAGCTGAGATGGCCGGCCTGGGGGGTGATCTTTCGATCCCCTTGCCAGGCCGGCTAGGTTTCGCCGGGCACACGGCTTGTGGATTCATGGCGGTATACAGCTAACCGATGATGGAGGTCAGGCGGTGCTGCGAACGGAACGGTTGACCCGTGAGGTGGATGGCCGGCGCCTGGTCGACGAGGTCGGCATCGAGATCGAACACGGCGAGGTCGTGGCGATCGTTGGGCCGAGCGGAAGCGGCAAGTCGTCGCTGCTTCGGCTCCTCAACCGGCTCGACGAGCCGACGAGCGGAACGGTCTACCTGGAGGGTCGGGACTACCGCGAGATCCTCCCGGGCGCGTTGCGGCAGCGAGTGGGGATGCTGCTTCAGCAGCCGTACCTGTTTCGTGGCACCGTGGCCGACAACGTGGCGTACGGCCCGGTCGCGCGGGGAGGCTCACTGGCCGCAGACACGGTAGCCGAGCTGCTCGAGCGCGTCGGTCTCGCCGACTACGGCGCCAGGGAGGTGATGCGGTTGTCGGGCGGCGAGGCGCAGCGCGTATCGCTGGCGCGAACACTGGCCAACTCTCCCGACGTTCTGCTGCTCGACGAACCGACTTCGGCTCTCGATGAGGAAGCGCGGCTCAGCGTAGAGGAGCTGATCTGCAGCATCATCACGGGTCAGGGATTGACCTGTCTCATCGTCACCCACGACCGGGATCAAGCGGTCCGTATGGCGGGCCGCGTCATCGCGATGGAAGCGGGTCGAGTCGTGGACTCGGGCCCTTCACCGGAGACAACTCATGCTGGCTAGCCTTCTAGGCGACACTTTGCAGCTCGGCCTCGCGCAGGCGGCGGTTACCGCGCTTCTGGCGCTGGCGGTGGTGCTGGTTGCCAGGCGCCAGGGCATACACCTGGAGCGCGAGACCCTCGTGGGACTGGTGCGCGGGTTCGTTCAGATCGTAGCGGTGGGCTCGATCCTGGTGTTTCTGTTCCGCGGGCCGTCCTGGACGAGCGTCTTCGTTCTGTTCTTGATGATGGTGGCGGCGGCCGCGACGGCGGCGCGCCGAGCCCGCGGCATACCGGGGGCCTTCACAGTTTCGTTCTACGGGATAGCGGGCGGGGCGGGCATCGTCATCGTGCTGATGACGGCGCTGGGAGCGATCGATCCGCGGATGGCATCGCTGATACCGGTGGGCAGCATGATCATAGCCAGCGCGATGAACTCGAACGCGCTGGCGCTGGAGCGCTTCCGATCCGACCTGTTGGCGAACGTCGGCTACATAGAGACCGGCCTGGCGTTGGGAGCGACACCGGAGAAGGTGGTGGAGCCCTACATTCAGTCGGCGGTGGGCGCCGGCATGATCCCGCGGATCGATACGTTACGCGCGTTGGGGATCGTGTGGATCCCGGGGCTGATGGCGGGGATGGTGCTGGCCGGGAGCGATCCGGTCTACGCGGCGATCTACCAGTTCGTCGTCGTCGGTATGATCTATGCCTCCTCGGGGCTGACCTCGGTGATCAGCACGCTCTTGATTCGCGGTCGAGCTTTTTCGCCGGCCGAACAACTCGTGCTGCCGACGGGCGGCTAGTGGTTACAACCAGCCAAGCGTCGCTACTCGTATCGCAACGCCTGTACCGGCTCGATCCTGGCCGCGCGGCGGGCCGGCAGATAGCTCGCCAACAAGGCCACGGCCGCCAGGATGGCTGAAGCGCCGATGAGCATGGTCACGTTCGCCGCCGCGGCGCCTTCCATGACACTAGCCAGGACCTGGGTCAGGCCGATGGAGATGGCGAGCCCGATGGCGACGCCGATCCCGGTCAGGGTGGCGCCCTGCTTCACCACCAACCAGAGCACGTCACCCTTTTCAGCGCCGAGCGCCATGCGGATACCGATCTCGTTGACGCGCCGGCTGACCGAGTAGGCCACGACACCGTAGATACCGACGCACGCCAGCACCAGCGTTGCCAGGGCGAGCGTCCCCAGCACGCCGCCGGCCATCTGGAAGGGGCCGGTCGATTCCGCGACCACCTGCGACATCGTGCGACCGCCGCTGATCGGCTGGCTGGCATTGACGGACCAGATCGCGTCACGTGCGGCGGCCGTGAGGGCGGCCGGATCGCCGCTCGAGCGAATCACGTAGTGGACGTAGCGGGTGGCAGACTGGCTCTGCGGGACATACAGCTGATTCCACGTCTCGCCCTGCAAACCCCGGTGCTTCACATCTCCCACGACGCCGACGACCGAAGTCCAGCGGGCCTCGGGGTCGTTCGGGTCGAGCTGGATACGGCGTCCGATGGGGTTCTCTCCCGGCCAGAATCGTTCCGCCATCGTTCTATTGATGACGATCACGTCGGGCGCGTCGGCATTGTCGCTGCGTGAGAACGTTCGTCCGCGTAGGAGCGGGATTCCCATCGCATCGAAGTAGGAGGCCGTGACGTAGTTGTCGTTGGCGAAGAACGGCTCGTCCGCCGATGGAGGTTCCTTGCCCTCGACGGCGATACCCATCGTGCTGGTGGCATGGTTGAGCGGCAGAAAACATACCGCCGCCGCAGCCTCGACTCCGGGGACCGCTTCCAGCCTGCCGATCGCCTCGTCGTGGAACCCGATGCGCCGATCCTGATCGGAGTACTCCGATGACGGTAGCACGACCTGGAGCGTTAGCACGGGCGCCGGGTCGAATCCCGGGTCTACGTTGCGCAGGCTCGCCGCGCTCTGCACCATCGCCGTCGCGCCGATCAGCAGGACCAGCGCCAGGCTGACCTGCGAGACGACGAGCGAGCCGCGCAGGAACCGACCCCTGCGGCCGCTTCCGCCGCCGCGGCCGCCCTCACTCAAGGCTTCGCTCAAGCTGAGCCGCGTGGCCTGCAGCGCCGGCGCCAACCC
The DNA here is from genome assembly GCA_039588075.1 of Gemmatimonadota bacterium. GTDB lineage: Bacteria > Gemmatimonadota > Gemmatimonadetes > Palauibacterales > KS3-K002 > JBDHAL01. Next base: position 3,871 of record JBDHAL010000163.1, on the reverse strand, counting down.
AAACAGCAGCGTGGTGACCGCGCAGACCAGGAGCGTGAACAGTAGCGCGGTTCGGTCTACACTGATATCGCCCACCCGGTAAAGATCTTCCGGGAGAGCCGGCCCGATGAGCCTGACCACTCCGAACGCCAGGACCAGCCCCACGGCGCCGCCGAGCAGCGCGAGCACGCCGCTCTCGGTGAGGAACTGGCGTACCAGCCGCCGCCGGCTGGAGCCGATGGCCGAGCGAATCGCCACCTCACGCTGCCGGGCGCTTCCCCGGGCGAGAAGTAGGTTGGCGACGTTGGCTGTGACGATGAGCAGGGCGAATCCCACCGCGGCCATCTGCAGCAGGAGCATCGCGCTGATCACGTCGTAATAGAAAAGCAGCGCGTGTCGCAACGGAATGATGTTCACGCCGAAGCGACCGTCGTCGTCAGGGTAGTCCGCGGCGAGCCGCTGATGGATGGTTTCCATCTCGGCGAGCGCGCCGGTCATTTTCGCGCCGGGTCGCAGGCGTCCGATGACTAGATAGTTGCCGCCGTGGCGCTGGCTGCGGCTCGGGTCGACGCGGAGCGTCGTCCACATCTTCACTCCACCGTACGGGAAGTTGAAGTTGCGCGGCATCACCCCGACCACCTCGTGCGGCGCGCCGTCGAGGTTGATGGTTTGCCCGACGATACTCGGATCGCCGCCGAATCGACTTTGCCAAATTCCGTGACCGAGGATCGCTATGTCCGGTTGGCCCAGCTGATCCTCGCCCGGCAAGAAGCCGCGGCCGAGAGCCGGCCTGACGCCGAGCAGGTCCAGCGTGTTGGCCGAGACCCGACCCACCGTGGTGCTCCAAGGCTCGCCGCTGCCCGTGATGTTGCGGACGGTGTAGTTGTAGGCTGCGAGATCCTCGTAAACTTCGTGCTGCTCCTTGTAGTCCAGGTATTGGGGGTAGGAAAAACGCATCTGGTCCCAGCCGGTAACCGGATCGGTGTGGAACAGGTGGACCAGCCTGTCGGGCTCTTCAAAGGGGAGCGGACGAAAAAGGAACGGGTTGACGATGCTGAAGATCGCCGTGTTGGCGCCGATGCCGAGGGCCAGGGTGATGACGGCTACGGCCGTGAAGCCCGGATTCCGACGCAGCGTTCTGAACGCATAGGTGATGTCCTGCTTCAGCGAATCGAACATTTTGGCTGTCCCTCCATCAAAAGCCGTCATCGTGCGCCCCACGCACGGAGTGGTGCATACAGACACTACGGTCGATCGCCTAGACGGTTTCGGGGCGCGGCGCTCAGGCTGTGGGCGGCGGTGTGGGGGCGGAGGCTACCCACCGGCGGGCCGGCTCTCTATCTTCTCGGCATCGAATATCTGAATGGAGGCTGGCGGATGCTGGAGATCGATGGCCGCAGTCTGACCCTGGAAGACGTCGGGAGGGTCGCGGCGGGGGATCGGGCCGAGGTTGGCCTGGCGGCCGGCGCGTGCGAGGCGATCGACGCGTCGCGGGCGGTGGTCGAGCGCTCGCTGGAGACGGGCGAGCCCGTCTACGGTGTAACGACCGGGTTCGGGCGGTTGTCCGAGTTGGCCATTCCGCGGGAGCACCGGCTGGAGATGCAGGAGAACCTGATCCGCAGCCACGCCAGCGGGTTCGGGAAGTCGCTGAGCCCGGAAGTCGGCCGGGCGATCACCCTGCTGAGGGCCAACTCGCTGGCACGCGGCAACTCGGGAATTCGGCGCGAGGTCGTAGAGCTGCTTCTCTCGCTCCTCAGGAGCGGAATCGATCCGGTGATCCCCGAGTTCGGCTCGGTGGGCGCCAGCGGTGACCTGGCGCCACTGGCTCATGTGGCGATCTGCCTGATCGGCGAGGGGGTCGTGCACGGCGCGACGGGCCCCGAGGCCGCCGCCGCCGCGCTCGACCGTGCGGGATTGAAACCGGTTCAGCTGCGAGAGAAGGAAGGCCTGGCGCTGATCAACGGGACGCAGGTGACGACGGGCCAGGGCGTCCTGGCGCTGCTCGCGGCGGAGGCGGCGCTGGAGACCGCGGAGCTGGCGGGCGCGATGTCGTTGGAGGGATTGATGGGGACGCCGACCCCGTTCGATGAAAGGGTGCACATCAACCGGCCGCATCCCGGTCAGGTGACGAGCGCGGCACGGCTGCGCGGCCTGCTGGCCGAGAGCGAGATCCGCGAGTCGCACCGCAAGGGCGATCCGCGGGTTCACGATGCCTACTCGCTCCGTTGCATGCCGCAGGTTCATGGCGCCGCGCGCGATGCGATGGCCTTCGTTCGGAGCGTGCTGGAGATCGAGATCAACAGCTCCACCGACAATCCGCTGGCCCTCTCCCACTCTCTCCACTTTCTTACCATCACCTCCACGCATCTCCCTTCCATCAGCCAGCAGCGGATCGAGCGGATGCTCAACCCCGACCTGTCGGGCCTGCCTCCATTCCTCGCCCACGAGCCCGGCGTCGAGTCCGGCTTCATGATCGCCCAGGTCGCCGCGGTCGATGTGCTGTCCGAGATGCGCGTGCTGTCGCATCCGGCCAGCGTCGACTCGGTCACGACCAGCGCCAACAAGGAAGACCACGTCTCAATGGGTATGGCGGCGGCGCGCAAGGCAACCCGTGTCGTGTCGTGTCTCCACTACGTGTTGGCCGTGGAGCTGATGTGTGGCGCCCAGGCCCTCGAGTACCTCAAGCCGCTATCGCCCAGCACGAGCGTCGCCGCGGCTCATCGTCTGGTGCGCGAGCAGGTGAAGGCGCTGGACGGCGATCGCGTGTTGAGCGGCGACATCGAGCGACTGCGCGACCTGGTGGCCGAGGGCGCCTTCCGGGATCTCGTCCTTGCGAGCGTAGCCCAGCAGGGTTGAAACAGGAGTGCCCGCTAAGCCGTAGAGTTTACTGAGACTTACACGCATCGGGCACGCTGAGGGATCGTCGAAATGGAAATGATATCCTGGATCATATTCGGACTCGTCGCCGGTACGATCGCCAAAGCCCTTCACCCCGGGCGCGATCCCGGCGGCTGCGTTCTCACCAGCCTGCTTGGGATCGGCGGCGCGCTGGTGGGCGGCTACGTCGGTACCTTGCTGGGTTGGGGTCGGGTCCACGGCTGGGGCTGGCGATCCATGGGGCTGGCCGTCCTGGGGGCAATCATCATTCTGGTCGTCTATCGCCTGGTTTTCGGCAAGCGACGCGACTAAGGCTGCGTCGGTTTGATGCCGGCTTCTTTGGGGGTTAGATTCTCCTCCTCATATCGCTCGTTCTCCTCAGTCCCGGCAAGGCAGATTGCGCTATGTCCCAGGACGACGGCGGCTCGCTGCGGCATCGCCTTCAGGCGTTGGAGCGATTGGCGGAGCATTTCCAGAGCGAACTAGAACAGCTGCGGGCTGAGATATCGAGTGCGGAGGCCGACGTAGAAGATAAACCGGCACCGCCTCCCGAAGTCGCAGCGCCGCCCCCACCGCCCAAGGCCCCGGTGATCGAAAAGCGGGCCACCGAGGATCGCGCGAGCAAAGCCCTGGACATCGAGTTCTGGCTCGGCGGACGCGGTCTGCTGCTCATCGGCGTACTGGCCCTCGTCTTTGCCGTCGCTTTCGTGGTCAAGGAAGCGATGGAGCGTGGCTGGGTCGGTCCCACGTTCCGGGTGCTTCTCGGCGCGGGCGTAGGTGTGGCGACGATCGTTGCGGGCGAGCGGATTCGCGCCGCCGGGTACCGGATCTACGGGCTCTGGCTCGCGGCGGGTGGCTTCAGCGCCGTGTACCTGAGCGTATGGGCGGCGACCGCGCTGTACTCGCTGATCCCGACCTCGCTCGGTTTCATATTGATGGTTCTCACCGTCGCCGCGGCGGCGGCCTTGGGACTGGTTCGCAATTCCGAGCCGTTCGTGGCGCTCGCCGCGTTCGG
>JBDHAL010000162.1:0-7577 GCA_039588075.1 Gemmatimonadota bacterium | reverse complement strand
GGTCCATTCCGCCCGCTCGATCCTCGAGTCGCTCGACCTGCGCCGCGAGAGCATTCGCATCGTCGCCTGTCCCGGCTGCGGCCGCCTGCAGGTCGATCTCATTCGCCTGGCACAGGAGGTCGAGGATCGCACCCGTGACATCCGCAAGCCGCTTACCGTAGCCGTGATGGGCTGCGCGGTGAACGGCCCCGGCGAAGCGCGCGAGGCGGATATCGGGATCGCCGGCGGTAAGGGCGAGGGCATGCTGTACGTCCGCGGCGAAATGGTCCGCAAAGTGCCGGAGGCGGAGATCGTCGACGCGCTCATCGAGCTGATCGACGAAGTCGAGCCCGATCCGGATCGCGAACCGGGTAGCGGCGCCGCCGCGGTGACCTGGACTCCAGATTGGCAGGACGGCGAGAAGTAACGACACGAAACCCTCATGAGCGCAATCGTCACGACGTAGACGCGTCGTGGGAAGGTGCCCGAGAGGTTGGTATGGCTAACAAAGGTCCTGTTCAGGTTGGCGTCGTTGGTTGCGGCGCTATCGCGCAACTCGTTCACCTGCCCATCCTCGGCGAGATGGAAGGCGTGAACCTCGTCGCCGTCTGCGACGACAACGTCCCCAAAGCGCAGCTGGTGGCGGAACGCTTCAATGTATCGTCGACCTTCTCATCGGTCGGCGATCTGCTGGAAAAGGCTAAGCTCGATGCCGTCGTCGTCTGTACGCCCAACCAGATGCACGCCGAGCACACCGAGATGGCGCTCGAGGCCGGCGTCGACGTCCTCTGCGAGCGGCCGCTGGGAACCAGCCGAGCGCAGGTCGCCAGCACCCTCGAGGTCGCCAGGGGCGCCGGTCGCTCCCTGATGGTCGCCAACAACCACCGCTTCCGGCCCGACGCCTGGGCTCTGCGGCGCTTCATCACCGCGGGCGAGCTGGGCGAGATCTTCCACATCCATAGCAGCTGGCAGCGCCGTCGTTCGCGGCGGCCGCGGATCAGCGAGTGGCGGATGAGCCGTGAGGGCGGTGGTGTTCTGATGGACCTCGGTGTCACCAACATCGACGCCGCGCTCTGGTTGCTCGGCTATCCGACACCCGAGCGCCTGACCGCCTACCTCCTCGATCGCGACGAGGATCAGGTCGACGACTCGGCCGTCGTGCTGATGAGGCTCGAGGGAAATATCACCTGCAGCATCGAGGTGAGCTGGGACCTGGCCGCCATAAAGGACCGCCACACCGTCGTCACAATGGGCTCAGAAGGGTTCGGCTCCCTCGCGCCGTTCGTCGTGCAGAGGGAAACGGCGGGCAAGGTCGTCGACGTCACACCGCGTCTCGCTCCCGGCACCGAGACCGTCTACACGGCCTCCTACCGCCGCGAGCTCGAGTACTTCCGTGCCTGCGTACGCGGCGAGCGGGAAGAGCCCCTGCCCGAGGAGCAGGAGGTGTTGCTAGGCATCATCGACGCCTGCTACAAATCCAGCGAAGAGGGACGCGAGATCGTCCTGTGAAGCACCCCGTCCTGCCGCGCGGTAAGGAGCTGGGTCTGCCGGTCGTCAGCGGAGTCCTGCTCACGCTGTGCTTCCCGCCCTTTCACCTGCTGCTCCCGCCGTTCGTCGCCTTGGTTCCGTTTCTCTTGTTCGTCGGCCGGGCGCCTCAGGACCGGGCGGGCAGTACCTCGGTGCGGCGCGCCAGCTTCTGGATGGGCGTCGTCTTCTACGGCACGTTGCTCTATTGGCTGTTTGCCGCGCTGGTCTACTACACCTGGCTCTCGCTGCTCGGCTACATCATCACGGTCGTCGTCCTCTCGACCTTCCTCGCCGTGGCCGGCTGGTCCGTGCACGCTTTCCGCGTCCGCTACCGCCTGCCTTTCTGGCTCTCCGTCCCGGTCTTCTGGACCGCCGCCGAGTGGATGCGCGGGCACCTCGGCGACCTCGCCTTCCCCTGGCTCGGTCTGGGTCATTCGCTCACCGGTTTCCCAGCCCTCGTCGGCTTCGCAGATCTCGCCGGCGCTCGCGGCGTCACCGTCTGGCTCGTGGCGATCAACGCGCTCATCGCCGAGTGGTGGCTGGAAGGCTTCGGGCCGCGCTGGCGGCGCCGGGCTGTCGCCCTCGTCGCCCTGCTGGTGCTCCCCCTCGGCTACTCGCTCGCCCGCTGGTACACGCTCGATACCCGGCCCGCCGCCCGGGTCCTGGTCGTTCAGCCCAACATCCCCGAGGACATCAAGCTCTCTCGCGAGGCGGCCCTCGACAGCAGCCGCACCGCGCTGGCGAACCTGACGGACTCGGGGCTCGCTGCGGGCTCGGTGACCCAGTTGATCGTTTGGCCCGAGACCGCGCTGCCGACTTTCGCCGTCAACGCGCCCGACTGGCTCATCTGGGCCCGCCAACTCACTCGCCAGAACGATGCCGGACTCCTGTTTGGCGCCCTCGACGCGATTCGCTTCCCCGATGGGAGCTTCGACTACTTCAACGCCGCTTTCTACGTGGATCCCAACGGCGAGTCCGCCGGCCTCTATCGCAAGCACTACCTCGTGCCCATCGTCGAACGCGTCCCTTATATCCCGGTCGCCTGGATGCGCTCTTTACGCCGCAAAGCGCAAACCGGCTGGCGCATCCCCTTGTTGGGCGACGTCAACACGTTTCTCCAGTGGTTCGGTGGCTTCGGCCGCGGCGACGATGAGCCCGTCTTTCCCCTCGCCGACGGCGGCTTCGGCGTGCTCATCTGCTACGAGTCCATCTTCGCCGATCTCCCGAGAACCTATCGCAAGGGCGGCGCCGACTTCGTCGTCAACATCACCAACGATGCCTGGTTCGGACGCGAGCGCCCGCTCTGGAGCCGCACCAGCGCTCTCTACCAGCACCCCGCTCACCTCGTCATGCGCGCGATCGAAAATCGCATCGGCGTCGCTCGCGCCGCCAACACCGGCGTCTCCATGTTCATCGATCCCCGCGGCCGGATCACCGACGCCACGCCGCTCTTCGTCCCGGACGCGCGTACGGCGACCGTTGAGACAACCGATGCCTTGACGCTCTATACGCGCCTCGGCGATTGGGCCGGCTGGTTGTGTGCTATTGGCAGCGCCCTGGCGTTGATCGGGTTCGCGTGGGATACGCGGCGCCGAGGCGCTAGGGCCGGGAATGTTGATTCCGGGATTACGGAAAAGGGGAGTTTGGAAGCCTGAAGTAATATCGAACTTCCTAACTCCCTAATTCCGTAATCCCGGAATCAACATTCGAGAATTCCCACCAACTTGCCCCATTCCCCGCCAATGCTAGATTTCGGCCTAAACTCGGACAGGAATAGTAATTCCCCATACAGAACTCTGATACATGGGATTAGTCGGATGAAGGAAGGAATCCACCCGGAGTACAAAGAGGCGAACGTGACCTGCGCGTGCGGGAGCACGTTCACCACGCGTTCGACGCTGGACACGATCCACGTTGAGATCTGCTCTCGTTGCCACCCCTTCTTCACGGGCCGCCAGAAGCTGGTAGACACGGCGGGCCGGGTGGAGCGATTCCGCAGGAAGTATGGCGACGGGCCGGCGGGCGAGAAGAAGAAAAAGGGCAAGAAGGCCAGGTCTGCGCAGCCCGAGGCGGCAGCCGAGCCGGTGGCAACGCCTGCCGTCGAGGAGCAGGCGGAATAGCTGGCAAGCCCCCCCATGTCGGGTTCTGACCGGCTGATAGAGAAGATCCAGGCGGCGATCGAGCGCCGAGAGGAGCTCGCGCGACAACTGGCGATCCCCGAGGTCATCTCGGATCCGGAACGGCTACGCCAGGTTGGCCAGGAATACTCGTCGCTGGAGGGAATCGCCGGCGTCGGGGCGAAGTACATCAAGCTTACCGAGGAGCTGGATCAGGCCCACGAGCTGGGCGCGTCGGCGGAGGACGAGGAGCTGCGCGAGCTGGCGAGCGTCGAAGCGGAGGAGCTGACCGCCCGCATCGCCGACCTCGAGTCTGAAGTCCGCGATCTGCTGACACCACGCGACCCCCTGGACGACCGAGCCGCGGTGATCGAGATCCGCGCCGGGACCGGCGGAGATGAAGCCGGTCTTTTCGCGGCGGACCTCTACCGCATGTACGTCCGCTTCGCCGAGAAGCGGGGCTGGAAGATCGAGGTGTTGAACACCAGCGAGGGCATTCTGGGTGGCCTGAAGGAAGTGGTCTTCGCGGTCCGTGGGAAGAACGTGTACGGAACGCTCCGCTACGAGTCGGGCGTCCATCGCGTCCAGCGGGTGCCGGAGACGGAGAGCCAGGGCCGCATCCACACGTCGGCGGCCAGCGTCGCGGTGCTCCCCGAGGCGGAGGAAGTCGACATCGAGATCAACGCCGAGGATCTCAAGATCGACGTCTATCGTTCGTCCGGGCCCGGCGGCCAGAGCGTCAACACCACGGACTCCGCCGTCCGCATCACCCATGAGCCCACCGGCCTGGTGGTAACCTGCCAGGACGAGAAATCACAACACAAGAACAAGGCCCGCGCTTTGAAGGTGCTGCGCAGCCGGCTGCTCGACCTTAAGATCGCCGAGCAGGAGGCCGAGCGTGCCAGGGAGCGTCGCACCCAGATCGGCTCCGGCGACCGCTCGGCCAAGATCCGAACTTACAACTTCCCGCAGAGCCGGGTCACCGACCACCGTATCAGCCTCACCCTGCACCGCCTGCAGGAGATACTCGACGGCGACCTCGACGACTTGCTACGCGAGCTCAGCCTGGCGCGCCGCGAGGAACGGCTGTCGGCGTGAACCGCCGGCCGCTCCCGAAACGTCCCGACTTCACCGGCAGTTGACTACCATGGCCCCGCTCACCGTTCAGGCGGCGATCGAGATGGGCCGGCGCGCCCTGCTCGATGGCTCCGGCGAAGACGCCCGCCGTGAAGCCCTGTTCCTGCTGGCCGGGCTGCTCGGCGCCACGCCCGGCGAAACGGCCGTCGACCGCGACCGCCGGCTCGAGCCCGATACGCTCGCCGAGTACGAGGCGCGACTCGCGCGGCGCGCCCGCGGCGAGCCCCTTCAGTACATCGAGGGGCGCGCCGCTTTCCGCCGGCTGACCCTGCGGGTTGACCCGTCCGTTCTCATACCTCGGCCGGAGACCGAGCAACTCGTGGAGTACGTCCTCGAGTGGTGCCGGGGCAGGGAAGAGCTCCGAGCCCTCGACCTGGGAACCGGCTCCGGGGCGATCGCCGTCAGCCTCGCCATCGAGGGATCTTTCGAGACGGTGGTTGGCGTTGACATATCGCCCGACGCCCTGAATGTTGCCCGGGATAACACAGCTGAAGCAGGCGTCGAAGGGGTCGTCGATCTCCGGCTGGGATCGCTGTTCAGCGCCGTACGCCCGGGAGAGCGCTTCCACGTCGTCGTGGCTAATCCGCCCTATATAGCCGATTCCGAGGCGGATTCGCTCCCCGCCGAGGTCCGCGACTGGGAGCCCGGCGTTGCCCTCTTCGCCGGCCCGACCGGCCTCGAGGTGATCGAACAGATCGTTGCCGGCGCGCCCAAATACCTCGAGCCCCGCGGCCTTCTGGCCCTCGAGTTGGCCCCCGGCGTCGCCCAACAGGGCCTCGAGTCGGTACGCGCCCGCGGCGCTTACCGCGAGCCCCGTCTGCTCCACGACCTTGCCGGCCATCAGCGAATCCTGCTGGCCGAGCTAGAGAGCGCAGAATAGAAAACGGGAAGTCGAAAGTAGAAAGTCGAAAGTCCGAAGTCGCCAGCCGGGCTGTTAGCCGAGACTCGGCTGTCGGCTGTCGGTTGTCGGTTGTCCATCTGATACAGGATTTTAGTCGTGTCAATGCACGCTGTGCGAAAAGCGATCGAGCGGCGGTTGGTGGCGATCCTCAACCCGCTCATCAACTGGATGGTGCGCAGGCGGATCCACCCCAACGTCCTCAGCTCCATCGGGTTCTTGATCACGATGAGCTCCGCCTTCGCTTTCGGGTTCAATCACATCCGAACCGCGGGCGTGCTCATCCTGCTTGGCGGCATCTTCGATCTCTTCGACGGCCGGGTCGCTCGGGCCACCGGGCTGGCCTCCAATTTCGGGGCCTTCTATGACTCGACGCTCGACCGCATCTCCGAGATCGCCGTCTATGTCGGGCTCTTGTCGCTCTACAACACCTATCATCCGCAGCTCGGCGACGTCGGCACTATCTACGCCATCATGCTCGCCATGGGCGGCTCGCTGATGATCAGCTACACGCGGGCCCGCGCCGAAGCCCTGGGCATCGACTGCAAGGTTGGGCTCATGCAACGGGGTGAGCGAGTCGTGATGATCGGATTGGCCGCCCTCATCTTCGGTGGCGAGTCGTCCGGGCTGGCGCTGCGTATCGTTATCATTGCGGTGGCGATTCTAGCGAATATCACCGCGTTTCATCGAATCATCTGGGTCTATCAACATACTCGGAAGCCCACCACCGCCGAACCGGCGGCGGGCCACGAAGAGTTGACGGTCTGAACTTCGAGAGGAGAGCAGGTGAGCGCATCCAACAAGGAATTTCCGCAGATCGCGCCTCCCAAAGGCAAGCTCGGCGTACTCATACCCGGCCTCGGGGCGGTGGCGACTACTTTCATAGCAGGAGTGGAGGCCACCCGGCGCGGCGTCGGACAGCCCATCGGCTCGCTCACGCAGATGGGTACCATCCGGCTCGGCAAGCGCACTGAAGAGCGCACCCCGCTCATCAAGGACTTCGTACCGCTCGCCGATCTGAACGACATCGTGTTCGGTGCTTGGGATCCCATCCCCGATGACGCCCTCAAGTCGGCGCAGACCTGCGGTGTTCTGTCGGAAGCCGACCTGCGTGAGGTCGGCGGTTTCCTGTCCACCATCAAGCCGATGCCCGCCGTCTTCTCACAGGACTACGTGAAGAAGCTCGAGGGCACCAACGTCAAGAAAGGCAAGAACAAGAAAGATCTCGCCGAACAGTTGCGTGAGGACATTCGCCGCTTCAAGCAGGAGAATGGCTGCGACCGGCTCGTCGTGGTCTGGTGCGCATCCACCGAGATCTTCCTGAGCCCGGGTCCGGTGCACGAGTCGATCGCTTCGTTCGAGAAAGGACTCGAGAACGACGACCCCGGCATCGCGCCGTCGATGATCTACGCCTACGCCGCTATCATGGAAGGCGTGCCCTTCGCCAACGGCGCGCCCAACCTGACGACCGACGTACCGGCGCTCTACGATCTCGCTCGCGAGAAGCGCGTGCCCACCGGCGGCAAAGACTTCAAGACGGGTCAGACCCTGATGAAGACGATCCTGGCGCCCGGCCTCAAGGCGCGGATGCTGGGGCTCAGCGGCTGGTTCTCTACGAACATCCTGGGCAACCGGGACGGCGAGGTGCTGGACGATCCGGAGAGCTTCAAGACGAAGGAGGAGTCGAAGTTGGGCGTGCTGGAGCACATCCTGCAGCCGAGCGTCTATCCGCAGCTCTATGGCGACATGTATCACAAGGTCAGGATCAACTACTACCCGCCGCGTGGAGACAATAAGGAGGGTTGGGACAACATCGATATCATCGGGTGGCTGGGCTACCCGATGCAGATCAAGATCGACTTCTTGTGCCGCGACTCGATCCTGGCGGCCCCGATCGTCCTCGACCTGGCCCTGTTCTT
>JBDHAL010000161.1:0-7652 GCA_039588075.1 Gemmatimonadota bacterium | reverse complement strand
AGACGGTAAGTCGGCCAGATGGCCTCTTAGATACTCCTGGAGGTCAACGTCCTGCTCGTCGACGCGCATCGCGACGATGGCAATCCTTCGGCGCGCTATGGCGCCGACATCCGTATGGTCACCGGCGCCGCTGGGATCGACGTTCAGTTCGAGCTCCCAGGTTGTCTTGTCACCGCTTGGGTCGTCTGCCGGCGATGGGTGCGCGCTACCGTCGATAAGACCGCGGGCTCGCTGTACGATCTCGATACCTTCGATCTGCGCCGGTGGCAGGATGGGGAGACTGATCGTCAGATACTGTGGCGCCTTCAGGCTGCGCACTACTGGGCTTTGTGCCAAAGCTACCACCCATGAAACCGCGGCGGCGACTGACTCCGGGTCGTCATCCTCCAGGCCGGACACGGCAACGGCAGGGACACCGAGGTAGGCGGCCGTACGTGCCGCTCCGATCGTACCTGATCCGAGCCAATCATCGGCGAGGTTCGGGCCGCCGTTAATGCCGGATATGACGAGGTCCGGCGGGCGATCCCGCATGGGGCCGGCGAGGGCAAAAACCACACAATCCGCCGGATAACCGTCCAGCGCATAAGCCTCGATGCCCGGGCCGAGGTCGCGCCGTTCCACCTCGTATTGTCCGGCTCTCGTGGCCGGCATGAAGTTCGATCCGCCGCTTCGATCCACGGTGGATGCCACGACGTAGGTTTCGGCAACGGGTGCGAAGGCGCGCGCCAAAGCGACGATAGCGAGGTCGTCGATGCCGTTATCGTTGGTGATCAGCACGACCGACGGCCAGGCTCCGGAGGCGCCTTGCTCCCCGCCCCCTCCGCCGGCACAGCCGAATACAAATATGAGGAAAAGGCTCGAGAGGGCCGTGACGCGTGCCGTGCCAAAAGAGGAGTAGATCATTGCGGCCCCCTACCCGCCCTCCACCTCAGCCGGCATCTGCGGGGCTCGCCGTTCGGCGGTGCGCATTTCGGTGATCCGCATGCGGTAGAAGGCGTGAGCGGGCACTTCCTCGGGCGTGAACTCGAGCAATTGAGTGTAAATGGCGGCGGCCCCGGCGTAGTCGCCGCTGCCTTCGCGGAGGCGGGCGGCGGCCTGTAGCGCGCGGCTCCTCTGAACTCGCTGCTGGACGTCGTTGCCGATACGCTCGTAGGTCTGAATCGCCGAGTTGGTGTCGGCGACCTCCTCATAGGCGGCGGCGAGCAGGAAAGCGGCGCGCCCGGAGAGGACGTCGTCCTTGAGGTCGCTGATGGCCTGGCTGGCGGGCTCGATGGCCTCGCCGGCGCGGCCGCTCTCGAGGAGCGACTGTGCGAGGAGGATGCGGGCCTCCTGGGCGTAGACGGTGCCGTCGTAGGTGATCATGAAGGTGCGGAGGCGCTCGATGCTCTGGTCGGAGCTACCGGACTGCATCTGGAAGCGAATGGTGCGAATCTCGGACGAGGCGGCCTCCTGCACGGTGTTCTGATAGTCCAGGTAGTACTTGACGGCAAAAATGGCGATGGCCAGGGTCCCGGCGCCGAGGATCAGGGCGCGAGTGTTCTTCTGAGCCCAGGCGAGGATCTGGAGAGTAGTTGTGACGAACTGATCTTCGCCGGACGGGTGAGATTGGGCCATCGTGTCTAGCTCTCCTCTTCTTTCTTAGCGGCGAGGTATCCCGCAGCGAAGGCGCGTGGCACGGCGATCTCGGAAGCGAAAAGGCTGAGATCGGCGATCAGGTCTCGGATCTGAGTTCCCTGCTCTCCGTCGAGCAGCTCGTGAGCCTTCTCGGCGAGCCGCTGCGCTGATTGCATCTCGTCTTCGGCGGAGTCGGAGCCGAACAAGAAGTCGGGCATGTCGGCGTCATCGACCTGCGCCTCGACCTCCGAAGGCGTGACCGGCTCGGCGGGAGCGACGATGGGCTCGGCCGGCTGCGGCGCGGCCACGGCGGGCTCGAGCTCGGGCTCGTCGTCGATCGTCTCTATGATGATCTCATATTCGTCGATCTCGGCCTCGGGCTCCGGCGCGGGAGGCGCGGGCTGAGCGGTCTCGTCCGGTGCGAAAGGTGGCGCGATGTCCTTGCTGGCCTCCCTCTCCTGGCGAGGGGCGCCGGAACCGCCGATGAACGGGGTCGGGATAGTAGGCACCTCTGAAACGACCTCCTGCTGTAGGGCTGTGAGCCGCCGAAATCTATACGGCTGGGGCGCTGGGTCAAAGGGCCTCAGAGCGGCTTCAGTGCACGTACTTGAGTAGCACGAAGCCGAGGGCCAGAGCCACGAAAAAGACGATCGTCAGTATGTTGAAGTAGCGATCGATGAAGCCCTTGATCTGGGGCCCCCAGATGCGGATCAGGGCGGCGACCAGGAAGAAACGGGCTCCCCTGCTCACCGCCGAGATAGTGACGAAAGGAACGAAAGGCACGGCGAAGGCGCCGGCGGCGATAGTGAACACCTTGTAGGGTATGGGAGTGAAGCCGGCGGTCCCGAGGGCGAGGACCAGGTTGGCCCGGTAGAGCTCGCCCACCCGCTGGAATGCCTCCTGGGCGCCGTAGAAATCGATGATGGGTTGGCCGACGAGCTCGTACAGCTGGTAGCCGATCAGGTAGCCCCCGATACCGCCCAGCACGGAGCCCGCGGTGCAGATAGCGGCGAAATAGAGGCTACGCCGCGGTCCGCCGACGCAGAGCGCTATCAGTAGGACGTCGGGTGGGATGAGAAAAAAGGAGGCCTCCACGACGGCGAGGACGAACAGCGCCAGGGCACCGTAGGGCGAGTCGGCCCAACCGAGCACCCAGTCGTAGGTGGCGCGGGCCCAGCCCTTCAGCCGCCCGATCACCGTCCCCGACGCCGCGACTTCTACCACCCGGTGACCTCTTCGCTCCTGACCTCGAGACCGCCCAGACCCTTGAGGGGAACGAATCGGACTTCCGCCACCGACTCGTCTTCCATCGTGTCCTCGCCGGTGCGCACGATACGGTGCAGCTCCTGTGATTCGCTGTCACCGATCGGGATCAGCAGCTTGCCGCCGATACGGAGTTGCTCGACCAGGGGCCGTGGGATCTCGGCGGCGCCGGCGGTGACCAGGATCGCGTCGTAAGGCGAGTAGCTGCGCCAGCCATACGTCCCGTCACCGGCGCGAACCGCCACGTTGCTGATGCCCAGCGCCTCGATGCGTGCCCGGGCCGCCGCGGCCAGCTCGGGCACGCGCTCGATAGAGAAGACCTGCCGGCAGACCATGGCCATCAGCGCGGTTTGGAAGCCCGACCCGGTACCGATCTCGAGCGTGCGCTCCTCCCCGCTGAGGCCTAGAGTCTGGAGGTACAGTGCATGAGTGCTGGGGCGCGAGATCGTCTGCCCGTGCCCGATGGGCAGCGCCTCGTCGGCGTAGGCCCGCGGCTCGAACACCTCGGGGACGAACAGGTGACGCGGCACCTGGTCGAAGGCGTTGAGCACGGCGAGGTCGCGAATCCCGCCTTCTCGGAGGCGCTCGATGAGAGCGCGCCTGCGATCTTCGTGTATCGGGCTCATAAGCACATTCCTGGACGGATGCAACGGCAATTTCGAACACCGCACACCAAACACCGCCTTTCGAAGGGCGCACGGCAATCCCTAATCATAGATGACAAATCGCCAATCCTTAAACCCGATGGGCTTTTGGTCTTCGGGCTCAATGATTGAACCTTGAAGTGCGCCCTTCGACAGGCGGTGTTCGGTGTGCGGTGTTCGAAATTGCAGTAAGAATCACTCCGCCTGGTCCTCCAGAATATCCAACAGTTCATTCACCCCTTCCTTCAACCGGCGTACCGCCTGCCGATCGAGCGCCTTCCCCGCCGCCTTCTCGAGGTCTCCCTCCTCGCGGAGCTTCTCGAGCTTCTTGCGAGCACCGTCGATGGTGTACTTCTCCTCGTAGAGCAGGTGCTTGACGAGCTCGATGAGCTTGATCTCGCGGGCGCGGTACACGCGGTTGCCCGCGCGATTCTTGGACGGGCTGAGCTCCTTGAACTGGGTCTCCCAGTAACGAAGCACGTGGGGCTTGAGCCCCGCCATCTCGCAAACTTCTCCGATGGAGAAGTATTCGCGACGAGCGATGCGTTCACGTCGCATCGGCGCCTCCCCACAACTCGGGTTTCGGTTCTCGCAGCATGAGGTCGGCTGTAGCGCGTCTGGGCGATTTGCCATCGAACAGGATGTGGTGAGTCTCATCCACGATGGGCATCTCGACGTCGTACTGCTGCGCCAGCCTGCGCGCGGCCTTCGTGGTCCGCACGCCCTCGGCGACCATCCTCATGCTGGCCAGGATGTCGTCCAGCGCCTCTCCCTTCCCCAGCCGCACCCCAACGGTTCGATTACGACTCAGCTCGGCGTTGCAGGTCAAGACCAGGTCGCCGAGGCCGGCGAGCCCGGCGAAAGTGGTCGCCTTGGCGCCCATGGCCATGCCGAGCCGGGCCATCTCAGCGAGGCCGCGGGTGATGAGCGCGGCCCGGCTGTTGTGACCGAATCCCAGGCCCACGGTGATACCCGAGGCCAGGGCGATCACGTTCTTGAGCGCCGCCGCCAACTCGACGCCGAGCACGTCATCGTTGGTGTAGACGCGGAAGCGGTCGGTACTGAAGAACTCCTGGGTCAAGCGGGCCACGCTCTGATCGTGGGAGGCGGCGACGATGGCGGTCGGGTCACGCTGGCCCACTTCGATGGCGAAGCTGGGCCCGACCAGCACGGCCGGCTGATGGTCGGGGAGCAGGTCGAGCAAGACCTCGCTGGGCCGCTCGAGGGTATCGACCTCGATCCCCTTGCTGGCCGTGACCATGGCGGCGTTCTTCGGCACGTGAGGCGCGGCCTGGGCCATCACCTGCCGGAACCACTGGGTCGGCACCACGGCGACCACGATCTCGGCTCCATCCAGCGCCGCCTGATAGTCCTCATGAACCTCCAGCGTGGCCGGAAGCTCGATGCCGGGCAGATAGTCACGGTTCTCGTGCTCGTTTCGTATCTGTTGCGCCACCGACGCCTCATAACTCCACATCCTGACCTGGTGACCCTTGTCGCCCAGCACCTTGGCCAGTGCCGTACCCCAACTGCCGGCGCCGATCACCGCCGCTCGACCCATGCTCACGCCTCGCTCGGGGATCCGCCGGATCCGGTTTCCGGTTGCGGCGTCGGGGCGCCCGAGCCCCGGGCGGTGCGCGGCTCGCGCCCCGCCAGGAGGCGCCGGATGTTCGTGCGGTGCGTCCACCAGACGAACGCCACCAGCGGAAGCGTGGACCAGAAGACGAAGTCGAATCGGTGCCCTGTGGCCCATACCAGTCCGGGGAACAGCGTCGTCCCAATCAGCGATCCGACGGAAACGATGCGAAGCGTGAAGACGACCACCAGCCAGACCAGCACGGCCATCCCCACCGCCGCCGGTGCGATGGCGAGGAAGACGCCGGCGCCCGTGGCCACGCCCTTGCCGCCGCGGAAGCGCACCCAGGCCGAGAACACGTGGCCGACGACCGCCGCCAGTCCATAAGCGAGGGCGAGCTGGGGAAGGTCCACCCCGTCGAGGTTGGCAAAGAACCAGGCCGGGACGAACCCCTTGCCCACATCGATCAGCGTGCACAGGAAGGCGAGGGGGAAACCGGCGGCGCGAAACAGATTCGTCGCACCCAGGTTGCCGCTTCCCCATTCTCTCAGGTCGATCCCTTTGAGCCGGGCCAGCAGCAGGCTGGTCGGGGTCGAGCCCAACAGGTAGGCGACGATCAACAGGCCCAGGATCTTCACGACCGTTGCTTCCTCCGGGCTCGAAGCTTCACCCTGATGGGCGACCCTAGAAAGCCCCACGCCTTGCGGAAACCGTTCATCAGGTAGCGGATGTAGTTCTCGGGCACATCCTTGGGATAGTTGACCCAAATCGCGAACACCGGGGGCGCCGCGCCCACCTGAGTCGCGTAGAACAGCTTCAACGGCGTCCCCCTCTTCTGAGGAGGCTGGACCGTTTCGGTCAGCGCGATGAGTTGGTCGTTCAATTCGCTGGTTGAAACGCGCCGGGTGCGCTCCTGTCCCACCTGCCACGCGATGTCGAGAGCACGCGTCACTCGCTGTCCGCTTAACGCCGAGATAAAGACGATCGGCACCGCCTCGAGGAACGGGACGCGGCGGCGGAGAGCCTTCTCGAAGCGGACCGATGTAAGCGTCTCTTTCTCGATCAGGTCCCACTTGTTGACGGCGAGCACGACGCCGCGGCCGCGGTCCCAGGCCAATCTGGCGATGCGGAAGTCCTGGTTGGCAACTCCCTCATCGGCGTCTACCACGACCAGGCACACGTCGGCTCGGTCGATGGCCCGCATCGTCCTCAGCGTGGCGTAGTATTCGATCGATTCGGTGACCCGGCTTTTGCGACGCAGGCCCGCCGTATCGATGAAGATGAACTGCTTCCCGTCCTTCTCGTAGGGCGTGTCGATGGCGTCGCGCGTCGTACCGGCCTCCTGGGAGACGACCAGCCGCTCGCTACCCAACAGTTTGTTGATGAAGCTCGACTTTCCCACGTTGGGCCGCCCGACCACCGCCAATCTTAGAGTGCTCTCGTCCTCCTCTGTTTGCGACCCTCCGGGCGGCAGCAGCTCGATCAGCCGGTCCAGCAGGTCACCGCTACCCTTCCCGCTCGCCGCCGATAACGGCATTGGATCCCGTAAACCCAGAGCATAGAACTCCAGGTGATCCGTGGAGTCGGGCAGATCGTCGATCTTGTTGACGACCAGAAGCGTTTTGGCCTCACGGGCCCGGAGCAATTCAGCGATGTGCTGGTCCAGTGGGTGCACGCCCTCGCGACCGTCCACCATGAACATGATTACATCGGCTTCCTCCAACGCGGATACCGCCTGGCGCCGGATCGCCTGGTCCATCTCGCCTTCGGCGTCCTCCACGATGCCACCCGTGTCCACCACGTAAAAATGACGGCCGCCCCAGTCAGCCTCGCCAAACTGCATGTCACGCGTCACGCCCGGCTGGCTATCAACAATGGCCTTGCGGCCGCCCACGATCCGGTTGAAGAACGTGGATTTCCCCACATTCGGCCGTCCGACGATGGCTACAGTGGCCGGCGCCATTCGGCTAGCCGAAGAACTATCGCTCCGCGAGTCGGGTGCGGTGGAGGAGGTGGACGCTAGCATGTTGGCACGAGTATGGGCTGGTGGTTCGTATTCTTGAGATGACAGATTTGTTTCGATGGGTCAATCTAAGCACAAATCTAGGGGGCACTTACGGGTTGTCAACTGAGGAAGAGTCTGAACAGGAGGCGCATCGGGGTTGGTGGGAGCGTTGGGGGAACGACGTTCGGCGCGACATCGGACAGCGGTCAGCCGTCGCTCGAGGGTCGAGTTAGACTCTTCGCTCGACGTACGACGTTCGAGTTTCGACCGTCGACCTCCTCAGTTCGGGGGCTGCTCAGGCAGACACCCATCTCCCGGATCAAGTCCTTTCGGGACTGGGCGGAATGGCCTCCGCGTGCCACGGAGCGGGAGCGTTGTGACGTCGAACATCGGCCGTCGATCGTCGAGCGAAGAGTCCAACTCGACCGTCGAGCGACCGCTGACCGCTGTCCGATGTCGAATAGAATAATCATCATCACCATCCCCATACAAAAAAGGCGGTGGCGCGTGTGCGCCACCGCCCGCTGGGCCAAGGCACCGCTCCTCCGGA
>JBDHAL010000160.1:0-7706 GCA_039588075.1 Gemmatimonadota bacterium | reverse complement strand
GCGTGGCCTCGAGCTTCTCCACGTCGATGTTTCCGGTGAAGACGGGCTCGTCGTGGTCCCGCATGTCGGGGTACTCGATCCCCAGCGGGTTCATCACGTCCAGCTTGGTGCGGGCGTTGGTGGGCAGCACGGAGCCGGGCGGTACCATCGTCGATACAACGAGCTTGACGGAGCCGAGGTTGTTGTGGGTCGGGCACACGTAGCTGTGGCCCAGCACCTCCCTGACCGCTTTCTCCAGCGCCTCGAAGTTGCGCGAGCCCGCGTAGGCCTCGTCGCCGATGAACTGCCCGGCGAGTTGCTCCTGGCTGACGGCACTGCTCCCCAGCGAGCACATGTCGAACGTGACCTGCGTCGGCGTCAGGTTGAAAACGTTGAAGCGGGCATCCGCCAGGTACTTCTTCCTCTCTGCTAGAGAGGGAAAAGAAAGCAGCCGGACGGTCTTGATCTTATGTGGTTCGTGATTCGCCATAAATCCCCCAAGGGTCTTTCTATCTCAACCGAGATCAGCCTCAAACCACCGGCAGCCTGTTCGAGCGGGGAGCCGGGCCGGCCCGGAAGACTGAGAGTTGTCGGTTTTGGCTGGGGTTGCTCAGCAGTAATCGAACCTACTCGTCCGCCAACCTTCACAACAGAGCCCGTCGCGGGGCGTTGCCTCGCCAGCGGCCGATGGCGAAACGAACATCCTTGAATGCATTGCCAGAGGGTCATCTTGGGAGTGTTATCACAATGGTGCACAGTTCCTTATCATTGTGGTGCACGCAACGCCGCGGGCCAAATAACTAAGAACCGCCGTGCGGCCGGGCAGGCGGCGGAAGTGGGCCGGAGCGGCGGCGGGGACAGGAAGCTCTACAAGCGCCGCCATGAGTAACCGGCCCCGTACTCCACCCCAATGTCGAACACCGCACACCGAACACCGCACTCCGAAGGTGGCACGACAATCCTTGATCGTTAATCACAAATAGCCAAGCCTGAAGGTCCATGTGCATTTGGTCTTCGGTCTTAATGATACGGCCTTGCAGTGCCACCTTCGAAAGGCGGTGTTCGGTGTGCGGTGTTCGACATTGCAGTAGTACGAAGGAGGATGTTAGGGAGCCCTTGACCGAGGCTCGGCATGTCGATATTATAAGACGGCAATAGATATTATAATATCATGTAGAGTATTATAATAGCGCTGAGCGAAAGGCCACGTCGATGCGTCCACCTGCGCAAACCCAGAGTGCCCTGAGGGCCCCGTGGAACAGAATACTGGGTACCGAAGTCAGTGTCCGTGTCCTCCGGGTGCTCGCCAGAGCAAAGACGCCGCTGGGCAAGAGCGAGGTTGGGCGACGGGCGGAGCTGAACGCGTCGGGAGTGCGGAGGACGATATCGCAGTTGATCGAGACGGGGATCGTGGAGGTGGTGGGAGTGGGGCGAGGTGAACTGGTACGTCTTCGGAGAGAGCATCCGCTGGCAGCGGCAGTGGAGGCGCTGTTCGCGGCGGAAGCCGATAGGTACGAGGGCATCATCGACGGCCTTGGCGCGTTGGTGAGGCGGATTGGTCCGCCGCCGCGAGCCGCGTGGATCGAGGGCGGTGTGGCGGCCGAGACCGATGAGCCGGGTGACCCGATCGTGGTGGGGGTCCTGGCATCGGCCGGGAGGCTGGAGAGTGCGCTGGAGCAGCTGGAGGCCGGGCTAGACGTGTTGGAACTGGAGGGTGACGTGACGATAACGGTGAGGGGATGGACATCTGCCGACCTGGGCACACTGCCCGAGGAGCAACTGTCGGGATTGGACCGGGTCATTCCGCTTCTGGGTCCTTCACCGGAAGCGCTGATGCCGCAGGCCCGAGTCGGCGGGGCAGGGGCCATCGGTTCCAGAACGCACGAAGAGGTTGACCGGCGGCTGCTGGAGCTGGCGCGGGCGATCGCCGAGCGACTGTCCAGCGACCCGTCGCTGATCGACCGGGCACGAGAGTACGTTTCGCGACGTATGAAACAAGCTTCGCCGCAGGAGCGGAAGGAACTCGAGGAATGGGACCGGCTGCTGGGCACGATGTCGCTGCCGCGGCTGAAGGGATTTCTCGTCGATCCGGGGGAACGTGCCGCACGGATGCGCCAGACGCTTCCGTTCCTGAACGTCCTCTCCGAGGAAGAACGCCGGAAGATCTTCGAGGAAGCGGCGTCGTGACGAGGGAAGAACTGGAACACGCGATCCGGGCTGCGTGCGACGTCACGGGCGACACGGAGGTCTACGTGTTCGGCTCGCAGGCTATACTGGGGCAGTACCCGGCGGCCCCCGAAAGCCTCCGGCAGTCGGCCGAGGCCGATGTGGCGCCCAAGAACCTGCCGGAGAAGGTGGACCTGATCGACGGCGCCCTCGGCGAGCTTTCCCGGTTCCACGAGACCCACGGCTTCTACGTGCACGGTCTGTCGTTGGAGGCCGCCGTCCTGCCAGAAGGCTGGGAGGAGCGAGCGATCAAGGTTCAGAACGAGAACACAAACAACTGCATCGGATGGTGCGCCGAGGGGCACGACCTCGCAGCGAGCAAGCTGGTGGCCTTTCGAGAGAAAGATCGCAGGTTTGTCCGCGTTCTGCTGTCCGGTGGCCTTGTAGATGCGGAGAGGCTCGTCGAGCGGATCGGCGGCCTGTCAAGGACTCGGGAAGACCGGCAAAGGTGGATCGCCTGGGTGGAGGCCACCTGGCAAGAGCTTCAATAGCTGCATCAGCCGGGAACCTCGGCCGGCGCGCCGCGAGGCAGCGGGACCGATAACCCTCCTCGTGCGGACCGACGCATCCACTTCTGACATCCTGATTGCTAGATTCATCCGGCAAATGACGGGAAACCTCATTGGGGGGGACGAATGCAACAATCACTGACGTTGGGCGGGAACACGTGGCAGCGGACGTTGATCTTCATTTCGGGCCTGGGGATGGCCTTCTTTTCCATTCTGACGATCAATCACTTCTATGCGGCGAACTTTCCGTCATCCATTTGGGCCGGGTCTTTCTGCGACATCAGCGCCTTCTTCAACTGTGATAGCTCGGCGTTCTCGTCGATCTCGCAGATCGGGGGCGTTCCGCTAGGCTACTTCGGTTTGATGGTGGGGGCGCTGGTCGTGCTGGGCACCGTCTTCCCGTCCGAGAGCTTCGAGCGGACGAACAAGTTCATCTCGCTGTTCAACGCCGTGGGAGTCGTCGCGCTCCTGCTCTATTCGGTAATCGGCTTGGGGAGCCTCTGCCTGCTTTGCAGCGGCTTCTACATCTTCTCATTCGTGAGCGTCGCTCTTTTCTGGAAGTACGGCATCGATTCCGAGCTGCCGGGCTTCCTCGGCAAGTGGCTGCGGCCGTCGATCAAGTACCTGGCGGCGTCCGCGGTCGTCACCCTGTTGGGCGCTTACGGTTTCACCCAGTTCCACGAAGCCAAGCTGGAGGCGCAGTCGGGCGGCGTTGCGGCCCGCGTGGTTCGGCAGTATTTCAGTCTGCCGGAGGTGTCGTTGCCGAGCATCATCTCGCCGTATTGGACGGCGAAGGCGACGGAGAACTTCGAGGACGCGCCGATCCGCATCGTGGAGTACGCGGACGTGCTCTGCCCGGACTGCCTGTTTCTGCACGAGCAGATGCTGCGGTTGAAGGAGGAGTTCAAGGGGAAGATGAACGTCGCTTTCCAGTTCTTCCCGCTGGAAGCGCAGTGCAACGACGTGGTCGCGAAGGACAAGCATCCGGGGGCGTGCGACCTGACCTATATGATCGCCCACGATCCGGAACACTTCGTGGAGTTGCACGACGAGATCTTCGCCAACATGCAGGAGGCGAAGCGGGATCCGGAATGGCGAGCGGAGTTCGGGCGGCGTCACGGGTTGGAGGCGGCGCTGGAGGACGAGGAGACGATAGCGCTGGTCGATCGAATCATGAACACCGGGCGCGAGTACGAGAAGACGTCGGACGAATATGCGCACGGTATCAGGTCGACGCCGACGATGATCGTCAACGGCCGCATGATCATCGGGACGCTGCCCTTCGAGCAGCTGAGGGCGATCTTTCAGGCGCTGGTCGACGAGGCGGGGGGACAGACGTTCATCGAGAATTGGGAGGAAACGGACCCGGAACCGGGTCAGGAGGCAAAAGCGATGATTGACGGCGTTGGCGGGGCATTCCTGTTCTCGAACGATCCGCAGCGACTGGCGAACTGGTATGTGGAGAACCTGGGGATGGAGTTCGAGGCGATGGGCACGACCACGTTCTACCATATCTTCTGGGCAGTGGATCCCGAAGATCACAGCCGCAAGCTGGACACGACGTTCTCGATCATGGAGGCCACGACCCCGCTGAAGAAGCGCGGTGAAGGGCCGGAGCCGGAGAGCATGTACGGCGATCAACCGTTCATGGTGAACCTGCGGGTGCGCGACATCGATGCGGTGCTCGACCACCTGGCCTCGAAGGGGATCGAGCCGCTGAAGCGTGAGGACTGGGATTACGGGCGTTTCGCCTGGGTGCGCGACGCGGACGGTAATCGGATCGAGCTGTACCAGCCGCTACACGGGTGATCGGGTCGGGGTTGATTGCGTTGGCGGCAGGAGCGGCAGGGATCTCGATCCTTGCCGCTCTGGCGTATGCGGGCTTCGCCTCGGTCTCCGAGAACGAACCGCGGGCCGCCGCCGTGGCTTTCACCCTCGCCGTTATCTTGCCCGTCCCATACCTGGTCGCCGGTTTCGCGGACTTCGAGGGTCGAACGCTGGTCGCCGCCATCCTCCTTTCGTTCACGGTCCTGGTGGCTGTCGTCCTCGCCATCCCGGCGGGAAAGAAGAAGATCACCGAGGACGATACGCCGAAGACGAGGATCGACGAACGCGACATCATGTTCTCTCGGAACTTGCTGGAGGTAGGGACCGAGCGATTCCGAGAGTACTACGAGGCGAACCCCGACAAAAAACAACTGGACGACGAATTCCGGTCGTTGCCGGGCTTGCTGGGCAAGGGCGCGACGATGGAGCATCCGTTCGCCTTCCCGGCGACGCACGCGAGCTTCTTCACGGTGGAGCACCTGCGATCGATCGTCGACGGCGCGGTGAGCCCGGACCGGGTGGAGTGTGACCCGGAAGAGGCGACGGGCTTCGTCAAACGCTGGGCGCTGAAGTTGGGTGCGCTGACCGTGGGCGTCACGAAGTTGGAGGACTATCACAAGTACACCTACGTGGGCCGCGGGCCGCAGTACGGTCAGAAGGTGGAGTTGAGCCACGACTATGCCATCGCCTTCACTGTCGAGATGGCGAAGGAGATGGTGGACGCGGCGCCGAAGAGCCCGATCGCGATGGAGTCGGCGCAACAGTACCTGGAGTCGGGGATCATCGCGGTGCAGATCGCCGAATTCATTCGGTCGCTGGGTTATCCGGCACGCGCTCATATCGACGGCAACTACCGGGTCGTCTGTCCGCTGGTGGCGCGTGACGCCGGTCTGGGCGAGATCGGGCGGATGGGATTGCTGATGACGCCGGAGCTGGGTCCGCGAGTCAGGCTCGGCGTGGTGACCACGACGCTGCCCTTGGTGACGGACGAGCGCCGGCGCGACCATACGATGATCGACTTCTGCGTGAAGTGCATGAAGTGCGCGGACGTATGCCCCAGCAAGGCGATCTCGTTCGACAACAGAGCGACGATTGACGGCGTGCGGCGCTGGCAGATCAACCAGGAGGCGTGCTTCACGTTGTGGGCGCGGCTGGGTACGGATTGCGGGCGCTGCGTTTCGGTCTGCCCCTACTCGCACCCCGATAACCCGATGCACAACCTGGTGCGGGCGGGCGTCCGCAACTCTTCGCTATTCCGCAGGCTGGCGATCTGGATGGACGACGTCTTCTACGGGAAGACGCCTCCCGCGGGCGAGTTGCCGGACTGGTTCAAGGCCGAGTCCGTCAAGGAATCGTAATCTCGATCGTCTCCCCAGGCTGGGTTGCCGATCGAATCCCGGTCAGGGTTCGCATGCGGGTCGTGCCGGGCTCTCCCACGTGCACCGTGTAGCTGCCGTCCTCGAAGAGCGCGGGCGTGAACTCGTTACCGCTGATCCGCAACGTATATATGCTCTCACCGGAATCCTCGCTGACGACCTGAACGACGGCATCTGACATGCCCTGGATACTCAGGCGCGGAAGGTAAGCCGCGGGAGCCCGTGCGTAGTTGTCGGCCTGTGAGAAGGCGACCGGCCAGCCGGGGTAGGGCTCGTCCCCAGCGTCGGGATCGGCCCAGCGCGGCCAGGCGGCGAGGCTGATAGTGCGTGCGCTTCGGTTGAAGCGAGCGATGCCGTAGCCGGGGGCGCGCTCGTGAAGGCCGGCGGGCTCGGCGCCGTAGCGCAGCGGGTTCGAGACGGCGAACACCGTCATCTTGTTGCCGAACCCGTCCTCGTAATCGCCGGTGTAGCGAGGCGATCCAGCTACGTGGTCGGCTCCGGGCTCGGGCGGGAACCAGCGACGCGGCCAGAAGTTGGCGATGGAGGGCACGCAGAGCGCGTAGCCGGCGTCGCCCCACTCGTCGACGCCGTAGCGGATCGTGCTGGCCAGGTGCTGGTCGCCGGCCAGGTGAACGGCGAAGCCTTTGCGCATCGCGCGCAGCGCTCGGTCGCGTCCGCTCTGCGGCCAGCCGTTTGAGTCCATGTCGCTGGCCAGGTGTTCGTCCTCGGCGTAGTCGCCGGGCTCGAGAATCTCGAGCGAGGGGATCACGGAGCCGTTGGTCGCGCCCTCGGGGAGAGTGGCCACGTTCGCGAAGACCGTTTGGGAGAGAAGAACCTTCATCCAGGCGCCGTCGCCCCAATCGTTCGCCCAGTCTTCCAAAAAGGCGAGTTGCCTGTCGCCGAGAAGAACGGCGCCGGGCGCGTCGGCCTCAGTCTTTGGATCGAAGTCGGGGTTCTGAGGCCAACCGTTCCAAACTCCACCGTCGGGCAAGAGCGCGGCGGGGGCCGACTTGAACTTGCGATCCTCGACCACGGCGAAGCTGACGCCGCCGTAAAGCACATCGGTGAAGTACACGCCGATATCCTGCTCGACGGGCGCCGGGTCGTAGGGGTCGGGCAGGTGACTGGTCTGGGTGCGCTGGACCATGTTGACCCACTCGGCCGGGTGCTTGTAACCGCCGGCATCCTGGGCGGCGGCTCCCGAGAGGCCAGGCGGCGTAGCTATTCCGGAGGCGCCCCAGATGTTGCCGTGGTAGACATCGTGGTCGTCGGGTATGGTGACCGACGGAATGTCCGCGGTCAGCTCACCGAACGCCCAGTACCAGAGGTACCACTTGTAGAGGTAGTCCTCTTGGAGGTGCGCGACGTCGGCACGGGTCGGGCTGGCGCCTTCATAGACCTGGTCGCCGCTGAAGAAGAGGAAGTCGGGCTTCTGCGCCACGACGTGCGCGACGATGTCGCTGTGGGGGAACCAGACGCCCCAGTTCCAGGGAAAGCGTCCGCGGTCGACGCCGGGATGGGAGACGTTGTGGTTGCCGGTGAAGGCGGCGACGACGATCTCCTCCTTGTCCGTGGGGTCCCTGCGGATGGTGCCACCGGTGTGATAGGATCGCGAGGTGCCGTCGGCGTTTCCGAGCTCGTAGGCCAGGCGGTAGGGCACGTCCCGCGATGAATCCCAGCCTTCGATCTGGAACGTGGCGGTGTAGCCCGGAACCATGACATCGCGGGTGTCGATCGTGCGCCACAACGGACCACGCTTGACCTGGAGCTTCACCAGGTGTTCGTCCTC
>JBDHAL010000159.1:0-7732 GCA_039588075.1 Gemmatimonadota bacterium | reverse complement strand
CTCCACTCCGAAAGGCGCTGGCCGCCCGCGACGGCGCCGGCGTCCATCCACGGGTCTCCGCTTGGCGGCCGGTATGAGCAGCGCGCGAAGGCCGGCGAAGCTGTCGGCGTTCACCATCCCCACGGCCACCAGTTCGCCCAACGCCGCCTCGACACGGGTCTGCAGCAGTTCGGACTCCCTGACGAGCTCGGCGAAGAAGAGGGCGCCGCGACGATCGAGCGTCTCCAGCACCGTCCGCGCGTCGCTGGACAGCTCGAGCTCCGGCTGGCCCGGCGCCAGCGCCAGCCAGGCGCCGGCGTGCTCGCGCAGAAAGAGAGCGATGGGGCTCGAGCGGATCGGGCCCGACGCGAACGTGCGGCCGCTGGCCGACGCCGGCGGCGAAAGCCGCCCCCACGAGATCTGTCCGGAGAGGCAGAGGCCATCCAGCCAAAGCGGATCGTACTCCTCCATGCGCGAGGCCAACACGTCGGCCTCCCAAGCCGCCGCCGGCACCTCGTAGCCGTCCAACAGCTCGAGGACCGAGGCGAGTCCCTGGGGCCCGGCGGCGCGCTGCTCGGGCTCGACCCGGCTCCAGGCGAACAGGAAGCGCATGAAATCGCCCGAGCTCACCGGCTCGATCTCAGCCCGCAGCCGGTTCAGCGTGTAACGGTGGATGCGCGCCAGCAGTCTTCGCTCGCACCACTCGATCGGCTCCGAGCCCCGGGCGAAGTGCCCGCGCAGCACGAACCCCTCCGTCTCCAGCGCGATGAGTGCCAGTCCGATCTCGTTCTCCCCCACACCGAGGCTCGCGGCCAACTCCGCCGCGCTGGTGGGCCCGACGATCTCCAGGCGACCGCGGATGATCTCCCGAATCGCGGCGGCACGCTCCCAAGCGATGGCGCGCCGGCGCTCGGGCGCCATGATCGGCGGGTCTACGACGGCTTCCGGAAAGGCCGCTTGAAGCTGCGGGAGCCGCTCGGCGGCGACCCAAAGCGGACCGAGACGCCCCGCCCTTCCGGCCGCGGCCAAAATAGCGAGAAAGTGCTCCCAAGAATCACCGTCGCCGCCCGCTCGACCTTCGCTCTCCGTCAGATAGCCGAAGTTGACCAATGCATCGTGAAGCTCATCCGCATCCCGCGGATCGGGCCACGCCTCGTCTCGCACCCGGGCGATCGCCGCCGCGTCCAGCGCGCCCACGTCCTCGGCCGATGAGGGCTCCAGCGAACGGCGCGTGTAGACCGCGTTCGTTCGCCGCTCTTCCAGCGGCACGTTGTCGAGAAAGGCGTACGGCCGGGCGTTGATGACTTCGTGGGCCAGCGGTGAAGGCTCCGTCGTGTCACGCGCCTCGCAGCGGATCGTGCCGTCGCCCATCTTCTCGAGCACCGACTCCAGCCCCTCGATGTTCATCGCTTCGACCAGGCAATCTTCGATCGTCTGGTTGACCAGCGGGTGATCGGGTACCTCGCGATCGCCCACGATGTTCTCGAGGCACGCCACCTGGTCGGGGAACACCGAGGCGAGCAGATCGTCCGACTCCATTCGTTGCAGCGGCGGCGGTACCCTGCGGCCGCCGCGCAAACGCAGCACAGCCAGGGCCCGCGTTGCGTTCCAGCGCCAGCGTGTTGGGAAAACCGGTGCATCGAGCATCGCCTGGATCAGCAATTCACGCGCCGTCTCCGGCTTCAGATAGTGGAAGACATCGTCCAACGGGAAAGAGTGCGAAGTGCTCAGCGACAGGATGATCGCATCTTCCGTCGCCGCCGCCTCCAACTCGAAGTTGAAGCCCCGGCAAAACCGTTTGCGGAGCGCCAGCCCCCAGGCGCGGTTGATGCGGCTCCCGAACGGCGCGTGCACGACCAGCTGCATCCCTCCGGCCTCGTCGAAGAAGCGCTCGAGAACTACCGTATCCTGGGTGGGCATCACGCCCAACGCCTGCTTACCGGCGGCCAGGTAGTCCACTATCTGGCGCGCCGCCGGCCGCGACAGCCCCAGCTCCTCGACCAGCCACTCGACCGCCTGCTCCGGGTCGTCCAACCGCCGATCCACATCGGCCCGCAACTCCGACAGCGCTTGCGATAACTCCGGACTGCGCTCCGGCGCCTCGCCGAACCAGAACGGTATCGTCGGCGGCTGACCGCGAGCGTCCTCGACACGCAGGCGACCCGACTCGATCCGCATGATCCGCCACGACATGTTCCCCAACTGGAAGATGTCGCCGGGCATGCTCTCTATGGCGAAGTCCTCGTTGACCGTACCGATGACGTGACCTTCCGGCTCCAGAACCACCGAGTAGTCCGCCACGTCCGGGATGGCGCCACCAGACGTCAGTGCTGCCAGGCGCGCGCCGCGCCTCGCACGGATTCGGCCGTTCACCTCATCGTTATGGACGTGCGCACCGCGCCGGCCGCGCTTCGTCGTGAACCCGTCGGCCAGCATGTACACGACCTCGTCGAACTCAGCGCGTGACAGATCGCGATACGGGTAAGCGCGACGGCACAGCTCGAACAGCTCGTCCTGGTTCCACTCCTCGGCTGCGACGGCGGCCACGATTTGCTGCGCCAGGATGTCCAGCGGCTTCTCGGGGATGATCAGGCGGTCCAGCTCTCCCGCCTTCACGGCCCTCAGCAGCGCCGCAGTCTCGGTAAGCTCGTCACGGCTGAGCGGGAAGATCCGGCCTCGCGGCACGGCGCCCAACGCGTGACCGGAGCGACCGACGCGTTGAATGAACGTGGCCAGTGTTCGCGGCGAGCCGATCTGGATGACCAAATCGACGGAACCGATGTCGATGCCCAACTCCAGCGAGGCCGTCGCGACCAGCGCCCGCAGTTTCCCTTCTTTGAGACGCTGCTCGGCGTCGAGGCGTAACTCCTTGGAGAGGCTGCCGTGGTGTGCCGCCACCCGCTCCTCGCCCAAACGCTCGCTCAGGTCGCGGGTCGCTCGCTCCGCCAGACGCCGCGTGTTGACGAAGATCAGCGTCGTTCGGTGTTCCTGGATCAGCTGGACGATACGATCGTAGATCTCCTCCCACACCTCGTTCGACATCACCGCCTCGAGTGGCGAGCCGGTGACCTCGATCGCCAGGTCACGTTCCCGCTGGTGCCCCTCGTCGATGATCTCACAGACCGGTTCGCCGCTCTCGTCCAGCCCGTTCGTCCCGACCAGGAAGCGAGCGACGTCCTCGATCGGCTTCTGAGTCGCCGATAGTCCTATCCGCGTCAGGCGGCTCCCCACCAGGCGCGCCAGGCGTTCCATGCTCAGCGCCAGGTGCGAGCCGCGCCGGTCGTCCGCCACGGCGTGGATCTCATCCACGATCAGCGTCCGCACCGTCTCCAGCATGCCCCGCCCGCCGTCCGACGTGAGCAGCAGGTAGAGAGATTCGGGCGTGGTCACCAGGATGTGAGGCGGCTTCCGGAGCATCTTCTGTCGCTCCGAGGATGGCGTGTCCCCCGTGCGTACCGCCGCCCGGATCTCGACCGGTGGAAGCTCCAGCTCCTTCAGCTGTTTCCGAATCCCGCGCCGCGGCTCGGCCAGGTTCTTGTGGATGTCGTTGGAAAGCGCTCGCAACGGCGACACGTAGACCACGTGGGTCTCGTCACGCAGCGACCCCGCCAATCCCAAGCGGAGCAGCTCGTCGATGCTGGCCAGGAAGGCGGCCAGCGTCTTGCCCGATCCGGTCGGCGCCGCGATCAGCGTGTCGCGGCCGGAACGGATCGCCGCCCAGCCGCGCAGTTGCGCCTCCGTCGGCGCCTCGAAGCACGACGTGAACCACCCCGCCACGGCGGGGTGAAAATCGGAAAGACCGGTTGGGCGGTGGATCATGTCTGTTTTGCTTGACTCTCTTACAAATAGGTCCGGGACCGGGCGGAAGTTCCCTTCCGCCCGGTCCCGGTTCAGGCCAGACCCTTCTGGACGCCGCTCGATGGAACGGCTAGAGGAAGCTGAATGCTCCCATGACACCGGCCAGCAGCACGCCGATGACGACGTAACAGAGCCAGCCCAGCAGCACCGTTCCGATCGCCTTACCCGTGTCGAAATCGAGAGCCTGCCTAATGGCCACTACACCGCAGACCAGCATCCAGACGCCCGCCACCAGTCGCACCAACCAGCCGAAGACCGGGATGATCCCCAGCACGTACAGCACCCCGACCGACTGGGCGAACCCCAGGGTCCGCAACATCTCACCCATGTCGGCCGTGCCGTCGAATACCTTGGTGCCGATCACCAGCGTCACCGCCGACCAGATGAACCAGCCGATGAACGCGCTCAGTAGGCCGCCGACCAGCCCGCCCACTCCTCCCGTAGCATAGGCGCCAATCGCTCCGGCCACCGCCACGATCCCCACGACCATCGCTGCTTGACCGGTCGCGTCCTGGTCGTGCTCCACCTCCTCGTAGGTCTG
Source organism: Gemmatimonadota bacterium (assembly GCA_039588075.1). Taxonomy (GTDB): domain Bacteria; phylum Gemmatimonadota; class Gemmatimonadetes; order Palauibacterales; family KS3-K002; genus JBDHAL01. The sequence continues at coordinate 3,354 of JBDHAL010000159.1, read as the reverse complement.
TACGTTGAGCGTCGCTGCCCCGATCATTCGGTCCACAAGACTCGCCATTGTATCACTCCCCCTGTGCATGGTGGATACAGCCAGGAGTTCAGCGCTCTCTCCGCTCTCTGGAACGCACCCAATCTACGGCCGCCGGGCGCTTCCTCGCCACCACGCCCTTTGCGCTCCTCGCCTCCGGCTCTACCTTCCCCTTTCTCTCTCACTACGCGGCCCATACCCCCGGAGGTTTCCATGCTCCGCAACCTCGCTCCAGTCCTCGTCTTCGCCGCCCTCGCCGCCTGCGCCGCCGAGCCACCGCCGGCTTCCGTTTCCATCCAGGCGCCGGCACACGGCGCCTCCCTCGCAGAGGACTCACTCCGCGTCGTCGTATCCGCCGCCGGCATCGATATCGTCCCGGCTGACGGCCTCATGACCCCCGGCCGCGCTCACCACCACTTCTTTCTCGACCTCGATCTCACCCCCGCCGGCCAGCCGATCCCAGCGGGAGTACCCGGTATCACTCACCTGGGAACCGGCGATTCCGTCGCCCTGCTCTCCGGCCTGACCCCCGGCCGACACCGCCTCATCGCCGTCCTGGCCCACGGCAACCACGTCCCCCTACAACCCTGGACCGTCGACACCCTCTTCTTCACCGTCGAGCCCCAGTAGCCCCCCAGTCATCATCGACCCGCCCGCGGGCTCGGGCGGGTCGATGACGATAACCAAAGAGGGCGGGTGCCGCACTTTGCAATTATTTGTCATCTTGACCGATCTTCCGGCGCCCATGGCTCCGACCGGCAAAATCGCGCATTTCATAACTGCCATCACCACAACGAGTTAGGTGGGCCACCCCCTCGCCGGACCCGCCCCACAAATGGGCACGCCGCTTGCAACGTACTATCTTGATTGCGGTTCGATGTCTTATCCCCCGCTCCATCAGGAATCCCTGCAGAAATCTGTTGGATAGGCTACTTATTAAGCTCCTTCGGCCAGTTGCGCCCGGGAAGTGGGCGGCTCATGGCGGCCACGGGTCTGCGGCGCGCCGGGAGCACGGTTTTACGGTAATCGAGATCATCATCGCGATGGTGCTGGTGGCGTTGGTGTATGCCATGGCGCTGCCGTCGATCGGGCGGACGCGGGTGCACATGTCGGTGCACAACTCGAAGCACATGGTGGTCTCGGCGATCTCACTGGCGCGTGCGACGGCGATGAGATTTGGCCGGACGGCGGTAGTGAGGCTGGATGCGGATGGGGACCGAATATGGGTGGAAGCGGACACGACGTTGGAGCAGACGGGCGTGGTGGACACGTTGGGGCTGTTCGCTTTCGGGGGCGAGTTGGAGGTGGACTTGAAGAGCAACAGGGAGACGCTGTGCTTCAACAGTCGCGGGATAGGGACCCGGGCATCGGCCTGCCCGGAGACGGGAGCGACGATCATCGTAGCTCTGAAGAACCGGGCCGACACGGTCAGGGTGAGCTCCGTAGGTAGGGTGCTGCAATGAGTAAACGCAAAATGGTTGATCGATTGAACAATAGAGGCATCTCGGTGGTCGAGTTATTGATTGGCGTGGTGTTGCTGGCCGTGGTCGTCGTCTCGCTGGCGGCTTCGGGACTCTACGCATCGCGGATCCTGACGCGCTCGCGAATCCAGCTGGAGGCGGCGGAGTTCATGCAGTCGGAGCTCGAGAAGCTGCGGGCGGTGCCCTACGGTGAGCTAGCGGACGGAACCCGGACCGCCGAGAAGGGCAGCTCGAGTTGGACGATTCAAGAGGGCGGCAATTATCGGCAGATCGTGCTGGTAACGAATTACGCTCCCACTGAAGCGCTATCGGTTTGGGATACCGTGGTCGCGTATAGGCTTTACCCATGAGGACGGCGATGCGGCGGAGCGGCAAGCTGGGGTTCACTATGGCGGAGGTGCTCGTGGTGATCGTGCTGGGCACGGTGGTCGCCGCCGCGCTCTATCAGGTCCTGATCTACCAGCACAAGTTCTATCGGCACGAGCGTGCCAGGAGCGTGCGACACGACGCGCTGCGCGTCGCCGGCGCGGTGCTGACCGCGGAACTCATGGAAGCCAGTGGATCCGAGGGCGACTTCGGTTCCCTCGAGCCCGACAGCCTCACCGTCCGCTCGCCCGTCGGCTTTGGGATCGTCTGCGCCGTGGATTCCACGAACGGGATCCTCAGCGTCATCGGGACCGAAGGCCGGGCCAGCATCACGGGCGGAGACAGCCTGCTGATTTACCATCCGGACGGCTGGCTCGTACTGGGGATGGCGGAGGAAATAAGCCAGGCGAGTGCACCCTCCTGCGTCTACGCCAGCGGGCCGCCGCTCGAGGCGGCCGTGCGAGTGAACGGCTCCGTCACAGGCGTTCCGGCGGGCGCCCCGGTGCGCGCCTTCCACCGCTACACCTACCGGCTGGAGGAGGACGGCAGCGCCTGGTGGCTCGCGCGTTACGATGGCAGTTCGTCCGATCTACTCGCCGGCCCGTTCAGCGGTGACGGTACAGGACTGGCCTTCGTCTACCGGGACGATGCGGGCCAGGTGACGAGCGACCCCTCGCGGGTGGCGCGTTTGGACTTGACTCTCGTGGCCGAGTATCCGGGACCCCAAAACCGGCTCGACACGCTCACGGCATCCGTCAGCCCCAGGAACCAGTGAGTGACAGGCGACATGATGTACGTCAAAGGAAATAGATCCGACGGTTTCGCGATTCCCGCGGCGGTGATGGTCATCGTCGTCGTTTCGCTATTGGCGCTGAGCGGCCTATACGTCGCCCAGAGCAACGCGACAGCGAACGCGGGACTGCGACGCAGTTGGAAGGCTTTCTACGCCGCCGATGCCGGAGCGGCACGCGTGACGACCGATTGGCATCAATCGGCCTTCCGAACCCTCGACCCCGGCGACAGCGTCATATCCGATTGGCGGGCTCTCGCCAACGGCTCCGAGTACCGAACCAGCGTCCTGCGCGTCGACCAGGGGCTGGACGGTGAGCCGCAGCTCTTTCGACTGCGCACGGTGGGCCGCCCGGGACCGGGTTTCACCGCGCAACGAGCCGTGGTGTCCATGGTCAGCGTGGTTCGGGCCAACGGTCTTTGCTGCGATGCCGCCATGAAAGTGCAGGGGAACCTTCGCATCCAGGGCGTCGGCGCTGAGGTCAAGGTGTCGGGGCAAGATAGCGTGCCCACCGGCTGGACCGGTCAGTGTTCGGCTTCCTTGACGGATGTTCCCGGGGTGAGGATGCAGGATGAGGACGATCTCCAGATCAACGGCCAGCCTGTCCTGGAGGGTTCGCCTCCCGTGCTGGAGGACACGACCATCGTGAGCGACGATTTCACTCAATTCGGCGATGTATCCTATTGGGACATGGCTCGC
>JBDHAL010000158.1:0-7752 GCA_039588075.1 Gemmatimonadota bacterium | reverse complement strand
TACTACGGCCTAAACGCCGGCGCCAATCCTCAATGGATTGCGGATGCTGAAGCATTCAAGGAACGGCTTCTGGGGCATCACTTTTGGGGCGGATTCCGCAGCAAGATGAATGTTCACCGGGTCGACCTATCGACCGCGGATGACTTCTACATCACCTCCTCCAGCGAATACTGGGTGCCGGATCAGACCAAAATCAGGGAATTCGCAGTCGAGCGAGTGCCGTTTCTCGACTTTGAGCAAAACGATCAGATCATCTTCATAGTGGAATCTGAGGCCTATGCCAACGATCCTCTGCGGACGCCCAACATTGGGATCACTCGAGGTGACCCCAACATTCTGACGATTGAAAGCTCACGCATCAACTCGCTGGTGCATGAGTTCGGGCACTCGTTTGGAGGTTTGGGGGATGAGTATGGCAGTAGAGTGTCGATAGACATCCCATCACGTAACCCGAATATTGCCAGCGATCACAGTGGTGACACCTGTGATGACAAATGGGGCGAGATGATGGGCCTGGTCGTCGAAGCCCCCGGCACTTGGATCGAGGGCGCTCCACATCTGCGAACGGTAGGCTGTCATGTCACAACCTTGCCGTCTTCGGCGGCGAACTGGTACCGACCGACGAGTGAAGCATGCATCATGAACCAAATCAACGACAACTTTCCGTTCTGCCCCGTGTGTGCTCGCCATCTGGAGTCACTTATGAGCAGGTACGCGCCTCTGGAAGGTGTGGGGTGGAGCCAGCCAGCTTCCGAGACCGCGCTGCATTTGAACAAGCTACGAACTCGATGAGGCTGGTGAATTTTGATGCGGGTTCTGATGGCAACACCAGTCAGAGGTGCTCAGTATGAAGGCGCCTGGCGGCGCCTCCAACGCGAGCCCCACCCCGGTCACTCCCCCGGTCGCGAAGATTGCTCCTGACACGACTGCGTCACATCTTATAGCCTGACGGCCATCCTCGGCCCGCAGCCCCAGCTTACCCCGAGCCGCAGTTAGCATTATGACCCCTCTCACGCGGCTTATCGTCGAGATCCACCGCCGCCTTGCGTGCATCGATGAGCCGAGCAATCCACGGAGGCTGCAAGATGCAATCCCTCAAGAGTGCTAGTGTCGTTCTTTTCGCCTGCTCGATCGTAGCCTGCGGTGGTGGCGAATCTCGCTGGGCCGGAGCCGTAGCCGACAGCGCCGGTGTCACGATCGTCTCCAATGCTGATGTCGGCCTTTGGACGGAGGCCGATCGTTGGACGGTCGAAGAAGACCTGAGGATCGGAGTCCGGGAAGGAGATCCCGATTATCAGTTCGGGGAGATAGTCGGAATCACGACCGATTCGCGCGGACGCATATTCGTCGTCGACCGGCAGGCGAAGCACATAAAGGTATTCTCACCGGAGGGCGTGTACGAGCAGACGATTGGTGGCCCAGGAGGCGGGCCCGGTGAGCTTGCTGTCCCCAGCTTTGAACCCGTCATCGGTGCGGGCGACACCCTCTTGGTCCACGATCGGAGAAACCGCAGAGTCAATCGCTACGCGCCCGACGGCTCGAGCGCCGGCAGCTTCAGGGTAGTGATTCAGGAAGGAGTGGCTTGGAAGTACAGGGCGACCAGTTCGGGAGTGATCGCCGAACAGCTGGTGTACCCTGCGCGGGATGACGCTGAGAATGCTATGGACGCCATTGTGATCCGGGCAACGGACGGTACCGTCACGGACACGTTGATGAAGTTACCCACGGGCCAGACAGTCAGCTCAGGCAGAACAGTCTACCACCCGGAGGCCGCCTGGGATCTGACGGATGACATGCAGCTCCTGTTTGGCGTCAACGACGAGTACCGAATCAGCACCTACTCCTCAGCTGGAGAATTGGAGCGGATCGTCACTAAGCAGTGGGAGCGTAGGCCGGTCAGTGACCGCGATAGGGAAGTGCTTACGACCCACTTGGAGGCACTTTTCCTTGGTCAGGGGAGGCCCCCTGGGGCGGTAGCGAGACTGCTGAGTCAGTGGCAGTTTAGCGAGTTCTTCCCTGCGTTCCAGACCTTTCGGTCGGGACCAGCCGGCTCGATATGGGTCCAGCGTGTACAGCCGCCCTCCGAGATGAACGAGGAGGAGGTCGGCGCTTTGGAACTGTGGTGGAACGAAGACGAGGCGAGTGCTCCAGACTGGGACGTGTTCGATTCGGAGGGCCGCTATTTGGGAGTGGTCACGATGCCCCGGATGTTCACACCCAAGATCTTTCGTGGAGACAAGATCTACGGCATCTGGCGCGACGAGTTCAATGTGCAGTACGTGGTGCGACTTCGCATCGTCGGCGATCTCGCGGTCGGTGCCACGTGACGTTGTGACGCCAGATTGCTGTTCTATTCCGCCTGCAACACGACTGCCGGATCGACCCGCAGCGCACGCCAGGCCGGGATCAGGCACGCCGCCAGGCCGACCAGCGAGAAGAAAGCGGCCACGGACACGAACGTCGTCGGGTCGGTGGGCGCGGTGTTGAACAGCATCCCCTGCAACAGCCGAGTCAGTCCGAAGGCCGCCACGAGTCCGATGGCGAGCCCCAGGGCCACGAGGGCGATACCACGTTTGATGATCAGCTCGATGATATCGCCGTTGCCGGCGCCCAGAGCCACCCGGACACCGATCTCGTGGTGGCGTCGGGTGACGTAGTAGGCCAGGACGCCGTAGAGGCCGATGGTCGCCAGGAGGACTGCGATGCCAGCGAAGCCGGCGAGCGATACGGCCATCACACGGTAGCGGTCCACCGAGCTTGCCAGCACATCGTCCATGGTAGCGATCCGCGCGATCGCGATGTCGCGGTCCAGGCTCCAAACGGCCTCGCGCAACGCCCCAGCGATTGAGCCGGGCTCGCCGGCGGTGCGCACGGCGATGCGCATCAAGCTATACGGCACCTGGTAGTAGGAGGCGTATACGACCTCGGTCGGCTGGTCGGCGAGCGAGAACAGATGCACGTCCTCCGCCATCCCTACGACCTCGAACTCGGTCGGTTCGCCGAAGTCCACAACGATCCGCCGGCCGATCGGGCTCTCTTCCGAGAAGAGCCGATCCGCCAGGGACCGGCTGATGACGGCCACGAGCGGCGCGCCGTCCGCGTCCGTCGCTTCGATCCCACGCCCGGCCAGCAGAGGGATCCCCATCGTCCGGTGGAAACCCTGCATGACGACGCGGAAGGGCGCCCCCCTATAGTCGGCCGGATCCAACGGCGGATTATCGGCCGCGTAGGTGATGAGCCAGTTGCCGGGATCGCGGATCGGCAGTCGATCGGCGATCGCCACGCCCTCCACCCCGGGGATCGCCAGCAGCCGTTCCTGCAAACCCGAGTAGAATTGGATCCGCCTCTCGAGGTCCGAGTAGTCTGCTCCGGTCAACCGCATCTCGGCGGTGAGCAGGTTGGTCGACTCAAAGCCGGGATTGACGCCCGTGACGCGCGCAAAACTGCGAATCAACAGACCGGCGCCGATGAGCAGCGTGATCGTGATCGCGACCTGAACGACGACGAGGCCGCCGCGGAACCTCGCGCCGCCGGCGTCGGTGGCTCGGGCGCCGGACTTGAGATCTTCTACGACGTCAAGCCGCGCGAGGCGAAGGGCCGGTAGAGCGCCGAATAGCAGTCCCGTGGCCAGCGAGATCAGGAGCGCGAAGCCGAGTGCCGTGCCCGATATGTCGGCGCTGAGCGCGTTGGGGAGCCCCAGAGATACGGGTTGAACGAGCAAGTCACGGAACCAGCTGGCCGACAACGTGCCCGCGATTCCGCCGACGGCGGCCAACACCAGGCTCTCGGTCAGCAGCTGGCGCATCAGCCGCGGGCTCGAGGCGCCCAGCGCCGCCCGCACCGAGAGCTCGGCACGCCGCGCCGAGCCGCGGGCGAGCAGCAGTCCGGCGACGTTGCCGCAGGCGATGAGAAGAACGAGCGCCACGGCGCCCATCAACAGCAGCAGACTGCTCCGGTAGCTCTCGACCACGGCCTCCCGCATGTCGGTGAGCAGCAGCGCCTTCCCCGCGTTCGAGTCAGGATACTCGGCCTCGAGCTGAGCCGAGATGACGTCGACATCGGCCTGCGCACCCTCGATGGTCATGCCCGTCTGAAGCCGGCCGACGAGCAGCCAGTTGTGCCACCTCCGATATTGGGTGTATGGGGAGTCGGGGCGCATCGGGCGCCAGAGCTCCGCCTCGAACCCGATGCGGAAACCGGCCGGCATGACGCCGACGATCGTGTGCGGGGCGCCGTCGACCGTTAGCGTGCTGCCGACGGCGTCGGGGGCGCCGCCGAACCGTCGCTGCCAATAGCCGTGGCTGATGATGGCGACTTCGGGCGCGCCCTCCAGCCCCTCTTCGGCGGTGAAGTGACGACCAAGCTGCGGGCGGACGCGGAGGGTCGGGAACAGGCCGACCGTCACCAGGAGGCCGTCGATCCGTTCCGGCTCGGCGATGCCGGTAATCGTATAGCTGCTCGTGAACCCGACGTACGCCTCGAGGGACTCGAACGACGTGCTCAGGTCGCGGTAGTCCCAATAGTCCTGAGCTGAGACCGGGGGATTGAGCTCGCCATCGACGGTTTTCCGCCCCATGACCAGCCGCTCGGGCTCGGGGAACGTCACAGGGTTCAGCATCGCCGAATCGATGATGCTGAACATCGCCACGTTGGCGCCGATCCCGACGCCAAGGATGAGAACGACCACGACGCTGAAGCCGCGTGCCCTGAAGAGCGAACGTGCGCCGTAACGGATGTCCTGCCAGAATCCCATCGTCCGTTCTCCAGCAGATGTTGTAGATCGTCTGCGGCGACTCCACCCTGATAGGGCAAGAGGCGTGCCCGGAGCCGCGCCGCCTCCGATGCTGTAAGTCCATTCCTGTAACGAGATATGGGATCCGCTGCCTTCCGCTTTTCGGACAGCCCCTCGCGGCGGCGCGCAGTGTGTCCATTTGCGGACGGGCAGTGCCGGAATCGAACACCCGTTGAGAAGTACGAGTAGGGGCCCGTCGCGGTGACAGTCGTGGTACAGCGCCCACCGGCGCCGGAATGTGCCCTTTTAATCGGCAGGTCGTGGGTGGAGTCTCACACCGCTCGCATGGCTCGCGGTGTTCGGTATGAAGGCGCCTTCCGGCGCCTTCAACGCGAGCCCCACCCCGGTCATTCTCTCATAACCTAAACCATATCAATTAGTTACGCTTCAGCGTCTCGTGGCCCGTCTGGAGGAGCAAATTCGCCGAGTCGGCAAGGCTGGAGGCGGAGATCCGGAATGCGCTGGAGAGGATTACCCGGGGCGTGCATGCACGGACTTGAGTAAAGTGGGGAGGACGCAAGCAGCGTTGTGTAAAGTGAGATGACCAATTACTTTCCACAAGGAGATTTGAGTCATACGCGCTTTACACAACGGCGAGCGATCCGTGCAACCCTTTGTCCCCCATCCACTTCCACGCCAGGACATCGACTGGCCGGCGCTCCTCCCGGCCATCGGGGCCGTTAACCGTGCGATCGCCCATTACGACGGGATCCTCCACGGGGTACCGAACCCAGACGTCTTGCTTTCACCTCTCACCACGCAGGAGGCGGTGCTTTCCGCTCGCATCGAGGGGACGCAGGCGACCCTGGCCGAGGTGCTGCGGTTCGAGGCGGGGGAGGACGTCGCCGAAACCGAGGGCCGGCGGCAGGACATCCAGGAGATTCTGAACCATCGGCGCGCGTTGAGAGAAGCCGAGCGCGAGCTCGATGGCCGGCCCTTCTCCCTCAACCTGCTCAAGCGCCTACACGCCGTCTTGCTGGACAGCGTCCGGGGGCGGGACCGGGGCCGGGGCGAGTTCCGGCGCGTTCAGAACTGGATCGGAGGGCCCGGCACCGCGATGGAAGACGCCAGCTTTGTGCCCCCGGAGCCTGCGGGCGTGATGGACCTATTAGACAACTGGGAAAAGTACTACCACACCGAAGAACGAGACCCGATTGTCCAGCTCGCCGTGATCCACGCGCAGTTCGAGATCATCCACCCCTTCGTCGATGGGAACGGGCGCCTCGGGCGCATCCTCCTTCCACTGTTCCTATACGAGCGACGGATTCTCAGCCGGCCCATGTTTTACTTGTCCGGTTACCTCGAGGAGAACCGGGATGAGTACGTGGCGGCGCTTCGCGAGCTGAACGGCGTGGAGAGCTGGAACCGCTGGGTACGGTTCTTCCTCGAAGCGGTGAGTGCCCAGGCGGAGGCGAACGCGACCACGGCCAGGGCGATCATGGCGCTATACGATCGCCTGAAGCGGGAAGTTCTGGATCTCACGCACTCGCAGTACGCCGTGCCACTTCTCGACTATCTCTTCGCCGATCCCGTAGTTACCAGTTCCGATCTCGTTGGCGCGCCGGGTATGCCGAGCAAGCAGATGGTAATGACGCTCCTGAGGAGGCTGCGGGACGCGGGCATCTTGAAGGTGATGCGAGAGAGCCGCGGGCGTCGGGCACAGGTGCTGGCGCTCGTGGAGTTGATCAATCTGTGCGAGGGTAAAGAAGTTCTCTGATCTGCCGGGGTAATGCAGGGATCGTCTCAGTCGTCTGTAAGTACCGACCGTTGGACAAGGCCTCGCTTTGGCGGTCTCGTGAGAATCCAACACGGGTGGCCCTTTAGGAGCAGGCACTTCATTTCTTGATCTTCGGCGATACAGCCAGTTACCTCGCAGGCCTGCGGATTCTCCCTGCAGCGTGCAGCTCTCGCGGTCACGAATCCCGTCACCGCTGTTGCACCGCGATGGAGAGGCTAACCTTCGCGAGATGGCGGACGGAGGCCCTGCGTTCTTGTAATTTCCAGCTGGCCACCGCATCTTCTTGGGTCCTCGTCCGCGCTGTCTCGTCCTTGGGAGAGGGATTCATGGCAGGCTTCGAGCCCCAAGCCTGGTGGGAAACCATCCGGCGGGCCCGTCTTTTCCGGGTCCTCGCTGTCTATTTCGGCGCATCGTACGTCGTCATCCAGTTGGTCGCTATCTTCACCGAACAGCTGGACCTACCCGACTGGTTCTTCCCGGGTGCGACGGCACTCCTGCTAATCGGGCTGCCAATCGTCGTAGCCACCGCCCTCGTGCAGAGCGCTCCGAGCCCGGGGCCGGCAGCGTCCAGCGCCGAGGCTGCGGTTCCGGTTTCCGAGTCTGACGCAGAAACCACCGCCGCCGACGTCGCCGCGGTCGCGAAGCACTGGCTGACCTGGTCCCGGGCGCTCTTGGGCGGCGCGGTCGCCTTCCTGCTTCTTTTCGGGTTCGCCGGCCTGTACGTCGTCATCAAAGACCGTGGCCAGAGCTTCGCGCCGACGGAGGCGATCGCGGGCGACGATGTCCTCCCGGGCGTCGCCGTCCTGCCCTTCAGCGTGACCGGCGGCGAGCTCGAGGAATGGCGCGAGGGGATGGTCAGCCTCCTCTCGACCAACCTCGACGGAGCGGCGGGGCTACGCGCGATCAACAGCCGCACGGTGCTGGCGCGCTGGGATGAGATCGTGGGCGATGACGAGCGGGTCGATGAGGCGACGAGCCTGCAGGTGGCCGGGGCGACGCGAGCCCGCTACGCGCTGATGGGCGCGGCGGTGGGGATCGGGCCCAGCGTCCGCCTCACCGCCGATGTCTATGATGTGGAGAGCGGCGAGCGTCTGGGGCAAGGCCGGGTGGAGGGTTCACCGGACAGCGTGCTCGCCCTGGTGGACCGCCTATCGATAGAGGTCATCCGGGCCATCGTGAGAACCGGGCAGGGTGATCTCCCCTCGGTCAACCTCGCCGGCAT
>JBDHAL010000157.1:0-7798 GCA_039588075.1 Gemmatimonadota bacterium | reverse complement strand
AGGCGGGCGAGATCGAACGGGTCGGAGGCAGCGAGACGATTCCCGTCGACGTTCGCATCATCGCCGCCACCAACCACGACCTCGAGGAGGAGGTCCGCCAGGGAAGCTTCAGAGAGGATCTCTATTTCCGGCTCCACGTAATGCCGCTTCACATTTCGCCGCTCCGCGAACGCACGGATGACATCACACCTCTCGTGGCTCATCTCCTGGAGCGATTCCGCACCCGGCACGGTCTCCGCGCGCCCAACCTCACCGAGCCCGCCATCAGCGCTCTGCTCGCCTACGATTGGCCCGGCAACGTCCGCGAGCTGGGAAACGCCGTCGAGCGCTTGATGATCCTTTATCCGCAACTCGAGATCGGAGCCGGCGAAGTCTGGACCGTCCTCCCGCGCAGCCGCGTCGTCGCCGGCGCACCGCTGGCGCTCGAGGGCGCGCTATCCGAGATGCTCGAGAACTACGAGCGCGAGATCATCTCGAAGGCCCTCATCGCCGCCGACGGGAACATCGCCGAGGCCGCGCGCAAGCTGAGTACCGACCGGCCCAACCTATATCGCCGCATGAAACGCCTCGGTATTAGGAAAGAGGACGGCGATCCCGCCGACTAGTTCGATTATGAGGTCGAGTACGAGTAGGAGTCCAATAATCCGAGCCGACACACCCTTCCCGTCTCCAACTGACACGATCCTTCACCAGCCAACCGCCGAAACCGCCTGAGCATTAGGCTTTCCCGAGAACCTTTCCGGCATCGGGTTTGCTTCCGGGCAGGGTGGAGTCGCAGTTTGCCTGCTTGGAGGAGGATTATGAAAGCCGCATACCGAACACTATTCGCCGCTGCCCTACTCGTCGCCAGCCACGCGCTCGCCGTCGCACAGGACACCGTTTCGGTGGGCGTGCAAGAGCCGCTGGCCGCCGGCGAGGCGCTCCCGCAAAGGGTGGCAGATCTGTTGGTCGCCTACTACAACCGACCGTCCACGATCCGTTTCGGCGGCAGGACCTACGTACCGGCCGGACGATCGATCGGCGGGGACGTCGCCGTTCTGGGAGGGCCCGTGGAGATCGCCGGGATCGTGGACGGCGACCTGGTTGTCTACAACGGCGACATCACTCTCCTTGAAGGATCCCGCGTCAGCGGCAACCTGACGGTCGTCGGCGGCGTCCTCATCGGCGCCGACCGGGGAGATGTAGGTGGAATCATAACCACCTACACGGCAGTCTTCCGCTACCGGCGAACGAACGGCGGGATCGAGTATGCCGGGTCGGGGCGGGAGACCTACCGGCCGGAAGGCAGAACTCTCGCGCTCCCCCAGTGGGAGCTGGGAGAAAGCGAGATCTTCGTCGACGCGCGGCCTTACAACCGAATCGAGGCCCTCCCCATAGTCATAGGCCCGCGCATCATGACCGGCGGCAGCAACCCGCTTCGACTCGAGGCCTTTGTGATCTACCGAACGGTGGCCGGGTTCAGTCCCGAGGAGGGCGATGTCGGATGGGAGGTACGGCTGCGGCAGTACCTGTTCGGGCACCGCGACGTCTGGCTGGAGGCCGGATGGCAATCGGTCATCGACCCGATCGAAAACTGGAAGCTCTCCGACCTGGAGAACTCGCTCACCCTGTTCCTCTTCCGACGCGACTACCGCGACTACTACGAGCGCCAGGGCTGGTACGGATTGCTCGGGTGGCAGACGGGCAACGTCTTTGGCTCCTTCGAATTTCGCGGCGAAGATCACCGCACCGTCAACACGCGCAACGTCTGGACGATCCTATTCAATAAGAGCGATCCGCTTCGGCCAAACGCGGCGGTCGACCAGGGTGAGTTGCAGAGCATCGTGGCGACCTTTGGGATCGACACTCGCAACAACAAGAACAGGCCGTGGTCGGGATGGTACAACCGCATCAGCGTCGAGCAGGCCGTCGGCGGAAATCTCGCCGGCGAAGACCCTGATTTCACCCACCTCCTCCTCGACCTCCGACGCTTCTTCCGCGTGAGCCTCGGTTCCGTTCTCGGCTTCCGCTTCGCCGGCGGCGGACGGCTCGGAGACAATCCGACGCCGGCACAGCGCCAGCACATGATCGGTGGGGCGGGCTCGCTTCCCGGTTACGACATGATGCAGTTCGACTGCGGCGCTCGCGAGGATCCGACTTTCGGAACCGTACCGGGCTACGGCTGTCAACGCTTCGCGCTCTTCCAGGCGGAGTACAGGACTTCACTGAACTTCAATTGGCGACTGAACGACGAACAGGTTCACAACTACCGCGACGTGTTCAGCATGGATTTCGATCCCGCCATCGTCCTCTTCTACGATGCGGGCGCGGCTTGGAGCACCGACGAAAACTATTGGGACCACCTCACGGATAGCGACAACTGGGTGGCAGATCTCGGCGGCGGCCTGGAGCTGGGAGGCTTCGGCGCCTACGTCGCTTACCCGTTGACCGGATCGGGCGGATTCAACTTCCTCTTGCGGCTAACCGCCAGGTTCTAATCGCGACTCTGCTCGTCGCGATCCCGGCCGTCGCCGCTCCGGCGGCGGCCCAGGACCCCCATCTGTCCGTGTCCTACGACAGCCCCGCCAACGGCTGGCAGGCTCTGGTGCGACCCGTCGCCCTGCTCGACGACTCGGCACTCGTCCGCCCACTGCTTTCCGGCCTGCCGCTACGCTTCCATTTCCAGGTCGAGCTATGGCACGACAAGTTCCTGGCCGACGGCCTGATCGACCGTTCTACCTGGACGCTCATCCTCTTCCAGGAGCCGCTCTCCGGCGAATACAACCTGACCCGCTCCTGGCAGCCCGAGGCCGACGAGTGGCTGGCCACCATCGAGTCGGCGGCCCGCGCCCTCGAACGCTGGTACCGGGCGCCCATGCCGGGGCCGACACCCGGCACCGGTAGCTACTACTACGACGCCCGTTTGCGGGTCGAGGTCCTCTCGCTCGGCGACCTCGACGAGCTCGAGCACTGGCTGCGCGGAGAGGCCACCCAGGACGAAACCGACGTCGGCAGCGCCCTCGCCCGCGCCCTCGGCCGCGGCCTCAAACGCCTCTTCATCCGCCTGATCGGTCTTTCTGCCCGAAATTACGAGGCCCGCACCGAGCTGTTCAGGCCCTGACCGGCCCACAGCCCCCGGCCGCCATGGACATCAGGGCCCCGATCGGCTAGCTTTCCGGCCACGATGCAGTGCGAGGGACTCACGGGCGTTCCCGCCCGGGGGTCTCTTTTCGACTCTTGGGCCCGGCAGACCACGAAGGGAAGGTGTTTTCTAGATGCCCGAAATCATCCTGTCCGAAAAGGACAACCTGGATTGGGCCCTCAAGAAGTTCCGGCGCCAGCTGGTTCGCTCCGGATTGTTCCGGGAGCTGAAGAGAAGGCGCCATTACGAGAAACCCAGTGACGCCAGGAGACGCAAGGCCAAAGCAGCGCGCCGTCGCGCCCGCTCGCGCAAGCTGAAGCGTTACAGGTAGTATAGCCTGGCCGAACAGGCCTGGGCCGGCGGACCATCAAGGTCACGCCGGCCTTTTCTTTTCCCCCAAGATCGTCGCCGTCGTGACGTTTAGTCTGGCCGGGCCCGCCGACTCTCCGTACAATTCACTCGCCCCAGCTACCAGATAAGCGGCTTCTGATTCGGAGGTAACTTCCATGTCGCCGATCCGTTGGTTTACCCCGTTCAATGCGCTCCTTACCCTGTCCGTCCTGGCAACTCCCGCTCTAGCACAGGACGATTGGGACGTCGAAGCGGAGCACGGCCCCTCCTCGGTCATCGAGTTCGACACTGAGGAAGGCACCTGGATGAACCTCGACGTCAGCCCCGACGGCAGCTGGATCGCCTTCGAGCTGCTGGGTGACATCTATCGCCTGCCCAGCCAGGGCGGCGACGCCGAGCTCCTATCCGGCGGACTCTCCTGGGAGCAGCAGCCGCGCTTCAGCCCCGACGGCTCGACCATCGTCTTCGTCAGCGACCGAAGCGGCATCGACAACATCTGGCTCATGGATGCCGACGGCTCGAATCGCCGACAGCTGACCGAGTTGAGCGAGTCGCTCCCCACCGCTCCGTACTGGACCCCCGGCGGCGAGTACATCGTGGTCAAGCGGCACGTGAAGAACACGCGCTCGCTGGGCGGCGGCGAGATCTGGTTATACCACGTGCGCGGCGGCTCCGGAGTGAAGTTGGTCGACAAGCTGAGCTTCACATCCGATCAGAACGAGCCCTCCGTCTCGCCCGACGGCCGCTACGTCTACTACGACTTCACCGGACCGTTCGACTATAACAGGGACGTCCACGACGGAATCTTCCAGGTCAACCGCTACGATCGCGAGACCGGCGACATCGCGCCGATCACCCGCGGCGCCGGCGGCGCTGTCCGGCCCATGCCTTCGCCCGACGGCCGCTCGCTCTCCTTCATCCGCCGCGTTGGGACCGAGACCGTTCTTTTCCTGCGCGACCTCGAGAGCGGCGTGGAGCGTCCGGTCTTCAACGGGCTGGACAAGGACCAGATGGAGACGTGGACGGTGCACGGCGCTTACCCCGCCTATGCCTGGACCTCCGATTCGCAGCGGATCGTCATCACCTTCGGTGCTAAGATCTGGTCGCTCAACGTTGCAACCGGTGAGCCGACGGAGATTCCGTTCCGCGCCAGCGTCAGCCAGCGCGTGACCGACGCGTTGCACTTCGACTATCCCATCGACGATGCGTCGTTCCGTTCTCGCATGATTCGCTGGCCGACGTTCACGCCGGACGGTGAGCGTCTCGTCTTTCAGGCGGTCGGTCACCTATACCAGATGGCGCTGCCCGACGGCGAGCCCCAGCGAATCACCGAACTCGATGCATTGGAATACGCACCGTCTATATCGCCCGACGGCCGCTGGGTCACATTCACCAGCTGGAGCGCCGACGGCGGCGGCCACGTCTGGAAGGTCCGGCTCCCCGGTGTGGGCCGCACGAACTCACCGCAGCGCCTCACCTCCGCGTCGAATCAGTACGCCAACCCGGTCTTCTCTCCCAGCGGCGACCGCATCGCCTACCTCGCCGGTAGCGGTAGGGTGAACCGCGGGGCGGATCTCGGGTCAGAGTTCTTCCTGGAGATCCGCTGGATGGACTCGGATGGCGATGAGTCGCACCTCGTGACGGCCACGTCGAACCGTGGCTCCAACAGTCGCATGCCACGGCTGAGTTGGAGCGCCGACGGCACGCGGCTGCTCTACCATGAGGACGGCGGCGCTGGGACGTATCTCACGAGTATCGAGCTGGACGGTGCCGAGGAGCGGCACCTGATGGAGAACGAGAAGGCGGACGAGATCGTGGCGTCGCCGGATGGGCGATGGGTCGCGTTCAAGGAGCTGCACAATGTCTACGTCGCGCCGTTGCCGAAGGCTGGAGGCGATCCGTTGACGATCGGGGCGTCGGGGGCGGGCGTTCCGGTGAAGAAGTTGACGCGGTACGGTGGGGATTGGATCGATTGGGCGGCGGACAGCAGGAGTCTGACCTACGTGCTGGGGGCGACGGTTTATCGTCATACGCTGGAGGAGATCTTCGAAGACGACGACGAAGATGACGACGAGGATGAAGAGGGCGAAGAAGAAGAAGATGAAGATGAAGACGAAGATGAAGCCGACGATAGCGATGGCAACAACATCCCGGATGCAGATATCTATGATGTTCGGTTGATGGTTGAGAGGGCGCGGCCGGTTGGGACGGTTGCGTTGAGTGGAGCGCGGATCGTCACGATGGTTGGGGACGAGGTGATCGAGGATGGGACGATTGTGGTGGATGGGGCGCGGATCGTGGCGGTGGGGGCGACTGGGCAAGTAGACGTTCCGCAGGATGCGTGGGTCATCGATGTGAGTGGGAAGACGGTTATCCCGGGGCTGGTGGACGCGCATGCGCACATGGGGTACAGCTCGCTGGACATCAATCCCGAGCGCAGCTGGCAGTACTATGCGAACCTGGCTTACGGAGTCACCTCTACTTTGGATCCGTCGGCCAGCACGCAGGCGGTGTTCGCGCAGGCGGAGATGGTCGCCGCCGGTCTGATGGTCGGGCCGCGGATCTACTCCACGGGGTTCATCCTCTACGGTGCGGAAAATTCACAGAAAGCGGTGATCAACAATCTCGACGACGCCCGCTACCACATCCGTCGGTTGAAGGCGCAGGGCGCCACCGCGGTGAAGAGCTACAACCAAATGCGCCGCGACGCGCGCCAGTGGATCATCGAGGCCGCTCGCGAAGAGCAGATCCTCGTCGTGCCGGAAGGCGGCTCGATGTACCAGCAGAACATGACCATGGTGCTGGACGGCCACACCGGGATCGAGCACGCCATCCCGCTGGCGCCGCTGCGCTACGACGCCCTGCAGCTCGT
This sequence comes from Gemmatimonadota bacterium, assembly GCA_039588075.1. Lineage (GTDB taxonomy): Bacteria > Gemmatimonadota > Gemmatimonadetes > Palauibacterales > KS3-K002 > JBDHAL01. Next base: position 1,454 of record JBDHAL010000157.1, on the reverse strand, counting down.
CGGCCGCAGCGGGACCGGTTACACGCCGACCCTCATCGTCGGTTACGGCGGCATCTGGGGCGAGAACTACTGGTACCGTCACTACGACGTGTTCGCTGATCAGCGGTTGCTGCGCTTCACACCCCGCGGCATCCTCGATTCCCGCTCGCGCCGCCGCATGCTAGTGCCGGAAGACGAGTGGGGCCACTTCGAGCTCGCCAGGACGGTCAACGCGATCGCCGATGCCGGCGGCCGCATCCAGCTCGGCGCTCACGGCCAGCTCCAGGGCCTCGGCGCCCACTGGGAGCTGTGGATGTTCGAGCAGGGCGGCATGTCGCCGCACCAAGCGCTGCGCGCCGCCACGCTCTGGGGCGCCGAGTACATTGGCCTCGGTACCGACGTCGGCTCCCTCGAACCCGGCAAGCTCGCCGACCTCGTCGTCCTCGACGCGAACCCGCTGGACGACATCAAGAACAGCGAGCGCGTTCACATGGTGATGAAGAACGGCTTCATTTACGATGATGATATGAACGAAGTCTGGCCCGAAGCGGTGCAGCGGCAGCCGTTCCGCTTTCAACAATAGCATGACACAGAAATACCACCATATCGGGATACCCACCGAGGTCCAGCGGCCCGGCGAGCAGTACCTGGAGCAGTTCAAGATGTGGGTGAAGCCGTTCGACTCGAACCCATTCGGCGTCGAGTGGCTGAGGTTCGAGCCGGACTGCATGTTGCCCGAGATCGTCAAGACCGTGCCCCACGTGGCCTTCCAGGTCGATGACCTGGAAGCCGCCATCGCGGGGCACGAGATCTTGATCGAGCCCAACTCCCCTTCCGAGGGCGTCCGGGTCGCCTTCATCCTCCACGACGGCGCCCCCATCGAGTTCCTCGAATTCAGCGACTAGTGAAGGGAACCACAGTACCCGCGCCTCCGTTCCTCCCAACGTGAGACGCTTATCTATTGCCCTCGTCGCTGCCTTCGTACTTGGCATCGCTGCCTCGCCAGGCGGCAACGCCAGCGCGCAGAATGCAGAGCCGATTCTTCTTGAATTCGGTGACGGCTCGCTCGAGAACTGGACCGGCATCAAGCTGGCCAACCGAGCCAACCGTTTCGCCGTCATCGAGGAGAACGGTCGGTTCGCCCTCGAGGCCGAAAGCGAAAAGTCCGCCTCGGCCCTCTGGCAAAAGATCGATGTCCCGCCCACAGAAGGTGTAACCGTCTCCTGGGACTGGAAGGTGCGGGCCACGCTGCCGGGCAACCAGCGCGAGCGCGAAAAGCGCGGCGACGACTACGCCGCCCGTTTCTTCGTCATCTTCGACGACGAACCGTTCAGCCGGAACGCCCGCGCCATCTGCTACGTCTGGGCATCGAGCGAACCCGTAGGTAGCAAATTCCCAAACCCCTACTTCTCCAACGTGCAGACGATCGTCCTGCAGAGCGGCGACGAACGCGCCGGCGCCTGGGTCACCGAAGA
>JBDHAL010000156.1:0-7907 GCA_039588075.1 Gemmatimonadota bacterium | reverse complement strand
CAGCTGGGGATCGACGACGCCGTCGGCATCGCCCGTGGCGTCGCGGCGGCCCTCGACTACGCCCACCGCCAGGGCGTCATCCACCGCGACATCAAGCCGGAGAACGTCCTCATTCACGACGGGCAACCGCTTGTCGCCGACTTCGGCATCGCGCTGGCGGTGAGCGCCGCCGGCGGCAGCCGGCTGACCGAGACGGGGCTCAGCGTTGGGACGCCCCACTACATGAGTCCCGAGCAGGCGATGGGCGACCGCGAGCTGGACGCCCGCAGCGACGTTTACTCACTGGGCGCGATGCTCTACGAGATGCTGACCGGCGATCCGCCGTACACGGGATCGACGGCGCAGGCGATCGTAGCGAAGGTGATCACCGAGAAGGCGCCCCCGGTGACGGCGACGCGCGATACGGTTCCGCCGCACGTGGCGGCGGCGATCCAGAAGTCGCTGGCCAAGCTTCCCGCCGACCGTTTCGCATCGGCTTCCGGCTTTTCCGAGGCGCTGTCGCGGCCCGGCTTCGTCGATACGTCGGCGACAGCACCGATCGCCGACGCGGCGAGCGCCGTCTCGAAACCCGGCAGGACTTTCGCGACTACACACGTCGCGGCGATCGCCGCGGTGGCCGTCCTGGCCATCGCGGCCGCCGCCTGGGGGTGGATGCGTTCGCCGCCGGCGCCTTTACTCTCGCGTTTCGCCATCACGTTGCCGGACGAACAGAACCTCGTGGCCAACCACGATGGGTCCGTGCTGGCGTTCGCGCCGGACGGCGAGCGCTTCGTTTTCACGGGTCCGGACCGCGCGCTCTATGTGCGCGAGATCGGGCAGCTGCAGGCGCGGCAACTGCCCGGCACCGAGGGCGCACGCGCCCCGTTCTTCTCGCCCAGCGGAGAGTGGCTGGGATTCTACGCCGACGGCGCGATCAAGAAGGTCGCTTTGCGCGGCGGTCCGCCGTTGACCGTCCGCGAGACCGGAGGCGCCGGGTTCCGCGGCGGGACCTGGACCGAGGACGACTTCATCATCTACACCCCAAGCACGACCAGCCCGCTGATGAGAGTCAGCGCGGCGGGCGGCGAAGCCGTTCCCATCACGGTCCTCGACTCGGCCTCGACGGCGAACAGCCATCGCTGGCCCACCGCCCTGCCGGGTGGCAAGGCGGTCGTATTCATGGTCTTCAGCGGGCAGAACGAAGATGCGGGTCTCGCGGCAGTCTCACTCGAGTCGGGTGAAATGAAGCGCTTCGAGATACTGGGGCTTCGACCGACTTACGCCACGACCGGCCACCTGCTGTACGGAACTACCGATGGTGCACTGGTAGCGGTTCCTTTCGATGCGAACAAGCTGGAGGTGACGGGGCCGCCCGTCTCGCTGTTGGAAGGCGTGATGGTGCGGAACTCGGCCGTGGCCGAGTACACTCTGTCGCGCAACGGTTCGCTGGCCTACCTCGGCGGACTGGCGCCCGAGCTGTCACTAGTCGCGGTGGACCGAAACGGAGTCGAGGAGACGATCGTCGAGGAACTGCAGGTGCCCGAGGCACCCCGCGTCTCTCCCGATGGGCGCCGCCTGGCATTGTCACGGCAGGAAAGCGGCAACACGGACATCTGGGTCTACGACTTCGTCGAACGCACCATGACCCGCATGACCTTCGAGGGCAACAACCGCTACCCGGTCTGGACCCCGGACGGGACCCGCATCGTGTTCTCGACGGGGAACCGGGACGGTGTGGGCGTCAGGGACCTGTTCTGGGTGCTCGCCGACGGCAGTGGTACGGCCGAGCCGCTGTTCGGAACGGCGAGCGCGCAGTGGGAGGCCTCGTGGATGCCCGACGGCCGGTCGATGATCATGCGCCAAGCCGATGCGGGCGGCGCGCGGAGCTTATACTCGGTGACGCCCGGCCCGGATGCGGAACCGCAGTCCCTGGTCGAAACCGATTTCAACGAGCGCTCGCCCATGGTCTCGCCCGACGGCCAGTGGCTCGCCTACGCCTCCGACGAATCCGGGCGCGACGAAATCTACGTGCGACCTCTGCCCGGGCCCGGAGGGAAACGGCAGGTCTCCATCGACGGCGGGACCGAGCCGCTCTGGTCGCTGGACGGCGCAGAGCTGATCTACCGTGGGAGAGACAGGAACTTCTACTCGGTTGCCATTCGGACATCTCCCACGCTCTCCGTCGGTCAACGCACGACGCTCTTCGAGGACAGGTACGTACTGAACCCGCAGCACACCAACTACGACCTGATCCCCGGCGACGGGCGCTTCGTGCTGCTCAGGGGCTCGGCGCAATCGACCGACCTCGTCGTCGTGCTGAATTGGCACGAGGAACTGAAGGAGCGCATGGCTCGCTAGAGCGGCATCACATGCGACACTCCTGCCCTAAAGGCAGCGTCATGACCCGTTGCGGCGTGGCTGGACCAGTCGCCCCCAGCCAGGCGCAACGGTCATACCACCATCCCGTCTTCCTGGGAAACGTCTAAGTGGCTGCCGGACAAACGGTTAGGAATAAGCTCCCGGCGCGGCCCTCCGGTTCGGTCGTTCCCCCGACGCCAGGGAAGCTCTCCGGACTGTTCCACGAAACGTCCCCGGCAGCCCCACGGGACGCAGGGCCGAGCCGGACCGACGGCAGCAGCGAAGGGGGACGTTTGGTGGAACGGGACACGTTTCGCGTTGCCCATCAGGGCCGGCTGCGACCGTTCATGAAACACTTGGAGCCCGCTCGTCGGACTCTTTCCGCTTTATCTATATCGAGTGCTGACAAGCGGTTGATCGCTCTGGGACATACTTCGCGGTCCGCGGCATCTGGTTTGCACATTCCTTCGCATTCCATCGATGGGATTGACGGGCGCGGGGCCCTGCTCGCGGCGCCTACAGAACGGCCATATCGGGCACGTCCTTACGGACGGATCCCCACCCACCGGTTATCGCTACTGCACGAACTCCGCGGCGCCGGAGTTCTTCGACGGTACGATGGGAAAGAACGCGACTCCCAAGCGACGGCAATTCGAGGAAGAGGCGCTGGTCCATCTGGACACGCTGTACAGTGTGGCGCTGCGTCTGACCGGAGATCCACCGGATGCGGAGGATCTTGTCCAGGATACGGTGACGAAGGCGTATCGGGCCTGGGACAAGTACGAGCCGGGCACGAATTGCCGCGCCTGGCTGGTCACGATCATGCGCAACACGCTCATCAACCAATATCGGCGGCGCAGCAAGCGGCAGTCGGTTCGGCTCGATGCGGTTGAGGAGGTCAGAGTATTCGAACAGATGCAGGATCGGGATCCCGAGGGATCGTTTTTCCATCACAGCGTGGACGCCGAGGTGAAGCAGGCGATCCGGGAGCTGCCGGAGAAGTTCCGGGTGCCGTTGATTCTGAGGGACGTGGAAGACTTGAGCTATGCTAAGATCGCTGGGATCCTCGAGGTGCCCATTGGCACGGTGAAGTCGCGGCTGTTCCGTGGTCGCCAACGCTTGCAGCAACGGCTGTACGGTTACGCCATGGAGATGGAGTACATCCGATGACGGGGTTCACAAGGGACATGATGGGCAAGACGATGTCACCGCATGAGGCCTCGTCCGGACTCGGAAATCGACGACGTAGCCGAGTTCCGCCGACGCCCCGGACGAATGGCCGCGCCACCGGGCAGGAACTAGATTCGTCCACGCATCGTGAGATGGACCGATCACTCGCACAGGGAGGACGAGATGAAATCGCTGATTCAGTGGGCCAGGCAGATCACGAAACCACTGCTTCGGATCTCGCTCGGGCTGGTACTCGTCTGGATCGGAGCTCTCAAGTTCGCTGATCCGAGCCCCGTCGTGGGACTCCTCGACGCGTCCCTCTCGTTCCTCGCGTTCGATGGTTTCGTCTACCTGCTCGCCGTCCTGGAGGTAGGCGCGGGGGTCGTGCTCTTTCTCGGCATCGGGACCGCCTGGGTTTCGCTTGGTCTGGTCGGTTTCTTCGCCGCGACGCTCCTCATCTTCCTGATCGCGCCGGCGGTCAGCTACGGCGAGGCGGGGTTTCCATTCCTCAGCCTGCCGGGGGAGTTCTTGCTGAAGGACGCGGTGCTGCTCGCCGCATCGGTTGCTCTCCTGAGTCTCACTACGGAAGCGGGTGCCCGCGAGGCGGCCGTTCCGCGCTAGGCGGCGCCTCGCTAACGACCGCTCATTGCTTCTTGGAGGTGGCGCAGGGCAGCCTCCAGCACCTCATCGCGGCCGGCGCGGACCCCTTCCACGGTGGGGAGCGCCAGCACGTCTGGTTAGACACCGATCGCGTCGAACTCCCGACCATCGGCGTAGCTGTCGTGTTTGCTGCGCACCCGCGCTGAGCCGCCGCCCGGCAAGCGGAAGAACAACGGCTGTCCGGTGCTCCCGGCAGTCGGCTCGCCGAAGATCGCTCCTCGCCGCATCTGGTCGTATGCCACGAGGAAGTCTCTCCGCTCACTCATCTCTTCCTCCTCGGATAGCTGTGTCATCCTCTTGCTCGCTATGTGTCCAACAACGTGACGCGAAGCGCCAATGTCAGTTGTCCTCGATGAGCCGGGTCTCCGGATACTGCGCGTACCAGCCGAACCAGAAAGCGCGGCGGGCCGGGAGCCGCGGCAGGCGCGCGTCTCCGCCCTCGGCTACCAGGCTCCCCTCCGTCACGCGCCAGGTGCGGCCGCTGGCGTCCCGCACGGCCCGCCCGGCGGCGCGGGCCGCGTCCTCGCCGGTGCGAGCCGGAAAGCGCACCCCCTGAGTCTCGAACACCCGGTTCGCGCCGCCCGGCGTGGTGAGCACCAGGAGCTCTCGGCCCGCGAAGCTGAACGGGTAGACGGGGTGTTTCCGGAGAAAGCCGGTGTCGATCGCCAGCGGCCGGAGCCGGAAGTCGTCGGACGGCTCGACGAGCAGGGCCAGCACCTCCCGCTTGTTCGGCAGCCGCCGGTCGGTCAGCTCGCTCGGCACCTCGAACATCAGCTCGTCGGTGGCGAAGTATTCCCGGTACGCCGCTCCCTCGGAATAGTCGCGGGAGAATCCGGTCTCGAGCGAAAGCACCCGGGTGTTCGGATGAAGCTCTCTCCATTCACCCCAGGTCGTGGTGACGACCGGGTGCGGCTTCAGCTTCAGCCCGATACCTACGAGCGGCCCGACTACGGGCTCGCCGGTCACCGTGGACCACAGGGAGCCAGTCTCCTCGTCGAACATGAGCTTGTTGGACCGGTAGAGCAGTCCGCTCGTGCCCATCGTGCGGAGCTTCCCCCCCGCCACGCTCTCGTAGGGGATCACGGTGCCGCACAGGGTGCAGTACACACTCGTCAGCTCCGTGCCGCCGATCGCGTCCTTCGCCATCTCGTGCCAGGCCAAGATCCGCTTGGGGTAGGCCTTCGCCTCGCCTTCCAGGGCCAGGCCGAACACGATGTGATCGTCTTCCAGGTAATCCGCCTCCTCCGCAGAGATGAGGTCCGGATGATCGAGGGGCGGGATCCCGTTCACCCGCACGCCGCCCCAGACGATCTCGTCGAGCCGGATCCGCGGTTCGGTCTCGTAGCGGAAGAACCCCTCCATACGAGGATCCACGTTCGCCAACAGCAGTCCCTTGAAGCGGGCGTAGTGGGGGTGCGGCTCCAGCTCCTGTCCCCACAGCCACTGGCGCCAAGCGTTGAGATCCGATCCGAACGACCGTCCGGTCCGCTCCTCGAGAGACCGGACGATGCGCTGGCTTCCAGGCGTGAAGGGCCGGAAGAAGCGCAGGAGATCCACGAACAGGGGAGCATAGCCATCCCGCCACGAAGTGCGGATCCGCCGAAGCGCCGCCTCGGCGCGCTCGCCGTCCTCGAGCGCTGCCTGGAAGAACAGCTCGACAGGAGGCGCCTCGCTTGTCGGCGCGCCGGTGGTGAACGGGACCCTATCGGCCGACGGCAGCGTCCGCGCCCGCTTGTCCGCTCCACCGGCGTCGTCGGGGCCGGCGTCCCGTCGGGCCACGACGTTCAGACCCAGCAGGACCAGGCCGAAGCCCAGGACCGGCGCCGCGAGCTTCCAGCGGCCGCCGGACATCCTCCATCGATTTTCCTTCATTGCCCTCGCTCCTGGCGTCGCGCTCCGCAGTCATCGAAGCCGATCGGCTCCCGCGGCGAGCCCAGCTCCGTCGTGAGAAACGGGATCGCCATTCCCGGACGGTTTCTTGGGATGCAAGATTGGGCCCGCGCCGCGGGCGAGAGAACGAAAACGGCGTACGGTCAAGGATCGGCCATGGCTGAGGCGCGGAGGCGGGTCGTTCAGCGCCGCTTCACGAAACGTGGGCCGAACGATGAAACGTCGCCCGGAACGGTCAGGAGGGCCCGGGACCGGTTGCCGCTGGCGTCGAAGGCGCGGTGGCGAGACTGGGACGACGCAGCGGGCCACTGATCCGCCGACGGACGCCGTGGCGCATGACGAAGCCCGCGATTCACAGGCCCAGGTCGGCCAGTATCGCCCGGAAGCGCGGGTGCTCCCGGAGCGAGCGCAGCTCTGGACGGGCCGCGACCATGGCCAGGCTCGGGTGGCGGTCGCGGTGGGCTCGAGCAAGGGTCGACAGGGCGCTTTCCCGGTCGCCGGCCATGTCTTGCAGGATCGCCAGGTCGAGCGGCGAGGGCTGTAGGCTCTGCGCCACCGACTGCCAATCGGCGACGCCCGCTGCCACCTCAGGCCCTCCGGCCGTCTCGGCCGACCCGCGAACCGGCGGAGGCTCCACTCCCATCAACTCCGCGTACCGCTCCAGCGCGTCGCTCGCATCTGCGGGGCGGTCGAGGAACAGGAAGAGCAGGCCCAGGTCCAGCCACGTCTCCACGTGAAGTTGATCGAGAAGCAGGATCTCCTGGCCGGCCGCGATCGCTTCGTCGATCTGGCCGTGAGCCCTCAGCGTCGCCAGCCGCGTCGAGCGCGCATCCGGGGAGCGGGGGTCCAGCTGGACCGCGCGCTGCGCGTGGACGAGCGCGTCTTCGATCCGACCCACAGCCGTGAGCAGCATCGCGTAGCGCTGACGAGTCAGGGGATCGTCGGGATCCAGCTCCATCGCCCGCACGTACTCCGCTTCCGCCGCCTCCCACTCGAACCGGTAGAAGTGAACCAGCCCGAGCGCCACACGGGCTCGCACGTCGTGCGGATCCAATCGCACGGCGAGGCGCGCCGAACGCTCGGCCAGCACGAGGGTTTCTGTAACGGACGCCCCGTCCCCCGACGCCCGCTCCAGGGCGGCGAGTCGGCCATTGGCGAGGCCCGCATGCGCAGGGGCGTAGCTCGAGTCGAAGGCGACCGCTGATTCGAAGTTGTCGATCGCATCCCGGATGCCCTCCTCGCTCCCTCGCCCGAGGTTGAAGACGCCCCACAGATACTTGTCGTACGCCATGGGGTCCACGTTCTCGGCACCGGCCGGCATCTCCCCGGGCTCGACGCCCAGCTCCGTCCGCAAGGCCCCGGCGATCGAGCGGGCGATCTCTCTTTGAACCGCGAACACGTCGCCCTGCGCCCGATCGAAGGCATCCGACCACAACTGGATCCCCTCTCTGGCGTCGATAAGCTGGACGTCGATCCTGTACTCGTCGCCCAACCTGCGAAAGCTCCCTTCCAGGACGGTCTGCACGCCAAGCTCGCGGCCGATCCGGCGGGCGCCGGCCCCTTCCGCCTGCAGCGACCTGGCTGAGCCTTGCCCCACGACCTTCACCCCGTCCAGCCGGCCCAGCAGACTGGCAAGCTCCGTGGCGAGGCCGACTCCGAAGTACTCTTCGGACGGGTCTTCATCGAAATTCTCGAACGGGAGAACGGCGATGGTCGCCACTGCCTGAGATCCCGAAGCGTCGTGGTCGATCGCCCCCCGGGCGAGCCAGCCCCCGAGCAGAACCGAGGCGATGGTGGCGACGCCGATCATGGCGACCGAGATGGCGAGCACGGGTCTTCCGACCCACGCC
>JBDHAL010000155.1:0-13051 GCA_039588075.1 Gemmatimonadota bacterium | reverse complement strand
GACGCCTAGCGCACGGAGGCAGTGCGATGGAATTCGGGTTTATTGTACTCTTCATAGCGATCTTCGTCGGCTGCGGGAGGCTGTGCGGCTGGGGAGCCCGCAAGTACAAGGAGCACCACCGCCAGCTGGACCACGAGCACGACGAGCAGGACGCCCGCCTGACCCACCTGGAGTCGCGGATCAAGCGACTGGGCGACCGAACTCGCCCCAGGCACGCCATGCACCGGCGCGGCGAGGAGCGCGAAGAGGAACCTGCGCGCATGAAGCGCGAGCGCAGCTCGCCTCTGGAGGAACTGCAGCAGAGATTTGTCGACGGGCGCCTTTCGCTCACCGAGTACGAGAAGGAGCTGGACAGGCTTGAGCGGCTCGAGTAGAAGGTTATCGGTGACCGGTAACCGGTAACTGCTTATGATTAATGTTCAGCTGAGCGTGCCGGACATGAAGTGCGATGGCTGCGTGAGTGCGGTGCAGTCGGCGCTTGCGGTTTTGGCGACGGTCCAAAGGGCCGACGTTTCGCGGTAGATGAGTTGATCGAAGCCATCGCCTCCGCCGGCTACAAAGCGACCGTCACCGACTGATCCGCCCCTCCGAATAAGAAGTTACCGGTTACCGGTCACCGGTTACCGGTTACCTGCCTCATCACCTCCCAGCGCCGCCAAATCAGATAGACAGCCGGAATAACGACGAGCGTAAGTAACGTCGCCGACACCATCCCACCCACCATCGGCGCGGCTATGCGCTTCATCACGTCCGCTCCGGTGCCGGCGCTCCAGAGGATGGGGGCGAGACCCATGATGATGGCCGTAACCGTCATGATCACCGGACGCAGCCGTTCGAGCGCGCCCTCCCGCACGGCGGCGGCCACGTCCGAAGCATCGCGCATCAAACCCACCTGGCTCCTGTGGTTGAAGGCCTCGTCGAGGTAGATGAGCATCACCACCCCCGTTTCGGCGGCCACACCAGCAAGCGCGATGAAACCGACCCACACGGCGACGCTGGTGTTGTAGCCGAGCAACCAGAGGAACCAGACGCCACCGACTGCCGAGAAGGGAAGAGCAAGCATCACGATGAGCGACTCGGTGACGCCACGGAAATTGAAGTATAGCAGCAGGAAAATGATCACCAACGTAACGGGCACCACGACTCTCAGCTTCTGCACCACACGCTGCATGAACTCGTACTGGCCGCTCCAGATGAGCGTGTACCCTGGAGGCAGCATCAGCTGGCTATTGACTGCCTGCTGCGCATCGCGGACGTAGCTCCCGACATCTCGCTCGCCGTTGTCCACGAAGATGGTGGTGACGGGGAAGGCGTTCTCGGTCTTCACAGCCATCGCGCCCTGGCGGACCTCGACGCTGGCCAGCTGTCCCAAGGGTATCTGCACATCCCCCATGGCGGGTATCATGACCTCGCGAAGCTTCTGGACGTCGTCACGCAGCTCGCGAGGATAACGCACGTTCACGGCGTAGCGCTCGCGCCCTTCAACCGTGACGGCCGCGGTCATTCCGCCGACTGTCGCCATGATGGCGTTGTGAACGTCTCCGACATTGAGCCCGTAGCGAGCCGCCTCGGCGCGATCGATATCTATGTCGACGTAGTAGCCGGAAACGCCGCGCTCGGCGAAGGCGCTCCGCGTTCCAGGAACGCCCTGAACGATCCGCTCCACCTGCTCCCCCAGCATCTGCAGGGTGTCCAGGCTCGGACCGAAGATCTTGATGCCGACCGGCGTGCGAACGCCCGTGGCGAGCATGTCGATCCGGCCTTTGATGGGCATCGTCCAGGCGTTGGTCACGCCCGGCAGCATGACCGCCCGATCCATCTCAGCGACCAGGCGCTCGTAGGTCATTCCCTGCCGCCACTCATCTTTCGGCTTGAGGGTGATCGTAGTCTCCCACATGTCGAGCGGCGCGGGATCGGTAGCTGTCTCGGCGCGACCCGCTTTTCCAAGCACGACATCGACTTCCGGGAACGAGGCGATCACGCTGTCCTGGTAGGTCATGATGGCGCGCGCCTGAGCGATCGAGACGCCGGGCACCGTGGTCGGCATGAAGAGGATCGAGCCCTCCTCAAGCGGCGGCATGAACTCGCTGCCGAGCCTCCGCCAGGGGAAGACCGTAGCGGCGAGCACGACCGCAGCCCCGGCGATCACGACCCAGGGGCGACGCACGACAGAACCGATGACCGGCCGGTAGATCCACTGGAGCACGCGGTTGATTGGGTTCTGCGATTCGGGCCGAATCTTGCCCTTGATCAGATAGCTCATCAGTACGGGAACGAGCGTGATCGAGAGCAACGCCGCACCCGCCATAGCGAAGGTTTTTGTAAAAGCCAGCGGCTTGAACAACCGGCCTTCCTGCTGCTCGAGCGCGAACACAGGCAGAAAGCTGAACGTGATGATCAGAAGCGAGAAGAAAAGGGGAGGCCCCACCTGCTTCGCGCTCTCGAGCACTATCTCCGCGCGTGGCCTTCTTCCCTCATCGCGTTCGAGGTGCTTGTGCATGTTCTCGATCATCACGATCGCGCCGTCCACCATAGCACCGATGGCGATGGCGATTCCGCCCAGGCTCATGATGTTGGCGCTGACCCCCAGGAACCGCATGACGATGAAGGAGATCATGATGCCGAGAGGAAGCGTGATGATCGCGACGAGCGCCGAGCGCGCGTGCAGCAGGAACAGGATGGCGACGAGGGCGACGATCAGGGACTCCTCGATCAGCTTCTCGTTCAGCGTATGGATGGCCCGATGGATGAGGTCGCTGCGATCGTATACGGTGCGCAACCGGACCCCGGCGGGCAAACCTCTTTGTATCTCGGCGATCCGCTGCTTGACGGCCTCGATGGTTCCCAGCGCATCAGCTCCGTAACGCATGACGACGATGCCGGCCACCACCTCGCCCTTGCCGTCCAGGTCGCTCACGCCGCGGCGCGGCGCCGGCCCGAGTTGAACGGTGGCGACATCCTTCACGCGTATCGGCGTCCCGTTGGGCGTGGCGCCGACGGCGACGTTCTCGATATCCTCGATCCCCTGCAGGTAGCCCAGGCCGCGGATCATGTACTCGCGGCCGCCCATCTCGAGGACTCGGGCGCCGATGTCGACGTTGTGGGAGCCGATGGCCGCGACCACGCGGGTCACGGGGATGTTGAAGGCGCGCAGCCGCTCCGGGTTGACCTCGACCTGGTACTGCTTTACGAAGCCGCCCAGGCTAGCCACCTCGGAGACGCCCTGCACCGCCGTCAGCTGGTAGCGGATGTACCAGTCCTGCAGGCTGCGCAGCTCCGCCAGATCCAGGCTGTCGGATTCCAGCACGTACTCGAACACCCAACCTACGCCCGTGGCGTCGGGACCCATGGTGGGTTCGACGCCCGGCGGTAACTGCGGCCGGATGGCGTTCAGGTACTCCAGGACCCGGGAGCGCGCCCAGTAGATGTCGGTGCCGTCCTCGAAGATCACGTAGACCAGGCTGAGCCCGAAGAACGAATACCCGCGCACGACGCGGGCGCCCGGGACCTTCAGCATCTCGGACGTGATGGGATAGGTGACCTGGTCCTCGACGATCTCGGGCGCCTGCTCGCGGAAATCGGTCTGGATGATGACCTGGACGTCAGACAAATCCGGAATCGCGTCGAGCGGAGTCGTGCTCATGGCCCAGACACCGCCGACTAGGATGCCAGTGCTGGCGAGCAGAACAAGGAACGGGTTCCGGAGCGACCAGGCGATAATCCGGTTAATCATGGTTGTGCTCCGGTTGTGTGGTATCCGGTTCCACAGCCGACCCGTGCTGCATGCCCGGCATCTCCCCGCTCGTGACACCTAGTCGGGATTCGGCATCGACGAGGAAGTTCGCGGACGCCACGATCACGTCGCCCTCCTCCAATCCCGCCAGGATCTGTACCCGATCGCCGGCGCGGGCTCCGACGACGACCTCGTGCGGGTGTAGCGACCGATCCTCGTGGCGGTGGAAGACAAGGTTCCTCTCCCCCGTAGCAATCACGGCATCAATCGGCACCGCGATCACGTCCTCGCCGATCGTGGCATCGAAGTACACGGTGGCGAACATGCCGGGCTTGAGACGCAGGTCCGGGTTCGCTACGGTAAGCCGCACCTGGTTCGTTCTGCTGCGCACGTCCACGGTTGGATAGACGAAACTCACCTCGCCCATCATGTGGACGCCGGGATAGGCCGCCACCTCGATGTGCGCTCGAGCGCCTTCCGGCACGAACTGCAGGTCCTGCTCGAACAGCTCGCCTTCCACCCATACCGTCGACAGATCGGCGATGTGGTACAGCAGTTGGCCGGGCGTCACCCGTTGCCCTTCGATGACCCGTTTTTCCAGAACCACACCGCTGACCGGCGCCACCAGCGTGAGCGTCTTGGTCACCGCGCCGGAGTCTTCAACTCGAGCGATCTGCTCGGGAGTGATGTCCCAGTAGGCTAAGCGCCGGCGCGCGGCCTCCAGCATCTGCTGGGCGGCGGTCCAGGCCTCCGTAGTCGACGAGTCCACCGCCGCCGCCAGTCGCTTCGCCGTAAGTAATTCCTCCTGGGCGGCGACCAACATGGGGCTGTAGAGCGTGAGCAGAGGCTGACCGCGCCTGACCGCTTCGCCCGTCGTGTTGACGTAGAGCGTCTCCACGAACCCGTCGATCTTCGGAGTGACGTCCGCGACGTCGGATTCGGCCGCTTCGATGCGGCCGACCGTGCGGATCGTTCGAATCAGCCGCTCTCGAGCGACCGTCGTGTACACGACGCCGAGGGCGCGTTCCTGTTCAGCGGTGAGATGCACAACCTGTCGCACCATGGCGCCGGTACTGTCCATCTCGCCTTGGGTTCCGCCGGCCTGCATCATGGCGTGCTCCTCGGCGGTCATGCCCGGCATGGGAGATTCTTCTTCGGCGGAGCCACAAGCGCTTAGAGCCGCTGCGACCAGCACGATCTTTGGATTCGGATACTTCATCGTACACCTTCCAGCTGATTACCTATGATCGCCTCGACCTGGGCAACGGCGCGGTGATACTCCGCGGTGAGGCGGACTCTTTCGATTTGATAGCGGTTGACCGTCATCTCGTTTCCGAGCAGCGTCATGTATTCCACCCTGCCGACTCGATACGCCGACAATGCTGACTCGACCGCGGCGCGGGCTTGAGGTAGTATCGAGGTCGAATACAGCGCCGAGAGATTACGCGCGCGCTCGACCTGGGCTCGTAATTCGGCGAGTCCGGCGAATGTCTCGTTGTAGAGATCCTGCTCACGCGCTTCCTCCATCGACCTCACCGCCTGCATTTCGTCGGGCGCGTCTCGCGAGCCCGACCACAGCGGGAAGCTGAGCCCGACCATCACGGTGGCGAGGTCCGGATAGTTCGGCCGCTGGCTGTACTCGACCATGACGGTGAAGTCGGGATAGTTGCCCCGCTGCGCCGCCCGGTAACCGGCCTCGGCGGCCTGCACCCGCTCGCGCGCCGCGCGAAGCGCGGGACGACCCTGGACGGCCAGCTCCATCAGGCCCTCGACATCGGGCAACGCGTCCCCCGGCGGCGGCAGTTCGAGGGCGCCGACCGCCACGGTGGGACCTCTGCCAAGCAGCGCGTTGAGTCGCGCCGCCATCGCCAGCCGGTCCTGCTCCATCACCGTGATGTCCTCCGTCATCTGTGCGACGGAGACCTGCGCCTGCAGCACGTCCTGCTGCAGCGCGGTGCCGACGCTATACATCGCGGATGAGACCTGTAGGAAGTCGCGCAGCAGCTCGCGCGTTCCGCTCATGATGAGGATCGCGCGATCCATGTAGGCGAGCCGGTAGTAGACCGATTTCAAGCGGGCCAGCAAGCGCTGCTCGGCCTCGTCGGCGTCTAATCGCTCGGCCAGCGCCAGGTGCTCAGCTCGGTCCTCGCCGAACCCCAACTGTCCCGGCCACGGCAACCGCTGGGCGAGCCCGATGGTGTTCTTCGTCATCGGGTCTTCGGATCCCCCGAAGTCGCTGACGCGCCGGTTCATCAAGCCCAGGTTCACCTGGAGATCGGGAAGCGCGCCCATCTGCGAAACGCGCGCCGCCGCCGCATCGGCACGCAGCCGTGCCGCCTGCAAAGACGGGTTCGCTTCCTTCGCCAGAACGAGCGCGTCCGCCAGCCGGAGCGTGTCGCTCACGGACGGCGCCGGTCGATCGTTTTGCGTTGGTAACTGGCCGCTCGCGAGGGACTGCACTCCGATCAGCAACACAGCCACAACGCGGATGGCTCTTTGTGTATTTATCATGTCTCGCCTCTCACGGCAGAGCGCTCAATAGATGACGCTCACACCCGGCAACAGCTCGCCGGTTGTGCATACGACAACGATGTCTTTGAGAGGCTAGGCTTTGGGTGGTGGAGAGGTGGGTGGTAGGAGGTAACCGTTCTGCGATCCGATGAACTCCGTGTCCAAAACGCTCACGCTCGCGGCGGCCATTGCCACCGCCCCGTCCGGGACTACTGCCGCGGACCCGACCGAACAGTTGGCCTTGCCCAGGCACCCATCGAACCCGCAGCACGGGCAGTCCGAGGGCGAGGTGACCACGTCCGAGTCAGATTGCCCCAGCATCTGGGCGCACTCATGCCCGCTCCGTCCGTCCGTCGAAGCTTCGACGGCCGGACCGGTAACCGCCCCGATATGGGCGATGAAGAGCAGAGAAGCAAGTAGACGCAGCATGATTCCTTCGTTCAAGTCTATTCCCGAACGTGAAAAGTGCAATACCTATGCCAGGTTGCCATCTACGGCCCTAGCGTTTCCCCGCTACCCAGGTACTCACGTTCGTTTCCAATACGCCCATCGGGACGGCACCGCTGAGCAGCACCACATCGTGGAACTCGCGCACGTCGAAGCGGTCGCCGAGCTCGCTCTCCGCGTACTCGCGCAGCTCGCGGATCTTGAGCTCACCTATCTTGTAGGCCACGGCCTGCCCGGGCCAGGCGATGTAGCGATCGACCTCGGCGACGATGTTGTGCAGGCTGAGGGCCGAATTCTGCGCCATGAAATCGATGGCCTGCTGCCGCGTCCAGCCCAGGTAATGCATTCCCGGATCCACCACGAGTCGCAGCGCGCGCCACATCTCGTAGCTCAAGCGCCCGAAGTCGCTGTACGGATCCTGATAGAATCCGGTCTCCAGACCCAGGCGCTCGGCGTAAAGCGCCCAGCCCTCCACGAATGCGGTGAAGCCGCTGAAGCGCCGGAAGGCTGGAAGGTCCTCGATCTCCTGCTGCAGAGCGATCTGCAGGTGGTGCCCCGGCACCGACTCGTGGAACGACAGCGCCTCGATCTCGTAGAGCGGCCGGCTCGGCAGGTTGTACAGGTTGACGTTGTAATAGCCGGCGCGCGTGCCGTCGCCAGCGCCCGGGCTGTAATAGGCGGTCGTGGTCTTGGGCGCGATGAAGTCGGGGATCGGCCGGATGCCGTACGGCAGGCGCGGTAGCGTGTTGAAGAGCTTCGGCAATTGGCCGTCCATGCGCTTCAACACCAGGCTCGTACGGCGCAACAGCTCTTCCGGGTCGTCGACGTAGAAGCGCTCGTCCGTCCGCAGGAACTCTATGAACTGCGCGAAGTTCCCGTCGAACTCCACGCGCTCGATGATCTCCTGCATCTTGCCGCGAATGCGCTGCACTTCGGCGAGCCCTATGGAATGCACCTCGAGCGGAGTCAGGTCGAGCGTCGTGAAGCGGCGCACGCGGTACTCGTAGAACGCCTGGCCGTTGGGGAGATCCGAAGCCGCGATGGTCTCACGGGCGCCCGGGTAGTATTCGTCGTTCATGAAGGCGAGGAACGCCTGATAGCCGGGGATGACGGATTCACTGATCGCCTTGACGCCCTCCGCCGTCACCCGCTCCCGGTCCGTCTCGGCAATCCCGTCCGGAAAGCTCCGAAACGGGCCGTACAAAAGGCTCGCGCCGGGATCGTCCACGATGTGAGGTTCGATGGCGCCCTGGTAGTCCTCCAGGACCAGCTTCGGCAGCGTGAATCCCTCGCGCAGCCCAATCCGCATCAATTCGATGTGCTGCTCCGCGTACTTCTCGAACCCGTTCAGCCGCGCGATGTAGTTCTCGTAGTCTTCAACCGTCTGCAGCCGCACCCGACCCGGCAGCTGGGGAAAGAAGACGTGGAACCCTTCCCTGTTCGTGATCGGGGTCAGGTAGGTCCTATATGTATACTCCTGAATCTCGTCCCGCTTCAGCCGCTCGAAAATCGCCGCGCTGATCCGCTCGCCGGCGCTCAACGCCTCCCAATCGATGCTCTGCACGCGTCTCAAGAACTCCCGCTCCATCCCAGCGCGCCGCTCGATATCCCCAACCGCCAGCGACGGCAACCGATCATTGAACCGCCGATCGCCCACCGATGTCGCAAACAGACCCCAGCCGACTCTCTTCATGTATTCAAGCTCCAGAAGCCCTCCCGCAGTTACCGGTCACCGGTCACCGATTACCGGTTACCATCTGTTCCCATACGCCGCCACCGGATCGACCGGCACATCAGTCACCAATTTCAGCGCCGACCTCAACTCCCGCGGCATCCGCCCATAGTCTTGCTTCAGCGCCTCCGCCCGATCGAAGTCGCCGGTCGCCTCGATCATCAGCAGCTCCTCGGCCAGCTCGGTGATCTGACCGGGCAGCAGGTCATAATCCACCGCGAAGCGGTGGCTGTCCTCGTCGTAGACGATGCTACCGTTCTGGAAGAAGAAATTGAACTCCACCAGCGTCGCCTGCCCGTGCGCCTCGCCGGTGCCAAAGCGGATCGTGCGGAAGATGCTGCCGAGGTACGACGTGTAGTATTCCCGCAGGAGCCCCGCGTCCGTGACGCCGAGCTCGATCAGGTAGCGAAGGCTCTCGAGGCCGGCGACCGTTGCCTTGGCTTCCTCGATCCACGAGTAGTTCGTGGTCAGCGCCTGGTTCACCGGGACCCGGCCCTCCGGCGTCTCGGCGTAGCGCGGCCCCAGGCCGTGCGCCAGCTCGTGCAGCAGTACCATGTCGAAGAAGCCCTGCGGCGTCACGTACTGGACCTGGTCCTCGGCGACCAGCACCTGGCTGATCGGCAGGATCACCCGGTCCAGCCTGGCCTCGAAGAAGTTCTTCCAAAACGTCTTCTTGTTGCCCACCTCGGTCGCAACGCGCGGGTCGTTGGGCAGGTTCGCCGCCACCGGCTGGTAGCCGACGCGGAGGTCGCCGCCTCTATATATGTCACGCACGATGGTGAACTCGGCGGTGAGCCCTGCGCCTTCCACCTTGTAGCGATCCTCGTACGGCAGGTTCGCCTCCAGCTCGGCGAGGTTGCGCTTGTAGATCTCGAGCTTGGCGCTTTCTTCCTGGTCGACAATCTCGACGCTCGCCTCGTAAGACGCCTTGATGCTCATCAGCTCGTCGCTGTAGACCTCGAACGGCCCGATCGTGATGTCGAACTTGGAGCCCGCCATCTTGATCCACGCCGTGTCGGCATCGAAGTACTCGTCGCTCAGCACGCCGTCCGCCTTCGCACGCAGGTAGCGCGCGAAGCTCTCGTTCTCGGACAAGTCGGCCGCCCGGCGAAGCGCCATCGCCAGCGGCTCCACCAGGTCCGCGTACTCCTCGTGGTAGGGCACCGCAACCAGACCCTCCCCGTCGCGCCGGATCACCGTGTACGGCGAAAGGAAAGCCTCGCGGTCCTCCGGGTGCTGGTCGACCCAGGCCTGGAACTCATCCGCCGTCAGGTCCTCGGGATAGAACGCGCCGCCCGGCGACCTGGGAGACACGTTCTCCAGGAACGGCGCGTCGTGGTCCAGCCGGTCGTACGGCCCCGCCTGCGCCATGTAGAACATCCGGACCGGGTCGTCCTCGTGCAGCGACGCCTCGATCTCGCCCCTCATCGGCAGCGCCGCATGAGAGGTCTGTCGCCAGAAGATCTCGTCGGCCAGCTCCGCCGCCGTCAGCAACTCCCTGATCAGCTGCTGCTCGCTCTCGCCGAAGCCACTCAGATCCATCTCCATAGGCGTGAGCGCGTACTTCTGCATCCGCGCCTCGACTTGATCGTAAGCGGCCATGTACTCCTCGACGCGTTCCCCGGGGCGCTCTCCGGCCTCCGGCTGACAGGCTGTGACCGCCAGAAGTGCGGCCACGACAAGCGGTTGTATATGACGGCTGTGCAGCATGCTTCACTCCGTATTCCGGTAGACTGTGGACAGTGGACGGTAGACGGTAATCCCGCAGCCGGTCGGCCGCCAGACGCGCTTGCGGCGGGGTGCGACAGGGGTCATCTCGCTCCGTGTCGCGCGTGCACCGGGCAAGGGCGCGAGCCGGGCCGGTGCGCTCCAAACTTCGCTCGACGACCCCTGCCGCACCCCTTGGGGGGCCCGCGGTACCATTGGAATTTCGAAATTCATTACCGCCGAAAGGGAGGGCGCGACCGCTATCGCGTCTTCTGTCTGTCAGCCCTATCTTGTCTAGTTCTGCACAACCTGAATCCTCGTGCCGGACAGAGGAGCGAAGCGACGTCATGTCTAGCGAGTATCGAATCGAGAAGGACACGCTCGGCGAGATGAAAGTCCCGGCCGACGCACTGTATGCGGCCCAGACCCAGCGGGCGGTGGAGAATTTCCCGGTCAGCGGGCTGCGTTTCCCGCGCCGTTTCGTTTGCGCTCTGGGCGCCATAAAGATGACGGCGGCCCAGGTCAACATATCGCTTGGAGTCGTTGACGAGCGTCGCGGCAAGGCGATCGAGCAGGCGGCACGCGAGGTGATGGACGGCAAGTTGGACGACCAGTTCGTGGTCGACATCTTCCAGACCGGCTCGGGCACGTCGACGAACATGAACGCGAACGAAGTGATCGCGAACCGGGCGACACAGATCCTCGGCGGCGCGATCGGTTCCAAGGATGTGCACCCGAACGACCATGTGAACCAGGGTCAGTCGAGCAACGACGTGATACCCACGGCGTCTCACGTGGCCGCGGTGACAGCCGTGGTAGAAGACTTGCTACCGGCGCTCAAGAAGCTGCACGAGGCGCTTGGCGCGAAGGCGAAGGAGTTCTCCGATGTCGTGAAGACGGGGCGGACCCACTTGATGGACGCGACGCCGGTCACTTTGGGGCAGGAGTTCAGCGGCTACGCCAGCCAGATCGAGCACGGCATCAAGCGGGTGGAGAACACGCTACCTCACCTGTCGGAGCTCGCCATCGGCGGTACGGCGGTTGGAACGGGTATCAACGCGCACCCCAAGTTCGCGCCGCAAGTGAGCGCCGGGTTGTCGAAGTTGTTCAAGCACGAGTTCGTCGAGGCGCCCAATCACTTTGAAGCGCAGGCGGCCCGCGACGCGCTCGTGGAGGGCAGCGGTGCGCTGCGCACCGTCGCGGTCGGCATGAGCAAGATCGCCAACGACATCCGCTGGCTCGCCTCGGGCCCGCGCACCGGGTTCGGCGAGATCTCGATTCCCGCCACGCAGCCCGGGTCGTCGATCATGCCCGGCAAGGTGAACCCGGTCATCTGCGAGGCGGTCCGCCAGGTCAGCGCCCAGGTGATGGGCAACGACACGACGATCATGGTGGCCGGCCAGTTCGACAATTTCGAGCTCAACGTCATGATCCCGGTCATGACGTACAATTTCCTGCAGTCAGCCGACATCCTGGCCAACGTGAGTCATATCTTCGTGGATCGCTGCATCTCCGGTATCGAGGCGAACCGGGAAGTCTGTCGCGGGTATGCGGAGCGAAGCCCGGCCCTGGCCACCGCCCTGGCGCCGACCCTCGGCTACGACAAGGCCGCCGAGCTGGCCAAAAAGGCGCTAGAGCTGGATATGACCGTCCGCGACCTGGTAGTGCAGGAAGGCTTGATGAGCGAGAAGGAGGCCGACGAGGCCCTCGATCCATCCAAGATGACTAACATATGACGGGCAAAGACAAAAAGACGAAGAAGAACTTGTTCCGCGTGATATTCCGCGGCCACGAGTACCTGGGGACCGCGGAGCAGTTCCATGCCAAGGTGGTGGCGCCCGATTGCGCCTCCGCCCTCTCACGCGCTTGCGAGGCTCTAAACCTCGAACCGGCCAAGCTCGACGCCGCGGCGGTCTCGCTGATCGCCGAAGACACCGAGCTGGCCGACGGCAAGGTCTTCGACCTCGCACGGCGCTCCCGCGGCTTCGGCGAACGGGGCGGCTGGATATTCCGCCACGCGCTCCCGGCCAAGGAGGCGACGGGCCCGCGCAAGACCGAAGTTCTTTAGAGGGAGGCGGCGCCCTAGGCGATATCGATGTCACAGGACGAGCGGGCCCGTTGGGACGAACGCTACGCCGACGGCGATTGGGCCGATATCGACGAGCCCGCGAAGATTCTAGAAGAAGCAGAGGCCTGGCTAGAACCGCCGGGCCTCGCTCTTGATGTAGCCTGCGGCGCCGGCCGCAACTCGCTCCAGCTGGCGCGCCGCGGCTTCACCGTCGTCTCCGTCGACATCTCGTGGAACGGGCTCCAACGCCTCGCGCACCGCGCCTCCGACGACGAACTCCCCATCTACCCAATCCACGCCGACCTCGAGCGGTTCGTCCTGCCCGAAGCCACCTTCGACGTCATCGTCAACACCCGCTTTCTGCTGCGCTCGCTGTTCTTCGAGTTTCGCAAGGCGCTGAAACCCGGCGGCCTGCTCGTATTCGAGAGCTTCAACGTAGAAGAGATCGAGACCCTGGGCGGAGACATACGACGCGAATACGCGTTGGAGCGAGGCGAGCTGCTCGAAGCGTTTTCCGACTTCGAGATCTTGCTCTATGAAGAAGGCGTCTTCGAGAAACGCGAGGGTGAACGAGGGCTTGCTCGGTTTATTGGGAGAAAAGCAATTTCGAACACCGCACACCGAACACCGCACTCCGAAAGTGGCACAGCAACTCAGTGATTTGAACTCGCTGTGCCCGGTTCGGAGTTCGAAAGGCGGAGTTCGGAGTTCCGCAGTTGCAGTTAAAGCTCGCCTCAGTGCCGAAGATCCACCAACAACAACCGCACCTCCGTCAACTCCTCCATACTGTACCGCACCCCTTCACGCCCTAGCCCCGAGTCCTTCACTCCGCCGTACGGATGGTTGTCGATGC
>JBDHAL010000154.1:0-8011 GCA_039588075.1 Gemmatimonadota bacterium | reverse complement strand
AATCCTCTATCCTCCAACGAAACCCCAATACCCCCTCCCATCGTAGGGGCTACCATGCGGGCAGGACCCTCAAATCCCAAGTACGGACAAGCCTTCAAAGGCCAGCGTAGTGGAGATTACCATGGAGAGGATCTGGCAAGACGTTAAGTACGGCTTTCGCGCGCTCCGCAGGAGCAAGGGGCTCATAGCGATCGCCGTTCTGTCTCTGGGGATCGGTATCGGCGCCAACACGGCGATCTTCAGCGCGGTGGACGTGTTCATGCTTCGTCCATTGCCCTACCCGGATTCCGGCGACCTCTACTCGGCCTACACGACGAACTCGGAGCGAGGCTGGAACTACGTCTCGTTCTCGGTACCGGACTACCTCGACCTGCGCGAGCGAAGTCGAACGATGAGGGTAGCCGCAATGACCGGAGCGAGCTTCAACCTCTCCGGGGGTGACCGGCCCGAACGACTGAGGGGGCAGCGGGTCGCGCACGACTTCTTTCAGGTACTGGGCGTCCAGCCCGTCATGGGTCGCGGTTTCACGCCGGATGAAGAGATCCCCGGCCAGGAACACGCTCTGATCATCAGCGACGGTCTGTGGCAGCGGCGATTCGGTGGCGACCCTAACGTTCTCGGAACCACGGCGCTTTTGGACGGTGAAGTCTACACGATCGTCGGGGTGATGCCCCCGAAGTTCTGGTTCGTCACTCCCGGAATCGAGATCTGGACTCCCTTCAGTGTGACGGGCGAGGAGGCGCGCAACAGCCACTACCTGAGAGTCCTGGCCCGATTGAACGACGGTGTGACGGAGGAGCAGGCCCAGCAGGAAGTGCAGAGTATCGCGCAACAGGTCGCCGCGGAATTTCCCGACACGAACAAGGGCAACGGCGCCAGGCTGGTCACGCTGCACGAGCAGGTTTTCGGCGAGGGGTTCAAGATGGGAAGCCTGATCTCGACCGTGGCCGTGCTGTTCCTGTTGCTGATCGCCTGCGCTAACGTCGCGAACTTGTTGCTGACCCACGCCGCCGGACGCGATCGCGAGGTCGCGGTCCGCACCGCGCTGGGCGCCGAACGGTCGCGAATCGTCCGACAGTTCCTGACGGAGGCGGCGATCGTTTCCGTGTTGGGTGGCATCCTGGGTGTCGTGCTCGCGATCATCGGGATCCGCGGGCTCGTCTCGGTGATGCCGTCGTGGTTCCCTCGCGTCGATGAGATCACGTTGAGCCCACGCGCCCTTATGTTTACCGCAGCGGTGACGCTGCTGACCTGCTTGCTGGTTGGTCTCGCCCCGGCTCTCCAAGCCGTCAAGTCAGACGTGACGGATACTCTCAAAGAAGGTGGAAGAGGCGGCACGGCCGCCAAGAGCCAACGCCTGAGAAAAGCGCTGGTTGTCGGAGAAGTGTCGCTGGCGCTCGTCCTTCTGGTCTCATCGGCGCTTCTCGTTCAGGCGTTCGTTCGCCTTCGCCTCGCCGATCTGGGATTCGATCAGTCGAATTTGCTGACCCTGCGAGTGACGCTTCCCGAGAAGGAGTACCCTGACACCGTGAGTGTCGCCGCGTTCCACACGCGATTCGCATCGGGCCTCGCGTCGATTCCCGGGGTTGAAGCCGTCGGCGCGACAACGATTCTACCGCTACAAGGTAACAGCGCGACGTACTACTCGCTGGCCGGCGAGGTGATCGAGGACGATTCGCAGCGGAAGGTTACTGACTACCTGAGCGTGCTCCCCGGATACTTCGCCGCGCTCGACATTCCGATCGTTAGGGGACGCGACCTCGAGGACGGCGACCGCGCCGGCATGCGCCGCGTCATCCTCATCAACGAGACGATGGCGGAAAGGCATTGGCCCGATAGCGACCCGATCGGACAGGAGATCGAGTTCTACTCCGGGCCCCGCGAGGTCGTCGGAGTGGTCGCCGACACGAAGAACAACGGCGCCGACAGCCAGCTCCGTCCCATGGTGTACTTCGCCGCCCTTCAAGGCATGGCGCGCAGCCTCAGCTGGTTGGCCGAGACGACCGTGCCACCGGAGAACCTCATCGAGGCCGTCCGCGCCGAAGTACTCGCGCTCGATCCCAATATCCCCGCCTACAGCGTCCGGACGCTGCGAGCGCAGATAGACGAATCACTGGGCGGCGACACGATCATGGCGAAGATCATGGGGGTGGTGGCGATCATCGCGCTCGTCCTATCGCTGGCCGGCGTGTACGGCGTCATGGCCTACACGGTGTCGCAGCGCACGCAGGAGTTGGGGATCCGCATGGCGCTGGGAGCGCAGACCCGCGACGTGCTGTCCATGGTCGTTCGCCAGGGCGCAATACTTGCCGTCATCGGCGTCCTCGTCGGCATTCTTGTCGCGCTCGGCGTCACCAGAAGCCTCTCGTTCTTCCTGTTCGGCGTCAGTCCCTTCGATCCCCTTACCTTTGGGGCGGTGGCGGTCGCATTGCTCGCCTCGGGGCTGATCGCAACATACTTCCCGGCGCGCCGCGCGACAAAGGTAGATCCGATCGTCGCGCTGCGGGCGGAGTGAGGTCAGTCGATTCCGTCGGGGTCGCCCACCACGGGTGACCCCGGCAACTATCTGGCGCACCCAAGCGTCCAATTCGGTGGCCCCAGCCAGGACATCTTCTCACACACTTTCTCCAGAACGGCCGGCATGAACCGCCGGCGAGGAGACGGACCATGAAGGCCGGGGCGACACTCATCACCCTCCTGGTTGCCGCATCCTCTCTCTCCGCACAGGCAACGGCACAGGACATATTCGAGGCAGCACGCGACGGAGACGTCTCTGCGGTCCGCCTGCTACTCGACCAGAACCGGGAACTCGCTCTCAGTACCGACGACCGCGACTGCACGCCGCTACATTACGCCGCCGGCGCCGGGCAGGTAGAACTCGTCAGCCTGCTGCTGGAGAGCGGCGCTGATGTCGAAGCGAAGGATGCTGACGGTGATACTCCGCTCATGTGGGCAGCGTACGACGGCCACCTGGAGGTCGTCGAGCTGCTGATCGCGGAAGGCGCAGAATACGCCACGGAGAACAGGGGCGAGGCCACCGCTCTCCACTATGCGGCTCGTTCGGGTTCCGCGGAAGTGACCGTTCTACTGCTGGATCGAGGATTGGACATCAACGCCCGAAACCATCAAGGCGAGACCGCCCTTAGCTGGGCGGCGGTGAGGTCCCGCGGTGATGTCGTGGAGCTTCTCGTTCGGCGAGGCGCTGATACCGAGTTAAGGGACGACTATGGCCGAACGCCGTTGCTGCTGGTAGCGAGGGAGACCGGGAACGTTGACGTCGCCGCCCTGCTGCTCGACGGCGGTGCCGACGTCAACGCATTGGACAGGTACCAGGATACGCCGCTCAGCCTGGCCACCTGGCGTGGTTTCGGCGACGTAGTGGACCTTCTACTGGAGGAAGGCGCCGAGGTGCCTGAAGCCGGCCCGGACGCCAACGCCCTGGTCATGCTCTCCGCCGAGAACGGGCTCGCCCGGCTGTTCGCGATCCTGGCCGAGGGCGGCGCCGACCTCGGAATGAGAAACGACAAGGACGGCACGCTGCTGCACTCGGCGGCCGAGGGTGGATCGAAGGAGATCGTCGAAGCGCTGATCGATCGAGGAATGCCGATCAACGAGCGAGACAGGTACGGCCGCACGCCCCTGCACTATGCCGGAGAGAAGGGCCGGGTCGAGGTCGCCGAGTTGTTGATTGCCCGCGGAGCCGACATCGACTCGCGTAGCCTTTCGGGAATATCACCGCTCAACGAGGCTCGAGCGAACGGACGCGATGAGGTGGCGCAGTTCTTGGTAACTGCCGGAGCGGACCCGTCTCCACCGGCGTTCCCCACTCTGCGCGGCCCCTTCCTGGGCCAGGCAGAGCCCGGCTCGGAAGCTACTCTGTTTGCAGCCGATATTGTCGCGTCTCACCGATCCGAGCACTGTGTCGCGGCTTTCTCCCCAATCGGCGATGAAGCGTTCTGGAGCTCGTCCTTCCGGGAAGGCGACTCGGGTTACTACACCGGAAGAATCCTCACGTCGAGGCTGGAAGACGGCCGCTGGACGCTGCCGCGGCCGGCATCATTCGGAAACAGCGGCCACGGAGAAGGAGAGCCGTTCTTCTCACACGACGGTAGGAACTTGTTCTTTCTCTCCATGCGTCCCGATGACAGTGGTACTCGAGACGAGCGCATCTGGGTGACCGCGAAGACCGACGCCGGTTGGTCCGAGCCCGAGCCGATAGAAGGCGGACCCAACTCCATAGGCCTACACTGGTTGTTCTCCGTTGCCGCCAACGGGAGCATCTACTTCGCATCAGGGGCACCGGGCGGTCACGGGGGCGGTGACGTTTATGTCTCGCGCCTGATCGACGGCCGCTACTCGGCCCCGGAGAATCTCGGGGACGTCGTCAACACGGAGTACGGTGAGGGGTCGCCGTTCGTTGCGGCCGACGAGAGCTACCTGATCTTCCACAGGCACGGCCAACCGGACGGTGTAGGTGGCCCGGACATGTACATCAGCTTCAAGGATAGCGAGGGTGACTGGATCACGCCGGTCAACATGGGAGAGCCGGTGAACTCCCGATCGTCCGAAGTCTGCGCGACGGTCACTCGCGATGGGAAGTACATATTCGTGGCCAGCTCTCGAAAC
This sequence comes from Gemmatimonadota bacterium, assembly GCA_039588075.1. Classification (GTDB taxonomy): domain Bacteria; phylum Gemmatimonadota; class Gemmatimonadetes; order Palauibacterales; family KS3-K002; genus JBDHAL01. The sequence goes on along the minus strand of JBDHAL010000154.1, from coordinate 3,385 downwards.
GGCAACAACGACAACTATTGGATTGACGCCACGATCATCGAAAGCCTCAGGCCTGCCAGCACCCGGTAGAAGTCGGCCCGGCGACCCCCCAACGGGTCGCCGGACCTTGCAGGCTGGACGAACCGTCCTTAGGTCCAGCGGTGAGCGGTGCGGCGTGCTGCGAAGTGCGGAGCCGAGAACGGACAGAGTCCAAGGCGGTTCTTGAGCACGGCCGGAGCCCACTCGACCTGCAAATCGGCGAGTCGCTCGCCCGCGACCTCGATCCGGTCTTGGCGAATCTCGCCCAGGCCCAACTCATAGCCCAACCCGAGTTGAGTGATCGCGCCGATGTCGTGACTCATGATGCGCGCCGCCGTGGCGTCGGCCGCCATGATGTCGGTGCTGGCGATCAGCAGCCAGGAACCGAGCCGCTCTCTCATGTCGACCGTTCGCCCACCATGGCCGCGGTTCGGGCCGTCGCCCTCGATCCCGATGGAGAAGTCGATGATCGCGAGGTCGGGATTGACGCCGTCGACGATATCGAGATAGATGGCGGCGATCGACCGCGGAGTGCTGTGGTCGAGAACCCGCCCGCGATCCCAATATCCCCCCTCCATCCTCGTACCGTAACGCTGCATCGGCGTCACGCCTACGAAGTTCTTTGACGACAGAGTGAGCTGCGCCCACGAATGGGTCTTGGCGACGGGGATCGTTATCACCCGGTCGGCCCGGGCAACGAGACTCGAGACGGCGATCCTGCCCATGTAGGTACGAGATGGGAGCTCTACCCAATCCGGGGAATCGGTCTCCAGGGAAGCCACGGCGGCGCTCCCCGGGTATTGAGCGCTGAGCCGCTCCACCTCGCGAGCCAGGTTGGTCGAGCCGTCCAAAGTCGTCGCGGCCTGCCAGTTCAGCGTCGGCAGATGGGAGCCGTCGCCGATCACTACCTCGGCGGCGCCCACCCTCAAGCACTCCTCGGCCACCGCAATGACGATCTCCGGCTTGGTGCACTCCCCACCGTGGAAGATGTCACCCTCCGTGGCCCAGGGGAGCGTCACCATGTTCGGCTTTATGAAGACGGTCTCGCCTTCGCCAACGATCCGCTCGATTCCGCCCACGCCTTCCAAGACGTCGCGGGTCATCCGGCTCAAATCGGTGCCGCGAACCGCCGCGACACGCGCCGCCTCATCCGGCGGCCCCGTCGACCCGTTCAGGCAGGCGCCCACAGCCACACCACCGACCGCCAGGGCCGATGTGCGCAGAAAGTCGCGCCGGTTGATGTCATGAAGTGAGGGAGACGGACCATGGCCTGGGACGATCATAGCGACCTCCGTATGAGCCAGTGAGCCGATTGGGTGTTCTATTGTATACTACGCGCCGTGTGCGTCGATTGATTCAAGCCTCTGCACAGGGAAAGGGGGGGAAGCAACAGCCGACAGCCTACAGCCGACAGCCGACGTCTAAGTATTGTTGGACTAACGACGCTCGACTCCCGACTCACGACCACCAGCTAAGCGCCGCAGCAGCTGAGTTGAACATGGAAAGTCGGAAGTCGAAAGTCGAACATCCAACAAAACTTAGAAGTCGAGCGAAGGCTGTCGGCTGTCGGCTGTCGAATCACCTAGCTTTCCGCTCCATCCCAACAGTAAGTACAGACCGACTCCTTCGGCAGACCGATCGCGGCGACCAAATCGTCTAGCCTCTGGTATCTCAACGTGGTGAGCCCCAGGCGCGCCCGGATGCTCTCGACCATCGCGCAGTACGGCTCCGAATCGGGTTGGGAATATTCGTCCAGGCGGTCGGCGCCATTCGCATCTATCTCTTCGATCGCCCTCCGGCCCGCCAGGTCGAGCTCCGATCTCGAACGCGAGAAGTTCAGGAACTTGCAGCCGAACACGAGCGGCGGACAGGCGGGTCGCATGTGGACTTCCCGGGCGCCGTGCTCGAAGATCCGCTTTATGATGTCCTGTAGCTGCGTGCCTCTCACGATCGAGTCCTCGCAAAACAGCAGGCTCTTGCCTTCCATGATCTCGCGAATCGGAATCAATTTCATCCGCGCCACCAGGTCCCGGACTCTCTGATCCTGGGGCATGAAGCTGCGCGGCCAGGTGGGCGTGTATTTCACGAACGGCCGTCCGTAGGGGACCCCGGCCGCATTGGCATACCCAATCGCGTGACCCGTTCCCGAGTCCGGGATGCCGGCGACCAGGTCGACCTCAACGTCATCCCGTTCGGCAAGGAAACCGCCGCAACGGTAGCGAACCGCCTCCACGTTGATTTCCTCGTAGTCAGAAGCGGGATAACCGTAGTACACCCAGAGGAACGCACATATCTGCATCTTCTTACCGGGAGGCTGTAGCTGCTCGACCCCGTCTCGCGTGATGCGGACGATCTCGCCCGGCCCCAGATACCGCGTCACCGTGTAGCCCAGGTTCGGCAGCGCGCAGGTCTCCAGCGTCGCCGCGTAGGCGCCCGCCTTCTCTCCGATGACGACTGGAGTGCGGCCCAGCAGATCGCGCGCCGCGTAAATCCCGTCGTCGGTGAGCAACAGAATCGAGCAGGACCCCTTGATCGCGTCCTGGGCCAGCCGTATCCCATCTTCGAAGCTGTCTCCGCGGTCGATCAGGTTCGCCACGACTTCGGTTGGATTCGCTTCGCCACCGCTCATCTGCGAGAAATGCGCGCCCTTCTCGAGAGCCGCCGCCACAAGGTCATCGAGGTTGTCCAGCTTGCCGACCGTCACGATCGCGTAAGTGCCGTGGTGCGAGCCGATGATCAGCGGCTGGTCCTCGTAGTCGCTGATCACGCCGATACCGGTACCGCCCTTCAGCCTGGGAAGATCGTCCTCGAACTTGCTGCGAAACTGCGTGTTCGTGATATCGTGGATGAAACGCGTGAGCCCCTCACCGTTCCGGACCGCCATGCCGCCTCGCATGGTGCCCAGATGAGAGTGATAGTCGGTGCCGTAGTACAGGTCGGCTACACAGTCGTCACGCGATACAACCCCGAAGAATCCGCCCACGGCGCCACCTCCGATTGAGTTTTGGTGATGCGGTCCGCCAGCAATCCGGCGCACCGAAAAGCAAAAGCGGTGGAATGTGAGAATCGGCCGGGGCTCCCGGTCGGTTAGCCGGCCCAGCTAACCGCACCACGGCATGCTACCCCGCCGGCTCGGCCGTGGCAAGAAGTGAGCGGCACACCGGTGTGCAATTCCGGCCGACTGAATCGTCTCACCTACAGGAAGGCAGGAAAGCTGAGATGCGAAACCAGATATGTGGGAACAGGAGCCGAAATCATGAGAATCTCAACACCGATCACGTTTTTCGCCGCGCTCGCCATAGGCCTGGCGGCCAATACTTCCTGCGCCTCCCGGGAGGAGGGCCGGCCGACGACGGAGAAAGACGCC